>CALWRY010000007.1 GCA_944384065.1 uncultured Enterocloster sp. | reverse complement strand
TTGCAGTGGAAAAACCGGGTGTTCTCCGCGGTGATGACCCGATAGGGGTCCGACATCTGCACGCCGGGCCAGGGCTTGGCATAGACGTAGAGGTTGCTGGGAACATCCTTGGGGAAGAGGTGGTTCCTGGGAGCCGTGCCCCGGGTGACCTGCCAGTAGAGGAACTGGCTGTCGCTCTCCACCTTGTCCACCAGCTCTGAGAGCAGTGCGCCGATTTCCTCTTTGGTGTAGGGAAGCTCGATCCGCAGCATGGCGGCGCTGTTAAACATCCGATCCAGGTGATCCTGGAGGGCAAAGATTTTGTGGTGGTATACCATTCCGGCCTCGTAGATGCCGTCTCCGAAGTAAAAACCGCGGTCATTTGCCGGGATCATCATCTCGTTGATGGGGGTGATGGTTCCATTGTAGTAAGCGAGATCTTTCATTTTTTCCATGTCAGGTTTCTCCTTTTTTAGCTGCCATATGGTCCATATAGGATGAATGGGTGGTGTTTCCATCAGTATACAACGGTGGGAGGGAATGTTCAATTGGTTTTTCTGGGCGGCTTCAGCTGGCTATCCCTGCAAAAAGCCGCCGTAACAAAATCACGGCGGCTTTTCGCGAAAACGACAAGAAAATTATGTGAAACCAATTAGGATGCAAGCGGAACATTCAGCTTTTCAATCAGGCCAATGCCTTCGGAGAGGGCCTTCATGTTCAGCTCCTCCGTCCCCTTGGGGATGTGCATGGTCACGGCCTTCTCCAGGGATTCTCTGGAGGCCAGATGCAGGATGGCGTTGATAGCGCCCACAGCTACGATGTTGGCGGTCATGGCGCGGCCTACCTTGATCTTGGCGGTGTCCAGGATGGGCACCTGGTAAACAGTGTGGGCGGCCTTAAGGGAGGCGGGAACTTCCAGGCTGGCGTCAGCCACGATCACAGCGTCCTTTGTCAGTACGGATGAATACTTATCCAGGGAGGCCTGGGTCAGGGCCAGAAGGAAATTGGGCACCTGAACCTTGGTGTAGGTGATAGGCTTCTCGTCGATTACCACCTCGGCCTTGCACATGCCGCCGCGGGCCTCGGGGCCATAGGACTGGGACTGAACCACAAATTTTCCATCCAGGAAGCCGGCCTCAGCCAAGATAACGGTTGCCAAAATAACGCCCTGTCCGCCGGATCCGGTTAAACGCAGCTCTGCTTTCTTCATCATTTTCATTTCCTCCTTATTTTTTTAAACGGTCAATAATTTTCTGATATCTTGCGGTATATTCTTCCTTGGGCTCATTCTTAAACACGCCCATGATGATTTTTCCTTCCAGCTCCTCAGGGGCCATGGAAGCAGCTTTCTTTACGTCCACAGTATTGTCCCGCTGCCAGGCCATCATCTTTACGGCGCTTCCCTTCTTGTTCTTGCGGCCGTAGTAGGTGGGACATACGCTGACGCCGTCAATCAGGGAGAAGCCCGGATTCTTGATGCCGTCCTCGATCATCTTGATGGTCTGGGGCACATGGTAGGCGGTTCCGCGGGCGGCGTAGGTGGCGCCGGCGGCAATGGCCAGCTGGGGGATATCAAAATCATTGTCGATATTCCCATAGGGGGCCGTGGTCCCGAATTCGTTGGTGGGAGTGGTGGGGGAATATTGTCCGCCGGTCATCCCGTAAATATTGTTGTTGAACACCACAACCGTCAGGTCGATGTTTCTTCTGCAGGCGTGAATCAGATGGTTTCCGCCGATAGCCGTGGCGTCGCCGTCGCCGGTGATGACGATGACCGTCAGCTCCGGCTTTGCCATCTTGATGCCGGTTGCAAAGGCGATGGCCCGCCCGTGGGTGGTGTGAAGGGTGTTGAAATCCATGTAGCCAGCAGCTCTGGAGGAGCATCCGATACCGGAAACTACGCAGACCTTATCCTTGTCAAGCTTTAGATTCTCAATGGCCTGGGCCACGTCCCGCATTAAAATGCCGTGTCCGCATCCCGGGCACCAGATATGGGGGAGGTGCTCCATGCGGAAGGTGTCTTTGATTAATTGACTGGGCATATCACAATACCTCCTTTATGTGTTCGATAATTTCCACCGGTGTGATGGTGGTTCCATCTACCTTGCCGATATGGGAAATGGAGCAGTTGTCCTTTACGATTCTCTGTACCTCTAAAAGAATCTGGCCGTAATTGTGCTCCGCCACAACCAGGTGCTTTACCTTCTTTGAGAGGGCCTCCAGGGCTTTTTCCGGGAAGGGCCACACGGTGATGGGGCGGAACATTCCCACCTTGATGCCCTGGGCCCGGGCCTCCTCGATGGCTCCCTGCACGGCTCGGGTAGTGCCGCCGAAGCATACAATGGCTACGTCTGCGTCGTCTGTCATGAATTCTTCCCAGCGGAGAATGTCGTCCAGATTATTTTCAATCTTCTTCATCAGCCGGGTGCACAGCATAAAGGAAAGGTCGGAGCTTCCGGTAGGGAAGCCGTCGTCCGCATGAAGCAGGCCGGTGATGTTGTAGCGGGCGCCTGTGCCAAAAGGCGGGCAGTGGGGAACCGTTTCCCCGGGGGCTACCGCGTAGGGCAGTCCGTCCACCATGTTATTGTCCCGGTCTACAATCTCCTCGGCCGGGTGAAGCTCAATGCCTTCCCGCATGTGGCCCACAATCTCGTCCATGAGAAGAATGACGGGAGTGCGGTATTTCTCAGAAAGGTTGAAGGCCCGTATGGTCTGATTGTATGTATCCTGTACGGAGGCGGGGGCAAGGGCGATTACGGGATGGTCTCCGTGAGTGCCCCAGCGGGCCTGCATCACATCGCCCTGGGAGGGGGAGGTGGGAAGGCCGGTTGAGGGGCCGGAACGCTGTACATCCACAACAACCACGGGAATTTCCGCCAGCGCAGCGTAACCCAGATTTTCCTGCTTAAGGGAGAAGCCGGGACCGCTGGTAGCAGTCATGGCCTTTACGCCGGCCACAGAGGCGCCAATTGCAGCAGCGATGCCGCCGATCTCATCTTCCAACTGAACGAATTTTCCTCCTACCTTGGGAAGGTTGAGGGCGCAGCCCTCGGCAATCTCTGTGGAGGGGGTGATGGGGTAGCCGGAGAAAAACCGCATTCCTGCGGCCAGGGCTCCTTCCACGCAGGCTTCATTTCCCTGGAGCAGCGCACGCTTATTATTTTCAGCCATTTCCATTTTCCTCCTTTTCCAAGTAGATTGCATAATCGGGACATCGCAGCTCGCATAATCCGCAGCCGATGCAGGCATCCATATTTAATATGGTAACTTTCTCTTTCTGGAGGGCCAGCACCTTTTTGGGACAGAACTCCACGCAGATGCCGCAGCCCTTACACCACTTTGGTTCGATGATTAGCTTTCGCTTTGCCACTGTCGTACACTCCTTCTCTATAATGATTTTGTGTAACCGTTTTGGACGATTACGGTTTCGTATGGATCCCGCAGGGGCGGGATTTGTTTCGTTTTCATTATTGTACAACTATTTTCATAGAATGGAAAGCAACAATTATTTGAAGGGGTATACCTTATGGTTGTAGTGATTTATGTATCTTGCAAAGTAACTTTGCATATGCTATAATGCCTGTAGGCAAAACGAAATAAGTGTTCCACAAAAACATGCGAAAAACCCCAGAGCTGCAACCTCTGGGGTTTTTCTATTCCTAGTTTGAGGCGGGAAGGCTTAAGCCCGCAGGCTGGTTACCGATTTAATCATCGCCGTCCAACCATTTGATGATGTAGTGGCAAGCTACACCCGCCATAACGGCGATTAAAAACGAAATAAGTTCATCCACAAAAGCACCCCCTTCCTGTTGCCAGTATAGGGGCGGTAACATAGATATTGTGACATGCCCTCAGCTATTCTGCAATTACATCTTATCCCACGATCAAATTGCAACAAGCCTTTACAAGTGTCCAAAGGATGGATGCTTTCAAAATGATTCCCCGGAACGTAAAATTGATGTATAAATTAAGGAGGCGATAAGTCATGGAACAGGGAAGAGATGTGCTCAATTTGCTTAAGACCCGGAGGAGCATACGAAAGTATCAGCCGCAAGCTTTGTCAAAAGAGCAGCTCGGGGCCATTTTGGAGTCCGGATTGTATGCGCCTACCGGCGGCAATCACCAGTACAGCAGATTTATAGCGACGCAAAACAAACAGATTTTGGAAGAAATCAATCAGATTGTAAAGGAAGAATTCGCAAAACGGGATTTGGAGGAGGGCTGTTATCAAAATAAGACGATTGTAAAGGCGAAAAAAGAGGGTTACAGCTGCCTTCACCAGGCTCCGGCCCTTATAATAGCCGTCGCGCCCAGAGAGCATGGCAACAGCATGGCAGACTGTGCCAACGGTTTGGAAAATATGCAGATTGCGGCCTGGTCCCTGGGAATAGGAACGTGCTGGATCAACCAGATTCACTGGCTGACGGAAAATCCGCGTATGCGGGACTTTCTGTATCAATTGGGAATGAGGACGGATGAGGATGCATTTGGCAGCCTTGTGGCTGGGCATCCGGCGGAGAAAAGAGAAACTCCTCCAAGAAAACAAGGGAGATTAGTTATTATTTAAAACGGCTGCTGTTTACGCAGCCGTTTACAAAGACATGCAATTTATGTTTACGCAGCCATCAAGCTGAGTTGCTGGAAAGGCCGCTTAAAGGTCTGAAATAAGGGAAAAGGGGCGGCCGGCTTTTGAGATGGTATGGGAACGGGCGTGAACAGGCGAAAAAAAGATGTAAACGCAACTAAAAATTACATAAATATAAATATTTCATGCTTTTTAATTGCAAAAAAAGTCGTTAAAATATCCATAAATCCTAAATCAGGGCCGGCCTGATTAAACAAAATCAACAAAGGAGATAGATATGGAAAAGAAAACGACGTGCTTAGAGGGGATCACGAAGGTACTGGAGGAAATTACATACGAGAATATGCCGGAGGACGTCAGGGAGAAGACAAAAGAGTGTCTGGCAGATTTTACCGGAATTTTTGTAAACGGCACGCAGAAGGACACGGCAATTGCATTAAAGAATGCCCTCAGTGAGGACATCGCCGCAAATCCGGAAAGTCTGGCTCTCTGGATGGGAAGCACAGCGAGAATGCTGGATATAGATGACGGCCACCGATTCGCTATGGCCCATCCGGGCGTGGTAGTGAACTCTGCAGCGATTGCCATGGCGTTAAAACTTAAGAATGTATCCGGAAAGAAAATGGTAGAAGCTATTACCAGAGGGTACGAGGTTTACTGCTATCAGGGACGCGTCATTAATCCGTCCGCCTATTTAAAGCGGGGCGTGGACGCTACCTGCGTGTGCGGCGCCGCTGCTGCCGCCGTAGTGGCAGGCACTATGATGGACTTTAATGAAACCCAGATGGAGGATGCGATTTCCCTGGCAGCATCCCTGGCGGGCGGCTTAAATCAGTCCGCGATTGACGGCTCCGCTCAGAAATTCCTTGTAGCCGGGTGGGGCGCGAAGCTGGGCATTGCCGCAGCGAATCTGGCAAAATATGGGATGGGCGGCCCCTGCCGCGTGTTTGAAGGAAAGCTTGGATTCTGCAACGCCTTCTGTCCGGAGCCGGATCTGGATTATTTAAATAATCCTAAGCTTGTGTGGGACGTGAGAAATGTCTATATGAAGATGTACTCCTGCGTGAGAAGAATCCACGCGACGCTGGACGCTGTAAAAGAGCTTGTGAGGGACAACCACATCGGAGCGGACGACATCGATACAATCAATGTTTATGGCAGCCAGTTCCTGTATGACGCAGGCGGATACGACCCGAAGGATATGGCCCAGGCCCAGACAAGTGTTCCCTATGTAACGGCTATCTTGATGAAGTACGGAACGGTTCAGGATCATCTGGTTCACGAGAACCTGAATAATAAGGAAATTTCTGAGTACTCCAAGAAGATCACTGTGATCAAGGATCCGGAGATCATGGCCCTGGCAGAAAAAGACAAGAGCCTCTGGGGAGCCGCCCGGGTGGAGATTAACCTGAAGGACGGCAGAAAATTTGAAAAGACCCAGATTGTTCCCTACGGCGATCCGGAGCTTGCGCTGCCGGCAGATGCGGTATCAGAGAAATTCATCCACCACGTAGAAGAAGTATATGATCCGGATTACGCGAAAGAATTTTGGAAGAAGCTGATGGCCATTGACGAGGCAGAGAAGGCGGAAGAAGTATTCGCCTCGATGATTCAGCAGAGACTTGCAGAAGGAGGAGCGGCATGAGCGATACAGCAAAAAGATTTTTGAAAGTTGGAATTATGGTGGCCCTAGGGCTTCTTATATGGTTTTCACCGGCCCCGGAGGGACTTGACCCTCTGGCGTGGCAGTATTTTTCCGCCTATGCGGTGGCGATTGTGGGAATTTTGCTTCGCCCCTTCCCGGCACCGGTGGTAATGCTCAGCGTGGTGGGTGTGTATGGAGTTATTATGGGACCCAAAGATCTGCTGGTCGGTTATTCCAGCACCACGACCTGGCAGGTGTTCACCGCGTTTATGATCAGCGTGGCCTTTGCGTCTACCGGATTGGGCAAAAGAATTGCCTATGGTCTGATAGGTATTTTCGGAAAGACAAGCCTTGGACTTGGATACTCCCTGGCCTTTACCGATCTCACACTGGCCCTTGCGGTTCCTTCCACGACGGCCCGCGCAGGAGGCGTTGTATTCCCTATTTTCAACAATGTGGCAAAGACTCTGGGATCCTCTGTTGAGGATGGAACCAGCCATAAGCTGGCCTCCTACCTGGCCCTTACCTCCTACCACATCAATCTGGTAACCGCCTCCATCTTCCTTACAGGAATGGCGCCCAACAGCCAGATTGCGGCATTTGCCAAGGATATCCTGGGTGTGGATATGGATTGGATGACATGGGCAAAGATGGGAATTGTTCCCGGACTGATTCTTGTGCTGATTATTCCTATCCTCTTATATAAGCTGTTTACGCCGGAAATTCGGAAGGTTGACAATTACAAAGAACTGTCCCGCAGCGGCCTGAATGAGATGGGACCCATGAGCACCCGTGAAAAATGTCTGGCAGTGTTCTTCGCCATGGCCGTGCTTTCCTGGGCAACTACGGGTATTACTGGATTTAACGCAGCGGCTATCGCAATCATGTTCCTGTCCCTGTGCCTCATCTTTGGATGTATGGGATGGAATGAGGTTCGCCAGAGCAAGGGAGCCTGGGATACTCTTATGTGGTACGGAGCAATTATCGGTTTGTCCAGCCAGCTGTCAGGAGCAGGTTTCTTTACCTGGTTCGCAGAGCTTCTGCAGACCCACTTTAACTTCTCCATGTTCAACCCGGTTGTGCTGCTGCTGATTCTGGTTGTGGGCGGACTTCTGGTTCGGTACATGTTTGCATCCAGCTCTGTGTTTACAACCTCTATGATGCCGGTTATGTACACCATCGGTCTGGTTGGCGGAGCGCCTATTATGCCTCTGGCATTCCTGTGCGCCGCATGTAACGGCTACGGCGCTATGCTTACCAACTACAGCGGCGCCTGCGGGCCTGTGCTTTTCGGCTACGGCCATGTAAAGATGAAGGACTGGTGGACTTTGGGCGCAGTATCAGCGGTCTGCGCTACACTGGTATACTTCCTTATCGGCCTTCCCTACTGGAAGCTGATTGGTATGTGGTAATCCCTTTGTGCTTCGCATTGTAAGAAAATAGAAAGGGTAAGGAGCAGTGAAAAATGGCTTATTTGATTGAGGGACTGGCCCGTTATGTGGCTGATTTAAAATATGAGGATCTGTCGGATCGCGCGGTGGAGGTTGCAAAGCAGGCCATATTAGATTCCTATGGGAACCTGGTGTTTGGCCGGTACTGTGAGGCGAGCGGACGCATTATGGATTACGCGGACCGCGCGGATGCCACAGTGAAAAATGAAAAACTGGTTTCGCTGATTGGAACGGAGAAGAGAAAGACGGGATCGGATACGGCGGTCTTTGTTCATACCATGATGGCCCGGTCAGCGGATCTGGATGATGGTTACCGGCATGCAATGGGGCATCCGGGCTCAGGGCTGGTTCCTCTCCTCCTTACCATGGAGCAGCTCTGGGAAAGAAACGGCAAAGATATGATTACAGCCCTCGCTGCAGCCTATGATGTCTATGCCCGCCTTGGGGAGGCGGTAAATCCCTTTATGTACCGGGAGAGAGGCTTTGACGCCACGGGCGTGTGCGGAGCTGTGGCGGCTGCAGCCCTTGTCTCAAAAATGAGCGGGGCGGACTGGGAGAAGACCAAGAACGCTATGGGACTAGCCTCCCTGTTCACTGGCGGCCTGATCGAATATCAAAATGACGGTACTTCCGGGAAAATTATGTGCAGCGGCTGGGGGGCGCTGACGGGCATGCGGGCCGCAAGGCTGGCAGCCAGCGGCTTTACCGGACCTGACGCAGCGCTGGAAGGCAAATACGGATTTTTCCAGGCCTTTAAGGGAACCAGCGGCCACTGCGATATGTCCCATGTCCTGGAGGATCTGGGAAATGACTTTAAGATTACCAGCATATACTTTAAGCGCCACGCATGCCAGAGAGGTCTTCATGCGGCTCTGGACGCAGTATTGGAGCTGAGAGAGCAGGGGAATCTGACACCGGATAAAATAAAACACATTGATATACGGACTTCCAGTTTTGTTTACCGGCTGTCCAATCCGGAGCCGAAAACCGCAGTCGGGGCCCAGGCCAGCATACAATTTGCCTCGGCGGTAGCACTCAAATACGGGCGGATGGATTCGGAGAAGCTGGTCTTTAAGAGCTTTGAGGATCCGGAAATCCGGAAACTGGTTGGAAAAATCTCCGTTATAAAGGATGAGGAGGTTCAGAAGTATCTGGCAGAAAATCCGACCCATTTCTGCGCGTGCAGAGTGATTATAGAGACAGCGGGCGGACAGGTTTTGGAAAAGTGGGCGCCCACTCCCCTGGGAGACGTGGAGACCCCCTTTGGCTGGGATATGCTGGAGGAAAAATTCCATCACCTGATCGAGGGGACACCATGTGAAGAGACGGAGAAAGAGCGCGTAAAGCTGATAAAAGAACTGGAAAATGCTGAGAATATAGATATACTCTTTCTGCTTTAAAACCACATAGATTGAGTTCTTGCAATGTCTACCGTTTTATTGTATGATACCTGACTTCCGACGTTTTCCTCAAAACCTAGTACTCAGGTATCAAGCAGCATACAGTTTTGGAAGAAATTTTCAACTTCCTTTTCGGATAAAAACAATGCATCCAGGTTGGCCAGCCCGGTTACCGCTTTGACCTTTTCATTCGCAGCCTGGTCCCGGGAGATATTGATGTAAGAGCCATCCCCCCTGCTTACAACCCGGAAGTCCCGCATGAAGTGAATCAGGTCGTAAGCACTGACCTTATTTTTAAAGATTTTGATTTCCAACACCCTTAAAAGAAACAAGCTAAGGTAGCAGATTAAAAAATGCCCATAGATTGTTTCTTTTTTTTGCACATAAACCGGCCTTGCATCCAGGAAGGACTTCGTGAGCCGGAAGGATTCCTCTATCTTCCATAAACGGTGGTACGTTTCATAAACCTGGAGCGGGTCCATGTCCAGCTCAGACGTGACCATCAGGTTATAGCCCGCATACTTCAGGTCTTCCGCCACCTTGGCCTGGTCGATTTCGATCTGGGGCTTGATGTTCTTCCCCCTTTTGTCCTGATTCGTGACCTTGATATATTTGACGCAGTCCCCCAGATCCTCCCTGGCCATCTTCTTATAGGTCGTATAGTTGGCGGCTTTGTCCGCCATTTTCATGATCTCTGCCTTCTGCTTTTTGGCAAGGGACGGGTTATAGGAGACAATCCGTTTTTCCTTTACCGAAAAAACCGTCTCGGTTTCTTCCCCTGTTTCCGGGTCTGTCTGGGGGAACTTATAGGAAAATGTATCAACCGTGGACTTAAGGCGGAATAACAGGCGGCCGTTTTTATCCTTATAATCCGTAAATACATTCCCTTCATTCTCTAATGTGAGCCAGAGCTTCTCTTTTTGGCTTAGGTTTTTGCCGTGGATTGATTTTGAGAAAATATAGCCGTCATCTGCCTCTTTGACGGCAGCATAGATATTCCTCGCGCAGTTAAGCCCCTTATCCGCAACCTGTATGGTTTTTCCATGGACCTTATAACGCCCTTTCATTTCTTCAATCGTCCTGCGGATATAGGGTTTCTCAGATTCGTTGCCGGGATACATCTGCATGGCTAGTGGGACAAGATCCGCGTCCAGCAGGAGGGCCTGCCCGATAATCGGGTCATGGCGGTTCTCCTTGGAAGGGCCTTTCTGCTTATCATCGGAAGGCAGGTCAATTTCGAAGTAATAGTTGGTGCAGTCAAAAAAGACATGATTCAGGTCTCTCTTATAATACTGCCCGTAGCAATGGTTAAAGAGTTCCATATATTTCTTGTAAGATTCCCCAATGAAGGAGCAGCCGTCATAAACCTGGTCCTCTGAAATCGGTACGCTGTGATAGAGATGTGGGAAAACAGAGGAAACGGTCTTGGATTTGGAGCAGGGGCAGAGCACTCTGGCATAGATGAGCTGGGCGAGCATGTCATAAACGCTGAATTGGAAGCGCATCTGGGAAGCCAGCAGGTCAATGGTTTCCTTGACATTCAGTTCGGTCAGGAGGGAATGCAGGAGAAAATGCCCGATATGAATCTCCACCGGGGAAGAGAAAGCGCGGGGGCGAGTCTGTTCAGCCAGGGCTTGGGAACGTTCCTGATTTTTCTTTTCTACAAAGTCCGTGTAATAAGCGACGGGATCGGGAATCTCATCGGAGATGAGATCCTGGACATAGCCGAAAGCCATGACACTTTTAGAACGGGGCTGTTTCTTTTCTTTGTCCCAGTGGGATTCGTACATTTGTAAATAGATGCCTTTTTTCTTGTTTTCTTTTCTTAAATAGTATGCCATAACCATCCTCCGAACAAAGTGCTATAGAGTACTATTATTATAACATATATAAAAAAATTTTTCAAGAAAAAAAGCCCAGAAGGGGCAATTATTTTTTCTAGTAAATATAAGCTTTTTATAAAGAATAAAGGAGGGGGGATGATTTAAAACTCCGGAATATTCCTAGTACTTCGACGGAAGACGGGAGCGCGTAAAGCTGATAAAAGAACTGGAAAATGCTGAGAATATAGATATACTCTTTCTGCTTTAAAACCACATAGATTGAGTTCTTGCAATGTCTACCGTTTTATTGTATGATAAACATGGATTTTATAGAGTGAAAATGGTGACAGAGAGGACTGGAAGGAACCGTGGATTCGCAGAAGGAAACAAACGTCAGGGTATTGGAGCGCACATTAGACATACTGGAATGCTTTACAAAGGATGAGAAGGATCACTCGCTGATGGAGCTGGTTGAGATCACGGGCCTTTCCACCAGCACGGCCCACCGCATCCTGCGGACGCTGGAGCGTAGGGAGTATTTATTCCGCGACGAGGCCACCAAGAGGTACACCCTTGGGGCGCGGATTGCCTATCTGGGAAGCCTTGCGGAGAATAATTCCGGAGACGGGCTGCGGGAAGCGGCCTATGAATACCTGGTGGATCTGCGGGATCGGACCAATGAGAGCGCCAGTCTTTACGTCCGGGACGGTGTTTCCCGCATCTGTCTGGAGCGTGTGGAGAGCAAGCAGCTTTTGCGGAGAGTTATCGCGGTGGGAGAGCGCCTTCCCCTGGCCAATGGTGCTGCGGGCAAGGTGCTGCTCTCAGCGCTTGGCGAGGAAGAACTGAGGGAGCTTCTGGGGGAGTCCTTCGGGGCTGTCCGGGATGACTTGGAAAAAGTGCGAAAGCGGGGCTACTGGGTTTCCAACGGGGAACGGGAAGTAGGACTCTCCGCAATATCCGCGCCGGTATTTGACGCGCGGGGAAAAATCATTGCCGCCGTATCTATCTCGGGACCAACGGCGAGAATTATCAATGAGGAGTTGGCGGAAAAGGTCCAGCTCGTAGTGGAGTGCGGAAGAAAGATTTCGCAGCATATGGGATATTTTGCGTGAAAGATGCTGCCTGGAGCAGCTGCGGATAGAGCGATGCCCTGCGGGAGGGAAGATATTCCTTCCCGCAGGGCTATTTTTGCGCCGGGAAACTGCAGGCACAATCAGTAAACCTCCGGCACAGGATAAGGCTGCTCACTGCAGTGCTGCTTAATGAGTTTAATAAAATCTCTGGTGTAGGATGGAAAAATCTTATTTTTATGGTAGATCAGCGAGAGATCGCTACTCTCCCTAAAATCCTTTATAGGAAAAATATTGAGGCTGGAGCGGGTCGTGCTCAGCCGGTTGAGCTGCGCCACCTCTGGCAAATACATGGTCAGGCAGAAGCTGGCGGCATAGTCCTCCGCTGTCAGGCGGTGGTGGATATCCGGCTGGGTCAGCTCATTGACGCAGCGCAGGGAAATTTCCAGTTTCTTTAAGTGCCGGTCCAGCATGTTCCTGGAATTAAAGTTTTTATGATTCAGGACAAAGGGAACCTCCTGGAACAGGCGGAGATCTACGCCGTGCTGGAACTCGGATCTGCACTGGGGAAAGCTGTGGGGAAAGTACCTGCGCAGCAGATTGTCGGATATGACAAGAAACAGAGTTTCTTTTAATATGACATCATAGTGCAGATATTCCGAGGGCGTCGGATCCACTCCAGCCATGAACAAATCCAGCTCATTATTTAACGCCATCTCCCGCATCTCAGGGGAAGTCTTATTCCGGATAACCAGTTTTACGTCCGGATACATTTCGTAAAAATCCTTAATAAGCTTGGGAATCAAAATGGGATACCGGCCTTCTGTAATGCCAAAGCGGATCACGCCGCTTTTGGCTTCTTTTATTTCCGCTAAGCGGCTCTCCAGATTCTGTTCCGCTAACTCAATCTGCTTTAAAGTCTGAAACATGATCTCCCCGGCAGGGGTTAGTGAAAATTTTGGCTTTCTCTCAAAAAAGGCGACTCCGTAGTCCTCCTCAATCCCCTTGAGATATTTGCTGAGGCACTGATGAGAAATGTACAGGCGCTTGGCGGCGTTGGAGATATTTAACTCCTCCGCCAAAACAATAAAATACTTGTAATTGCTGATCACAGCGGTGCAACCCCCTATCTTTTGTTATATACCCCTTAAAAATACCCACATGTAAGTTGTCTGTATCGTAGCATATTTTACCAATAAATGCAACTGATAATTACACATATACAAAATATATGTGCTTTATAATTGCAGAAATGCCTGTTAAACTGTACCTGAAACTAAAATATATAAAGTATTCTTTGTGCAAATATAACAAGAAGGGGAGGTATTATGCAAATATCCGAACGATTCGCCCGGTTCATCGCCCGCACCGACTTTGACTCCCTTCCTGAGCCGGTTATCGCTCAGGCCAAGGAGCGGATTCTGGACACAGTGGGAGCCGCTGTGGCAGGGGAAGCCAACTGGGAACTGAAGGACGAATTTTTAAAAGCCTGTACGCATCTGGGAGCAGGGGACTGCCGGATCTGGGGGAGCAGTGCGCTCACCTTTCCGGCCGCAAGGGCGGCGGCCATCCACTCCACCTATGCCCACGCGGCAGAGCTGGACGACGGCCATAAGAACGCGGGCTGCCACGCCGGGGCTGTGGTGGTTCCCACAGCCCTCACCCTGGGCCGGGAGCTTGGAGCTTCGGGAAAAGAGATCCTCGCCGCAGTGGCCATTGGCTACGAGGTGGTATATCGGATCGTGGCCCACATGACCCCCTGGCAGATTGAGAAGGGCTTTCACCCATCCGGCAACTGCGATACCTTCGGGGCCATGGCGGTGGCGGGCAAGCTTTTAAAGCTTACGGAGACGCAGCTGGCTGCCGGTCTGGGATTTGCGGGGCTGTTTGCCGCAGGCCTGATGGAGGCCACGGTTTCCGGCCAGAGATCCAAGTGCGTCCAGGTAGGAAACGCGGCCTTCAACGGGATCGCCGCCGCCTATTACGCCAGAGAGGGAATGGACGGAACCACAAGTATCTTCGAGGGAAAAACCGGTTTCTTCCGGGCTCAGGCCCAGCCGGTGGATCCGGAGGTTGTGTGCCGGGGACTGGGACAGGAGTACCTTATTGGCGACACCTACAATAAGCTCTATCCCACCTGCCGCCACGCCCAGCCTGCTATTGAAGGGGTTCTGGATCTGGCGGAGGCCCACGGATTTGGCTGGGAGGATGTGGTGGAAGTTTGGGTGGGAACCCATCAGGTAGCCTATGATCTGACAGGAAAGATTTACAAGCCGGAAAACACCTCGGAGGCCAAGTTCAGCATTCCCTACGGCGCGGCCCTGGCCCTCCATGAGCACAGCGTGGGCATCTGCCACCTGACAGAGGAGTACCGGAAAAATCCGGAGATTCTTGGGCTGGCGGCCCTTGTAAAGGTGGAGGTGGATCCGGAGGTTCAGGCCGTATACCCCAAAAAGAGGGGCGCCAAGGTGGCTGTGACCTTAAAGAGCGGGCAGAGGTTCGAGGCGGAGCTCTACGACCTGAAAGGATCGCCCAAGAAACCGGTAGGCTGGAAGGAGCTGGCGGTAAAGTTCAGGGGAAATCTTACCGGCGTCTACAGAAAAGAGGACATCGGGCGGCTGGAGGATATGATCGCCCGCCTGGCCACCCTCAGCAGCGTGGACGAGATGATGGGAATTTTATACGGCTGAGATCGCGCGAAAAAGTAATAGCTTTGCCGGCTGCGTGAAAGTGCCGCACAGAAAGGATAGACGATATGGGACAGACAATTTTTGAAAAGATTATCAGAGCGCATATGGTGGAGGGAGAATGCACTCCGGGCAGGGAAGTGGCCATAAAGATTGACCAGACCCTTACCCAGGACTCCCTGGGAGCCATGGCCTATCTGCAGTTCGAGGCCATGCACAAGCCCAAGGTGGAGACGGAGCTCTCCGTATCCTACACAGACCATTTGATGCTTCAGCTGGGACAGGGAAATGGGGACGTGCACCGGTATCTGGAGACCGTGGCGGACAAGTTCGGGATCGTGTACTCCAAGGCGGGCAACGGCATCTGCCACCAGGTGCATCTGGAGCGGTTTTCCAAGCCGGGAAAGACCCTCATTGGAAGCGACAGCCACACCGTGACCTGCGGGAGCGTGGGCATGGCGGCCTTCGGCGTGGGCGGCCTGGACGTGGCCCTGGCCATGGGCGGCGTTCCCCTCTACATTACATACCCCCGGATTACCAAGGTGAACCTGACCGGCCGGTTAAAGCCCTGGTCCACTGCCAAGGACGTGGTTCTTGAGGTGCTCAAGATTATCACCACCAAGGGAAATGTGGGGACCATCATCGAGTACGGCGGGGACGCCCTGGAATTCCTGACGGTTCCCCAGCGGGCCACCATCACCAACATGGGCGCGGAGGCAGGCATTACCACATCCATATTCCCCAGCGATGAAAAGACATTGGAGTTCTTTAAAGCCCAGGGGCGTGAGGAGGACTGGATCCCTCTGGCTTCTGACCCGGATGCGGTGTACGACAAGGTGATCACCATCCATCTGGATGAAATCGAGCCCAATGTGGCGAAGCCCCATTCCCCGGATCTGGTGTGCAAGGTGAAGGAGATTCCGGATCTGAAGGTGAATCAGGTGCTCATAGGAAGCTGTACCAATTCCTCCTACCAGGATATGATGCGGGCGGCTGCTGTGGTAAAGGGAAAGAAGATAAATCCTGAGGTGAGCTTTGGAATTAACGCCGGATCCCGACAGGTAATGTCCATGCTTGCAGAATCCGGGGCTCTGGGCTGGTTTATCGACGCGGGGGCCAGAGTTCTGGAGAGCGGCTGCGGCTTCTGCGTGGGCCAGGGCCAGGCGCCTGAGATGGGCGCGGTTTCCGTGCGGACCAACAACCGGAATTATAAAGGCAGAAGCGGCACCCAGGACGCCCAGGTTTACCTGGTAAGCCCGGAGACTGCCGCGGCCACGGCGCTGACAGGGAAGCTTACGGATCCCAGGACCCTGGGAATGGAGTACCCAGATGTGCCCATGCCGGAGCGCATGAAGCTGGACGACAGCATGCTCATGTTCCCCACCGGGACCAAGGAAATCTACCGCAGCCCGCTCATTGGAAAGCCTCCGGTGAACACGCCTATGCCGGAGAAATTTGACGGGCGGGTGGCCATCAAGGTGGGCGACATGATCAATACGGACGATATTATCCCCGGCGGATCCGCCATGACCTACCGGGCCAATATCCAGAAGTCCACTCAGTTCATCTTCCAGTTTGTGGACGGCAAGTTCCCGGCAAGATGCGAGGACATCGTGAAGGAAGGCCGCACGCCGGTGATTGTTGCCGGTGTCAGCTACGGCCAGGGATCCTCGAGAGAGCACGCGGCCTTATGCCCCATGGTGATGGGCGTCCGCTGTGTGCTGGCCAAGAGCATTGAGCGGATCCATCAGGCAAACCTGGTGAATTTCGGCATCCTGCCCCTTCTCTTTGAAAATGAGGCGGATTACGACGACATCAGCATGGGAGACGAGCTGGCTATTGATGACATCTACCGTTCCGCTCTCTTAGACGAGACAGAGGTGCGCAACGTCACAAAGAATAAGGTCTATAAAGTGAAAAATGGGGCCACTCCCCGTCAGAGAGAGATTATCTTAAAAGGCGGTTTATTAAATTCGATTCATAAGGAGGATAAATAAATGTATAAAGAGAACAAGAAAATTCCCTGTGTGTATATGAGAGGCGGCACCAGCAAGGCATTGTTTTTCCACGACAAGGATCTTCCCCAGGATCCGGAGGAGAGAGATAAGGTGATCTTAAGCGCTTTCGGAAGCCCGGATCTGCGGCAGATTGACGGCATGGGCGGCGCCAACACCTCCACCAGCAAGGTGGCCATCATCAAGAAGAGCGACCGGGAGGGCGTGGACGTGGACTATGATTTCGGCCAGGTGAGCGTAGATATGCCGGTGGTGGGAAAGACGATGAACTGCGGCAACATTTCCTCCGCTGTGGGCCCCTTCGCCATCGACGAGGGCCTGGTTCAGGCGGTTGAGCCTGTCACCACGGTGCGTATTTTCAACACCAACACCAATAAAATGATCGTGGCTCGGGTTCCTGTGAAGAACGGCAAGGCCATGACTGAGGGAGACTTTGCAATCGACGGAGTTCCCGGAACCGGGGCGAAGATCCAGATCGAGTTCTCCAAGCCCCAGGGCGCTGTGTCCGGAACCCTTCTTCCCACAGGAAATCCCAAGGATACCATCGAGATCGAGGGAAAGGTGTACGAGTACTCCTTTGTGGACGCGGCCAACCCCGTTGTCTTTGTCCGGGCGGAGCAGTTCGGGCTGGAGGGAACCGAGCTTCCCTGGGAGTTTGAGGCACGGCCGGACTGTGCGGAGATCTGCCGCCTTCTGGAAATCATCCGCGGGACCTGCGCCGTCAAGATTGGCCTGGCAAAGGATTTGGAGGACGCTGCGGTGAACAGCCAGACCCTTCCCAAGATTGCTTTCTGTACGGTTCCCAAGGACTACACGGCGGGAAACGGCAAGCAGATCAAGGCCGGCGATGTGGACTTCGTGGGCCGGCTCTTCTCCCTTGGAATGAAGATGATCCAGGCCTACATGGGAACCGGCGGCATCTGCACCGTTGTGGCGGCCAACACGCCGGGCACCATTGTCAACGAGATTGTGTGCGCTGGAAAGGATTCCAACAAGGTGACCACGGTAAAGATTGGCCATCCCTTTGGAATCATGGAGGTGGACGCGGATCTGGAGGATCTGCCCGACGGCACCCATACCGTGACCTGCGGCATGATCGGAAGGACAGCCAGAAGAATTATGGACGGCTATGTGTATGTGAGAGACTAAAACGAGAGATAACACGGCAGACGGGGTGGGAGATGGACTTATGAGACTGATATATACGAGCAAAAACCGCCAGATATTTTTGGGGATGGTTATACTGGCAGCTATACTGGGGATTTACTGGCGGCTGAAAACCGCTGCGGACCCGGAAAAGATTGACGCCTACATCACGCTGATTGTGGTGGCGGTATCCGCATTCCTGTTTATAACGGAAATATTCAGCCTTTCGGTGACGGCCATGTGCGTTCCCCTGGTGCTGACCCTGACCGGAGTCATCACCCCGGACGAGGCCTTCCTGGGATTTTCTAATGAAAATGTAATTCTGTTCGCCAGCATGTTTATCATCGGCGGGGCGCTGTTTAAGACCGGAGTGACGGAGTGGATTGGCAATACCGTGGTGAACCTGACCAAGGGAAATGAGCGGCTCCTCCTAGCGGGCATTGCGGTGTCCGTGTGCTGCATCAGCGCTTTCTTAAGCAACACGGGAACCGTGGCCGTGCTGCTTCCCGTGTGCGTGGGAATCGCGGATTCCGTGGGCTGGAGCCGGAAAAATGTACTCCTGGTCCTGGCCATGACGGCCAGCACCGGCGGCATGATATCCCTGGTGGGAACGCCGCCCAACATCACGGTGAACGCGGTTCTGTCCCAGGCAGGGTACGAGCCTTTCGGATTCTTTGAGTTTGCCTGGATTGGCATTCCCTTAAGCGTGCTGGGGAGCCTTTATCTGGTGCTTACCCGAAAAACCACCCCGCCTCTCAGGGAAGCCACAGGGGAGGCGGTGAAGCTGGACAACAGCCCGGCTATGAAGCGGAAACGGCTTATCGCGGTTCTGGTCATGGTGGCGGTTGTGGTTGTCATGGCCTCCAGCATAATCAGCCTTCACATCGCGGCAGCCCTGGGCGCCCTGGTGTGCGTGCTTTTCGGGCTTCTCACCGAGGAGGAGGTTGTGGAGTCCATTGACTGGACCACCATCTTCCTGTTTGCGGGAACGCTTATCCTGGCGGACGCCCTGGACAGCACCGGGGCGGGCCGGATGATAGCGGATACGGTGATCGCAGGGGTAGGAACCAACAACTCTCAGTTCGTTCTGCTGACCGTGCTGTTTTTGCTGACCGGGATACTCACCCAGTTTATGTCAAACACTGCGATCTGCGCCCTTCTGGCGCCCATCGGCCTCCAGATAGCGGCGGGACTTGGGGCGGATCCCAGGGGCGCTCTGATGGTGGTGGGAATCGCCGCCTCCTCCGCATTCATCACCCCCATGGCCACGCCGCCCAACACCCTGGTCATGGGGCCCGGACGGCTGACCATGAAGGATTATATAAAGACAGGACTTCCCCTGTTCGTGATTTCGTATCTGATAACAATCGCAGTAGTTCCCAGGGTGTGGCCCCTGTATTAATAGCCGCAGACTTGAATAGTTACAAAAAGGAGAATCGATTTTATGAATTTAGCAGATAAAATAACCCTGTGTGAGGTAGGCCCCAGAGACGGCCTGCAGAACGAGGCCCGCTTATTTTCCGCAGAGGAAAAGGTGGAGCTGATCAATCAAATGATGGAGGCAGGCTTTAAGGTCATCGAGGTGGGATCCTTTGTAAGCCCCAAGGCTGTGCCCCAGATGGCAAATACCGACGAGGTGTTCCGGGCCTTAAAGCCTCCGGCGGATGTGGAGCTGCGGGCTCTCATCGCCAATGCAAGGGGCGTTGACCGCGCGGTGGAGTGCGGGTGCAGAAAGGTAAAGTTAAATGTATCCGCCAGCAAGGCCCACAACCTGGCTAACTTAAACCGGACACCGGAGGAGAGCGTGGCGGGCTTTAAGGAGTGCGTGGACAAGGCGGCGGCCAACGGGATCGCGGTTTCCGGATCCATCTCCATGGCCTTCGGATCCCCCTGGGACAGGGAGATACCCATTCAGGATGTGAAGGACATTGTGAACGCCTATCTCAACGTGGGCGTGACGGAGATCTCCCTCTCCGACGCCTCAGGCATGGCCTACCCCTCCCAGGTTTACAATATGTGCACGGAAATGATGAGGGAATTCCCCCAGGTGGAGTGGTGGCTCCATTTCCACAACACCAGAGGCCTGGGCGTGGCCAACATCGTGGCCGGCATGGAGGCCGGGGTGAGAAACTTTGACACCTCCTTCGCAGGCGTGGGCGGCTGCCCCTTTGTGCCGGGCGCGGCGGGAAATGTGTCCACAGAGGACGTGGTACATATGTGCGACGAGATGGGCGTAAAGACAGGCATCGACCTGGACAAGGCCATGGAGATCAGCCGGAGAGTGGCGGAGCTGGTGGGCCATCCCACGGACAGCTACCTGCTGCGGGCAGGAAAGAGCAAGGATTTAATCCGCGAACTTCCCAAGGGGCAGCTTAAGAATCAGGTTAAAGCGAAATAACAGGAGGGAAATGAAATGGGAGCATTAACAGGAGTACGCGTTATCGATATGTCAAATGTAATTGCAGGGCCATTCGCGGCCAATCTGTTCGCTGACTTTGGGGCGGACGTGATCAAGCTGGAGATGCCGGGAAAGGGAGATTCCTTCCGGCAGATGGGCCCTTATTCCAAGGACGGGAAGAGCATCCGCTGGTCCTCCATGTCCAGAAATAAAAAGAGCATCACCCTGGATCTGCACTTTGAGGAGGGAAAGAAGATATTTTTGGAGCTGGTGGCAAAGAGCGATGTGATCATTGAAAACTTCCGCACCGGCACATTGGACAAATGGGGGCTTGATATGGAGACCTTAAAGAAGGCCAACCCCAAGATCATTGTAACCCGCATCACTGGCTACGGTCAGACCGGACCCAGAAAGAGCCTGTCCGGCTTCGGTACCCCCTGCACCGCATTTTCCGGCGTCACCTACTGCTGCGGTTATCCGGATCGGCCGCCGGTGAGCCCCTCCTACTCCATGGCGGATTACAACGCGGGCCTCTTTGCCGTGGTGGGCACCATGATGGCCCTGTACAACCGGGATGTCCTTGGCGGCGAGGGACAGGAGATCGACGTAAGCCTTTACGAGTCCCTGTTCAGAACCCAGGAGACCATTGTGGCGGACTACTTTATCAACAACCATGTGCGGGAGAGGACCCCCAAGATGAGCGGATCCGCCAGCCCCTCCGGCACCTTCCAGACCAAGGACGGAAAATGGGTGGTGATCGTGTGCAGCACGGACCGCACCTTCTCCTACATTGCCAATGCGTGGGGCAGAGAGGATCTGAAGGTGAAGTACGCCAAGACCATTGACCGGCTGCGGGATGACGCTTTTATCATGCAGACTACGGCGGACTGGGTGAAGAGCCTGGACTATAAGGATCTGGTGGAGGTATGCCACAGGGAGGGCGTGCCGGTGGATCTGATCTACAGCATCGAGGACATTTTCAACGATGAGCACTATGCGGCCCGGCACGATATTGTGGAGGTTCCGGACGAGGAGTTCGGCACCATGAAGATGCCCGCCGTGCATCCCATCTTAAGCAAGACGCCGGGCGAGATCAAGTGGGCCGGCCCCAAGCTGGGCTCCTACAACGGCGAGGTCTACAAGAAGCTTCTGGGATACAGCGATGAGGAGCTGGAGAAATTAAAAGAGCAGGGCGTCATCTAAAAATTTCGGACGCTGGGGGCATGGGCCCCTTCAGAACGGCAGAACCAAGAGCGAAAGCAGGCGGCGGGATTTCCAGCGGATGTTTTCGCCCTTGGCTTTGCGCGTTTTATTCCCATTTGAAAGGAGAACCGTATATGGATTTGGGCAAGTACAGAGATATGTTTAACAGAGAAAGCGAGTTTTTAAAGCTGCTTGGCGCCGAGGT
This sequence comes from uncultured Enterocloster sp., assembly GCA_944384065.1. Lineage (GTDB taxonomy): Bacteria > Bacillota > Clostridia > Lachnospirales > Lachnospiraceae > Enterocloster. Next base: position 34,204 of record CALWRY010000007.1, on the reverse strand, counting down.
GACGGTGCTGCGGGAGGGGTACGCAGAGGTGGAGATGGAGGCGGACCCGAAGTTTGCCAATGTAAATAAGACGGTCCACGGCGGCGCGATTTTCTCCCTGGCAGACACGGCGGTGGGAATCGCCTCAAAGAGCTATGGATTTGGAAGCGTGACAAGATCAATTACCTGCGGCCCATCGGGCCGGAGAGCGGGCGGATCAGGGCCGTGGCCCAGAGCGCACACGCGGGGAAAAAGACGGGGGTCTATGAGTGCAGGGTGTACGATGGCGCGGGGAATCTGGCGGCGGTGGGGCAGTTCACTATGTTTTTGTTTCCGGACCGGCCGCTGGAATAAAAGAGGGGCGTCTCAGCGCCCCTTGTCTCTTTCCTTCTCCAGCTGTTCCACGGAGCCGTATTTGTGCTCGATGGAGTCCTCGGTGAGGAATTTTTCTTCCAGGTCCCGGATCTGGGGAAGGCCGATCAGCTTGTTGAAATCGGAGAAGGGGATGATGAGATCGCCCAGATTGGCGTTGGTCCCGTCCGCCATCATTTTCTCCAGGGCTTTTTTCAGGCCCATGGCTGCGGCGTAGGTGGTCATGACTGGTACGCTGCACCGGGAGTAGCCCATCTCCTCCAGCTCCTTAAAGGTGGCGAGGGGCGTGCGGCCGCCCTCCAGCATGTTGGCGCTTATCTTAATTCCTAAGGGAACCAGCTGGGCCGCGTAGTATTTGAGCTCATCTTTGGACTGGGGTGCCTCCAGAAAGATAAGATCCGCGCCTGCCTTCCAGTACATCCTGGCCCGGCGCACTACCTCCTGGGGCCCGTATTTCTGGCGTGCGTCCGTGCGGGCATTGATGATGAAATCCTTGTCTTTTCTGGCCCAGGCGGCAGCCCGGATCTTGGCGCACATCTCCTCAGCGGAGATGACCTCTTTGCCGGACATATGGCCGCAGCGCTTGGGCCAAATCTGATCCTCCAGATTGATGCCGGCGCAGCCCGCTTCCTCGAATTCCTGCACGGTGCGGATGACGTTGACCGCGTTCCCGTAGCCTGTATCCCCGTCCGCCATGATGGGGATATCCACGGCCCGCACGATGTTGCGCGTGTGGTTTAAGACCTCAGTGAAGGTCAGAAGGCCGCAGTCCGGCTGACCCAGAAGGCAGGCGGCGAAGCCGTATCCGGACATCTGGGCGGCCTTAAACCCGGCGTTCTGCACCATGATGGCGGAAAGACAGTCGTAGGCTCCGGGCATTACGAGTATTTCGCTGGAGTAGAGAAGCTGTTTTAACAGAGCCGTCTTTTTCATAGTTTGATAACCTCCTATATTTTCGTATAATGAAAATTATTTTCATAATTATATTATCATAGAAAGCGGATTAAATCAATGAAAATTTAACGATAGCATAAGGATTTTATTAAAAATGAAAATGCTATTGACAAAATGAAAGCAAGAGAGTATTATCATTATATAGAAACTGTTTTCATTGTATAAAATGAATGGGGTTATTGGAGGGAAACAAAATTGAAGCAAATGGAGGAGGCAAAGACTATGAAGACAGAGAAGAGAAAGAATCAGACGTCAGACAGTGAGCGGATTATGCGTTTTGATTCATCGGTCTGGAATCATGTACACACAGCGGGGGTGCGCGTGGTAGGATTTTCCAGGACCCTTCATCTAATCTAGCGTCTGGCAGAGGACAGCGCAAGGCAAGCGAAAAAGCCCGGATCTTTTGTAGATCCGGGCTTTTTCGGCGGATCATTTAGCGGCTACGGCTTGACAAAAACGGCTCCATGGGTTTTAATTGGTGTATCAGCGCAGAGAGGGGGAAGTCCCATCAGCAATTTTATTTCAAGAATTAATGAACACTTTACGGAATTTACCCATTCCCACAAAATGGTGGCGGAATACCTGCTGGACAACCAGGACAGCGTGGCGTTCTGCACCCTGGAGGAGATGGCCAGCCGCATCGGCGTCAGCACGACCACGGTCATCCGTTTTGCCAAGATGCTGGGCTATGGGGGATATTCAGATATGCAGAAGGATATCCAGAACAATATGCAGAATAAATCCGCTCTCCCGGAGCGGCTGGACGAGAACCAGCTTCACGATACGGGAAACGCGCTTTTGCAGCGCTCCTTCGCCCTGGATATCCAGAATATACAGAAAACCCTGGCAGCCCAGAAGGATCAGGATCTGGAAACCGCTCTCCGGCTTATATCAGGGGCCAGAAGGATTTACATAATAGGAATGCGCAGCTCCTTTGCCATCGCCCATTATCTTACCTCCCGGCTGGGAGAGATCCGCAGCGATGTGCGTCTGGTGCAGTCAACGGGCATGATCTATCCGGAGGAAATTGTGGGAGCCAGGAAGGGGGATGTGTGCATCGCCTACATGTTCCCCAGATATTCCAAGGTGGTGGCCACCTCCCTGGCCTGGATGCGCAATGCAGGGGTGAAGGTAGTGCTCATAACCAGCCTGAACACGTCCGCAGTCAAGGGATACGGGGACGTGATTTTGCCCTGCTCCATATCCAGCGTCTCTTATAAGAATTCCTTTGCGGCCCCCCTGTGCCTGTCCAATTATCTGGTTGCAGCTGTGGCGGAGGCAAACCGGGAGGAAGCGAAAAAGGTTCTGGAGCGCACGGAGTCCATACTGAGCCAGGGATACTATCTGGGGCTTTAGGGTTTGCGCCAGCCCCGCCCAGGAATCCGTTTTATGGCAGCAATCAGGCCGGCTCTGACAAACGTCAGGGCCGGCCTGAAGGTGCAGCCGGAAAACAGGACTTCCTTTAGGGCCAAATTCCGCGCAGCTTCTTGGCCTCGATGACCCGCTTCACGGCGATAAGGTAGGCTCCGGTCCGCAGAGGCACTCGCTTCTCGTGGGAGAGGGCCCAGAGGGCGTTAAAAGCATTGTCTAAAATTTCTTTCAGCTGTTCATTCACATGCTCTTCACTCCAGGACACAGACTGTATGTTCTGAACCCATTCGAAATACGATACAATCACGCCGCCGGCGTTGGCCAGGATATCCGGCACCACCACAATACCCTTCTGATTGAGAAGATCGTCCGCCTCCAGGGTGGTGGGGCCGTTGGCTCCCTCCACGATGATTCTTGCCTGAATGCGGTCCGCGTTGGAGGCGTTGATTTGATTTTCCAGAGCGGCGGGGACTAACACATCGCAGGGCAGCTCAAGAAGCTCCTCGTTGGTGATATGCTGCACACCGTCCTCCTGGTAATCCTTTAAAAGGCGTCCGCGCTCCGACAGATAGAAGCGGATGGAGGCGATGTCCAGGCCCTCCGGCGCATAGACGCCGCCGGAGACATCGCTGACTGCGATCACCTTCATGCCCTCCTGGGCGCAGAGCTTGGCGGTGACGCCGCCCACATTTCCCATGCCCTGGACGGCCACGGAGGCCTGCTCCTTGGGGATGCCCAGATTCTTCAGCGTGTTGCAGATGGTGAGCATGACGCCCCGGCCGGTGGCTTCCCCGCGGCCCAGGGCCCCGCCCACAGGAATGGGCTTGCCCGTCACGATGCCGGGTACGCAGTGGCCCTTCAGCATGCTGTAGGTGTCCATGATCCAGCTCATAACCTGGGCGTTGGTTCCCACATCCGGGGCGGGAATGTCCGTGTCCGGCCCGATGATGGGGGCGATCATGGCGGTAAAGCGCCGGGTCAGGCTGCGCAGCTCATTCTCCGAAAGCTCGTCCGGATTGCAGACCACGCCGCCCTTGCCTCCGCCGTAGGGAATATTCACCAGGGCGCACTTGAAGGTCATCCAGGCGGCCAGGGCCTTTACCTCATTCAGATCGACATTGTGGTGATAGCGGATGCCCCCCTTAGCAGGGCCCCGGGATGTGGAATGCTGCACCCGGTACCCCTCAAAAACCTTAACCTCCCCATTGTCCATCATGACCGGGACGGAAACCTTCAGCTCCCGCTCCGGGTGCAGGATGGGCTCGTAATCATTCTGCGTATACCCCAGCATCTTCGCGGTATTTGTCACGATTGTGCACACATTTTCATAGGGGTTATACTGCTGTGCCATAATAGTACCTCCTCCTTAATTGTATACAATATATTGCAAAGAAGACACGCTGCTGCTTTCTGCGGCCGTTCCAAAGGGATCTGCGTTGTGTATACAATATATTGCGAATTGTAAAAATTTTCCGGCGCAGGAGACATTACTGGAATAATGGATCTTTGCCGGTGCATGACATGTATTAAATAAAACAAAATGTATTTTATGATTCCAGTATATAGCGGAATCTGGCAAAAGTCAAGGGGATATTTACATCATTGCCGCCGTTTGATATACTTCTTAATAGCAGTTTGGACGCAGGGGAGGGCGGGCATATGCCATTGCCGGAGGAACACTATAATTTCAGCAAGGTGTCTGTGAAAATAAGGATTTACGAGACGATAAAGCGGTGGATTATTGAGATGCGCTTAAAGCCGGGGGAGCAGATCTTTGACGTGGAGATAGCGGAGCACTTTCAGGTGAGCCGGACGCCGGTGCGGGAGGCCCTGCAGCTCTTGGAGATGCAGAAGCTGGTAAAGACTATTCCGGGGAAGGCCACCATCGTGACGGAGATTGACTATGACAATCTGGAGCAGCTCTATCAGCCCATGGCGGTTCTGCAGCAGCTGGCGGTGCGGCTTGCCATCGAGAAGGCCAGTCCAAAGGATATTGAAAATCTGAAGCGGCTGAACCAGACATTTACGGATGAGATCCGGGGGGAGAAGGACGTGCTGGCCATATCCGAGGCGGACGTGAATTTTCACACGGCTATTCTGGATACGGCGGGGAACAGCTATATAAAGGATTTCTGCAATACCCTGTGGATCCACATACAGAGACTGGAATACTGCTTTTTCCGGGAGGGGAGCACGCTGGAGGATTCTATTTATGATCATGAACAGCTGATACAGGCCTTTGAGATGAAGGATGATTTTACAGCCAGCGTCCGCATGAAAGCCCACTGGGATCGGACGGTGATGCAGATCCGCAGCATACAGGGATAACAGGTTTTGCGTGAAAAAGGTGCCGCCCGGTTTTGGGGCGGCATCTTTTTCACGCCCGCCGTGGGCGGGCTCTGGCGCGTCTTAAGGCGCGTCTTTAGAACTTGACAAGGGGGGACACGTCCGCCAGGCGGCAGCCGGGGCTCATGTCGCAGGCCCTCATAAGGAAATTGAGCTTGTCGATGCGCTCGCCGGATCGGGGAGCTCCATTTTTGATAAAGGGGATCCCCAGGCCGACGGCCAGATCCATGACCACATCCCCGATGACGCCGCCGGACCGGCCGGAGGGGGTGGCGATGAGGCCGTTCTCCTTTGCATAGGCAAAGGTGCGCAGGGCCTCGGTGATGGTGCCCACCTGGTTGGGCTTGAGGATAAATCCGTCGATGGCGTTCAGGCTGTGGGCTTTCTTTAGCCGCTCCATGTTTGTCACGATAAAGTCATCTCCCAGAAGATTGGTCCGGGTAATCTCCCTGTGGGCCTTTTGGAAGCCGTCCCAGTCCTCCTCGTCCAGCAGATCCTCGATGAAGACGAAGTTGTATTTCTCCGTAAGGCCCTTGGCGTAGCCGATCAGCTCGTCGGAGGACACCCGCTTTCCTTTGAGGAGATAGGTGTTCGTCTTCTTGTCGTACATCTCGCTGGAGGCGCAGTCCAGGGCAAAGGCGAATTTGCCTGTGTACCCGCAGACATCAATGGCCTCGCTCATGAGATCGAGAAGCGTCTCCGGGTTTTCGGAGGGGGCGGCGTATCCATAGGATCCGGCCACATCCGGTTTCTTGTGGGAATACTGGTAAATGACCTCCTCCAGCTTCTGGAAGGTCAGCACGCTCATCTCAACCGCCTCATAGATGGAGGCGGCCTTATAGGGCATAATGATGAATTCGTTGAAGGGCTGGGTCAGCGTGGCGTAGCGGCCGCCGTTGATCACGTTGAAGCTGGGAACAGGGACCTGGGTGATGGGCCCGCCGGCCAGGTAATTATATAGCTCCTTTTTGTCTGCGGCAGCAGCGGCCCGCAGTGCGGCTACGGAGACGGAGTAGATGGCATTTCCGCCCAATACATGCTTGTCCGGGGTGCCGTCCAGATCAAGCATCCTCTGATCCAGGGACTCCTGGTCAAAGACATTTTTTCCAATGAGGGCAGGGGCAATGACGGAATTTACATTGTCCACCGCCTTGTGGACGCTGAGGCCGTGATACTCCGAGGGGTCATTGTCCCGCAGGACAAAGGACTCGAATTTTCCCACAGTGGTTCCTGTGGGGGCGCAGGCCCGTCCCAGGGAGCCGTCCTCCGTGATTACGTCCACCTCAACCATGGGGCGGCACTTGCAGTCCACAAGCTGCCGGGCATGTATGGATTTGATTGGCATATTCATAAAATAAGATCCTCCCTCTGTCTACTTTTTGGGGCGTTCCGGGACGTAGAGGATATTAAAATCGCACAGATTCGTCCCCGTATTGCCGGTGAAGATAGTGTCGCCCAGGGCGGAGAGAGCCTCATAGCAGGCATGCCCCCGCAGGGCTGCGTGAAGATCAATGTCCTTGGAAACCGCCGCAGGGTAGGTGGCGGAGTCGGTAAGGCCTCCTGCCACCAGAGTGGTGCCGTCGGTTCCCTCCGAGTCGATGGACAGCATGCAGATTCCCGGAGCCTTGTGAGCCAGCAGGGCAAAGCCTGCGGTCAGCTCCTGGGAAGGCCCGCCGTGCCCGGTGATCAGGCTGTTGTCCAGGATCTGGGTTGTCACCTCCCCGGAGCTTAAGATTACGCAGGGAGGCTTGATGGGATTGCCATAGGTCTGAATCTCCCGGGCAATGGAGGCGAAGAAGGATCCCGCGTCCCTGCTCTCTCCCTCTAAGAAGGAGGTGAGAATCACGGCGGAAAGGCCCATTTCCTCCGCAATCTCCTTGGCGTAGATGCAGGAGTCGGGAAGCGTATTGATCCGGTAGTAGGTGTTCTCCGGGAAGGCCTTGGGCGTCTCTCCCTCCTCGCCCACATTCATCAGATAGTCCACTACGGTCTTGGGAAGGCGGTGAGCCACATTGTATTCCTTAATTACCCGGCGGGCGTCCGCCAGCGTGGTCTTGTCAGGTCCAATGGGAGTGCTGGCATAGTCCTTGTAGGGAACGCCGATATCCCCGGTGGCCTGGTTGCCTACTGCGTCGCTGATTCCAAAGCCGATCATCTCCGCCCCGCGGCTCTGGATTCGCTTGGCCAGCATGCCTCCGTTCATGGCGGAAATGTGGCGGCGGATGGCATTGATCTCATAGATGCCGGCGCCGGATTTTAACATCACATCCGTGGTGTCGATCTCGTCCTGAAGGGAGATGCCCGGAAGGGGGCAGCTCATCAGGGCGGAACTGCCCCCGCTGATTACACAGATAAATAAGTCGTCGGGGCCCGCCGCGTCGACTAACTCCAGAATCTTTAAGCAGGCCTTATAGCCCTCTTCGTTGGGAAGGGGATGGCCGCCCACATACACGTCCGTGTGGCGGAAAACATCCGTTTCCTCCGCGATCTTTACAATGATAATTCCCTTTGTCAGGTAATCCCCCAAAATCTCATCCACGGCCATAGCCATGTGGTTGCAGGCTTTTCCTGCGCCGAGAAGGTAGACATGGCGCTTCTTGGACAGATCCCAGGATTTCGTGCCGATGTGCAGGATGGGGCCGTCCATATGCATAATGCTCTTAATGCGCCGGCGGGAGTCGAGGCGGAGCAGAGTCTTTTCCGCGATCTCCAGCACAACTTTCCGGGACTCTATGTCCCCATGGGATGTGAGCTCTTCATAATTGCGAATTTTTTCCATTACATATTCTCCTATGTGGCAGCCGTTCAGACCAGGGCTGCCCTGCGCTGTTTCCAAACGTTTTCTGTAATTGTTTTTTGCCGCCTTTTGCGGCTTTGCCAGAGGCGGTATTGAGAGCAGGAATTGAAAATACAATAAAATACAAAATGTATTATACACTACAAATTATATAAAGATATATCGGATATGTCAAGAAAAATCAAAAGGAATCCGTTGGAATAGGCGAGAACAACGAAAACAGAGGGTAAAATTGACAAAAAAATATTAAATTATAAAAATGGACTGGAAGTTATTGACAATTCATATGTAGTAAGATATATTAAATGTATTAAATAAAACATTATGTATTGAGAGGTTATTTTGAGCAGGAGCAGGTAAAGGAAAAGGCGGGATGCTGGAACATCGGCCCTTATGTTTCAAGGAAAGGAGATTTTTTTATGGCACACAAAACAGAATTCTTGTATTTATCGGAGCAGGATACCATCAAGGCAGGGGTGCTTGACGCGGCAAAGTGCGTGGACAACGCGGAGGAGGTATTTACCCTGCTGAGCAAGGGCGACTATCTTATGGGAGGAAGCAACCACAACAGCCACGGTATGGGACTGGTGTTCCCCAAGGAGAGCCCCTTCCCCAATATGCCGGTTGCGGGACCGGATCGCCGGTTCGTGGCTATGCCCGCGTACCTGGGCGGACGCTTTGATGTGTGCGGAAACAAATGGTACGGATCCAACGCGGCCAACCCCTCCAAGGGACTTCCCCGTTCTGTGCTGACCGTCACGCTGAACAATAAGGATACGGGCGAGCCCCTGGCTTTCATGTCCGCTAACCTGCTCAGCGCAGCGCGGACCGGCGCGGTTCCCGGCGTGGCGGCGAGGCACCTGGCCAGAAAGGACTCGGAGGTTATCACGGTGCTGGGATGCGGGCAGATCAACCGTTCCTGCCTGCGCTCTATCCTGACCCAGCTGCCCAATGTGAAGAAGGTGGTCTGCTACGATATCTTTGAGGCGGCTGCCGAGAAGTTCTTAGACTGGGAGAAGAAGGAGCTGGGGATTGAGGGCGAGGTGAACCTGGATCTGGGGCAGGCGCTAAAGGACGCGGACGTTGTCACAGTGGCGGCCTCCCGCCTGAAGCCTCTCTATGTAAAGGACGAGTGGCTGAAGCCCGGCGTGACACTCCTCATCACTGGCCCCATGCAGTCGGATGATTCCTTCTGGATGAGCACCAAGCTGATCTATGACAATGTACGGCTTCACGAGGCATATGTGCAGGAGGCCGTGGAGTCCGGCGACAAGGCCGGCTACTACAAGGGCGTTATCGGAGGCCCTATCTACACCCTGATCGACGCGGGAAAGATGCCGGCGCTCAAGGATTCCACCAGCATCGGAGAGGTTATCCTGGGAGAGAAAGAAGGCCGGACGAACGCTGACGAGCGTGTGACCTTTGTGGCCTGCGGCATGGCCACCTTTGACGTGGGCCTGGGCTATGACCTGTGGAAAACAGCTCTGGAGAAGGGCATCGGGCAGAAGCTGGTTCTGTGGGATGATCCCTACCAGAAATAAAGCATTCTGCACACTGGTACGCGTGAAAGGAGGGGACGCTGCGGTCTGCAATCTGGTGGCGGAAGTTGTGTGAGAAAGGGGGTATGCTATGAGCGGTATCAGCATGTACGCGGATCGGGTCTTTAAGAACGGCAGGATCGTCACTGTAGATGAGAAAGACTCTGTCTGCAGTGCGCTGGCAGTAAAAGGAAGGTACATATTGTGCGTGGGAGAGCCGGAAAATATGGCGTCTCTTATCGGGCCGGATACGGAGGTGATTGACCTCAAGGGAAGGACCATGACGCCGGGTTTTATTGACGCCCACTGTCACCCGATTCTGTCCGGACTTATGGGGGATGTGATCAAGGATATTTATTATCCCGGAGTAAAATCCATCCGGCAGATCAAGGAAATCATCGCCCAGGAGGCGAAGAAGGTTCCCGAGGGGACCTGGATCAAGCTGTGGGGCTATGACGCTAACAAGGTGGAGGAAAAGCGCCATGTGACAATTGAGGATCTGGACGAGGCGGCGCCCAACCATCCGGTACAGTGCCTCCAGGCTTCCGGGCATTTGATTGTATATAACTCCCTGGCCTTCCGGATGGCCGGGATTACAGCGGAGGATCGGAAGGGATTTAAGGACGACGAGATTATTGTGGAGAATGGAAAGCTTACGGGGATGACCCAGGATCTGGGCGCCTTCTACCTGTGGTCCAAGGTGGGCTACACCAGGGAGGAGATGCAGATAGCCCTGGACAAGATGAACCGTGAACTTTTGGCCTTCGGAGTGACTTCCGTCCACGATCCGGGCGAGTTTGACGCGCCGTCCTACCGGATGATGCAGGAGAGCTGCCGGAACCGGAGCTTTAAGCCGAGAGTGTACGAGATGCTCCACAGTGTGTACGGGAAGCCATTTTCCCGGAAGGATGTGGATGATTTTATCGGTCTGGGACTTGTGAGCGGGCTTGGGGATGAATATTTCCGCTTCGGGACCTGCAAGTTTATGATCGACGGGGGCACCAGCGGGCCCTCCTCCCTGATGCGGGAGAATTACAGCCATGAGCCGGAGAAGAACGGGGTGATGTCCTTCACCCAGGACGAGGTGGACGAGCTCATCGCCAAGATCCACGATGCGGGCTGCCAGGCGTCGGCCCATGCAGTGGGGGATGCGGCGGTGGACATGATGCTGGAGGGCTATGAGAAGGCCCAGAAGGCAAATTACCGCCCGCCCGAGGAGCACCGGCACCGGATTGAGCACTGCGCTTTTGCGGATCATGAGACGATAAAGCGCTTAAAGGAAATGGGGATCATACCGGCTGTAAATCCGGCGTTCCTCACCATACACGGCAGCAATTACAATAAGTTTTACGGGGAGCGCACCCAGAGGTTCGCGGCCCTGCGGGACATGATTGACGCCGGAGTGAGGGCCTGCATTACTAGCGATTCCCCTTCGGCGGACGCCAATGTGATGCGGGGGATCGACGCGGCGGTGAACCGCAGGGACTGGCAGTCCGGTGAGTATGTGGGGAAAAATCAGGCGGTTTCCGTGCTGGAGGCCATTCGGTGCTACACCATAAATCCTGCCTATGCCTCCTTTGAGGAAAAGATAAAGGGCAGCCTGGAGCCGGGAAAATTGGCGGACATGGTGATTTTTGATCGGGACATTTTGAGCTGTCCCAAGGAAGATCTGAGGGATGTCAAGGTAGATGTGACAATAATGGACGGAAAAGATGTTTATGTGCGGGAAGGGTAATCGCAGGGCGGTTCACCTTGGAAAGGAGGAAATGACTATCTATGAGTTATAAAAAGATTTTAATGGACTGGAAGCTTCATCTCACGATTCTGGTATGCTGCATGATTTCGGACCGGATCGGGACAATCACGATTCCGATTACCGAGGTGATCTCCGTTTCACTGCTGCCCTTGCTTTATTCCATGGTGCTGGTTACGATCATTTACCTGATAAAGCCTATCAAGTGGGTGGGAATCGCCCAGACTGACACGGCGGACACCATGCTTTCCATGACCTGTCTGGTTCTGATGGCAAAGCTGGGGTGCAACGTGGGAACCTCCGTGGAGACCCTGGTGGACGCAAGCCTCCCTGTGGTGCTCTCCAACGCGGGCGACGCATTTACCTGTATTATCGCTATGCCCATCGCGCTGATTCTGGGAATGAAGCGCCAGGCAGTGGGAATGACCTTTGCCTGCTCCCGTGAGGGAGGAATCGCGGTTATTGAGAACAAGTACGGCAGAAATGAAGAGTTCCAGGGCGTTATGGCCATGTATGTGGTGGGAACTGTATTCGGAACCATTATCGTCGGCATGCTGGCCAGCATCTGCTCCACGACCGGTATTTTCCACGTGTATTCCGTGGCTATCGCGGTAGGTATCGGAAGCGCAGCTATGTCCACAGCGGGAATCGGCACCCTGATTGAGCTGTTCCCGGAGATGGCGAATGAGATCTCAGCCCTGGCTGTGGCCTCAAACCTGATTTCTTCCGCAATTGCAGTATATGCAAATGTGTTTGTGGGTCTGCCGCTGACCGAGTTTATGTATAAGAAGCTTTATCCCATTTTACACAGGGGTAAGGATGACGAGAAAACCGCATAGGAGGGCAATGGGATATGGAAGAGAACAAGATGAGCATAAAAGATGAGTTTCTGCAGGTGGCGCTGGCGCTGGTGATCAGCGGATTTCTGGGAATGATTGGAAATTTTGTGGGCTACAATCACATTATGCCTCTGGAGTCCCTGCCGGGCATGGTGATTTTGGTCATCATCGCGCTGATAGGCTGGGCTTTGAGCAAGGTGGTTTTAAAGAGCTTCCCCAGCATCGTACATATTTCTATTGTGGGAATGCTGGCTACGCTTCCCGTCCATCCCCTCTCGCCGATTATTGTGCAGTACGTGGATAAGATCCAGCTGATGGCGGTGGTGACCCCCATTCTGGCCTACGCAGGTCTTACCGTGGGACGTGACTGGCACTCCTTTGTGAAGATTGGCTGGAAGGCTATTATTGTAGGTATCGTTGTTATCTTCGCGGCATTCTTCTGGTCTGCGGTGATTTCCGATGTGCTGATGGTGGCGACGGGACAGATGTAACAAGATATAACGGGATGCGGCGGTTTGGGCGGCAGGACAGATGCAAAAGGGTGCGGCTGTTTGGGCCACGGGCGGATTGGACGCTGTCCGGGCCGCTGCAGGATGATTTTTAGGAGAAAGGAAAACACAGTATGGATTATAGATCGCATGAGGTGATCCAGCTTCTGGAGGAGCTGGTGAAGATTGAGAGCACCAATGTGGGAAAATTTGAGAAGGAGATCGGCGACTTTGTGGCCGCCTGGCTGGAGCGGGAGACCGGGCTTCCGGTTGTCAAAGACGAGTTTGAGCCGGGCCGATTCAATGTAGTGTGCAAGCTTGAGGGCGAGATCCACGATCCCGCGTTCGTGAGCATCCACCACATGGACGTGGTTCCCGCCGGGGACGGCTGGGAGACGGATCCCTTTGTGCCGGTGATCGAGGGCAATCGGATGTATGGCAGGGGCTCCGGGGATATGAAGGCCGGGCTGGCCTGCGGCATGCTCTCTTTCCGCGATATGGTGAAGCTGGGAAAGAAACCCAAGAGGGATATTATCTTTATCGCTTCCGCAGACGAGGAAGGGAACATCATGATGGGAGCAGTGCAGGCCCTTAAGAGCGGCTACGCTACCAAGGACAGCTATGTTCTGGATCATGAGCCGACCGCAGGGAAGATTTTCATGGCCCACAAGGGCAAGACCTGGTTTAAGATCACGGTGAAGGGGGCCCAGGCCCACGGATCTACGCCCTGGGTGGGCATTGACGCCATCGTGGGTATTTCCGAGGTGGTTCTGGGGATCAAGCGCAGAATCGACGCGCTGCCCACGGATGAGACGTTTGGACAGAGCTCCGTATGCTTCGGCACGATTCAGGGCGGATTCAATACCAATGTGGTGGCGGAGAGCGCCACGATCACCCTGGATATGCGCCTGGCTCCGCCGCTGACCAGCGAGGGATCCCTGGAGCTGGTGGAGGAGGCCATCAAGGAGGCCTGCGAGAAGGTTCCGGGACTCACCGGCTCCTATGAGGTTATCGCGAGGCGGCCCTTTGTCCTGCACAATGACGACTCCCTTCTGCTTAAGGAGCTGCAGGAGTGCGTGAAGGAAGTGACGGGTAAATATACGGAAACCGCAGTGTTTACAGGCTATACGGACAGCGGCGTGATCGCGGCGGAAACCGGAAATGGAAACTGCATGTCCTACGGGCCGTTGGGAATGAATTATCATCAGCCCAATGAGTACGTGGATCTGGACTCTGTGCTGGAGGTTTACGAGGTTTCCAAGAAGATTACCTATCGGATGGGATTTGAGATTGACTGATAAGGAGCAGAGAATGCAGATAGATAAGGAAGCGATCCGCCTCGCGGCGGAGGAACTGTGCGAGCCTATGGTTCAATTTGCTCAGAAAATTATACAGCGAAGAAGCGATACGGGCCATGAAAAAGAGGTGGCGGACGCAATTCTGGAGGAGCTTGAAACGCTGGGCTTTGACTCAATCAAGAGGGATCGAACCGGAAATGTGATCGGCGTGCTTAAGGGCGACGGATCGGAGGACGCCATTTTGTTTAACTGCCATATGGATCAGGTGGATCCGGGGGATCTGGCTGCATGGGAGTACGGACCGTTTTCCGGGGAGATTGCCGGGGGCTATATCCATGGCCGCGGGGCCAGCGATACAAAGGGAACCATTGCCACCCAGATTTACACGGCTGCCCTGTTAAAAAAGCTGGGCGTACAGTTGAAGCGGGATCTGATATTCACCTTCGTGGTGGAGGAGGAGCCCGGCGACATGTGGGGCGCACTGCGGCTTTGCCAGGATGAGCTGAAGGATAAAAGGATTGCCTACTGCATATCCGGCGAGTCCACAGGGATGGATATTGCTCTTGGACACAGGGGCCGGCTGGAGGTTCAGGTTATTTCCAAGGGGAAGAACAGCCATTCCAGCGCTCCCTGGCTGGGAGTGAACGCAGTGTCCAAGATGGCGCCCATGATCCAGGAGATCGACCGCATGGCGGGACAGCTGCCGGAGGACGGAACTTTTAAGTCCTCCCTCTCTATTATCAATATTGAGTGCCATCCGGGATTTAACTGCGTGGTGCCGGACACCTGTACGGTGAATATTGATTACCGGCTGACCACAAAGGAAACCGTGGAGTCCGTTCTGAACCGGTTTAAAGAGGCGGCAGAGCGGGTGAAGGAAAAGGATCCCCAGGCGGATTTTGAGGTCAGGATCCGTGAGCTTGAGCATACCAGCTATACAGGCGTCCACGAGTTCGCAGAGTTAAATAAGCCCAGCTTTATCACGGATATTAATAATGATTATGTCCAGATGACGCTGAAGGCCCTGGCCGCAGTGGATCAGTACCCGAAAACTTATTACTGGGACTTCGGGACGGACGCGGCTTATATAGCGAAGGTCTGCGGCATTCCCGCCATCGGCTATTCACCGGCGGAGGAGATTTACTGCCACTCCCCCAAGGATAGGATCCGGATTGACCTGATGGAGAAGGCCCTGGTGGGGTACGCGGCCATCTGCATGGAGATTGCGGGGAAATAAGGCGTCCGCTGTCCGGACGCTTGGAAAGCAGAGGCGTTTCAGGAAATGGAGGTATTTATGGAAAAGGCGGAGACGGATGCGGCTTCAAAGAGGAGTGAGCGGCAGACGCTTAGCCAGAGAATTATGGGGTTTGACGCATATACCTGGAATAAGAGGTATTGCGGGACGGCCAGGATCGTGGGCTTTGAGAGGCCGATCCGGCTGATTTGAAAAAATAGGGGTTAATGAAAAGGCCCAGGAGCTGAGCAGAGATGCGGCTTCTGGGTCTTTTTTTGGTGATTTTTTGGTGGTTTTTTTGGGGGGGTGGGGGGGGGGGGGTGTAGAGGATGGAAAATGCGGGGGCTGGGATAGGGCGTTTTGGGGCAAAAAAGTACTTGTGATAATGGGCATTATCGGAAGAAGCTAGGAGTAAAGAGCTTGAAAAATATATCATTTTCACCCCCCGATATATCTGAACTGGAAATTGAAGAGGTAATCGATACACTTCGATCTGGATGGATTACCACTGGGCCCAAAACAAAAGAATTTGAACGGCAGATTGCAGCTTCCTGCAATACAAATATGGCGGTCTGCCTTAATTCCCAGACCGCATGTGCGGAGATGGCATTACGCATTTTGAAAATTGGACCGGGAGATGAGGTTATTGTTCCGGCATATACATATACGGCCACTGCTTCCGTTGTGTGCCACGTAGGCGCAAAGCCAATTTTAATTGACAGCCAAAAAGACTGCCTGGAAATGGATTATAAGCAATTGGCAAAGCGAATCACGGACAAGACAAAAGCGATTATTCCCGTCGATCTGGGCGGCATTCCCTGTAATTATGATAATATTTTTGAAATTATCGAGTCAAAAAAAGCGCTTTTTAGACCAGCCAACCCTGTCCAGGCATCAATAGGACGTATTGCTGTTTGTGCAGACGCAGCACATGCCTTTGGGGCAGTTTGGCATGGAAAAAAAGTAGGAAGTATCGCAGATTTCAGCAGCTTTTCTTTTCATGCAGTTAACGTCTTTGAGACGGAAATGATGAAATTTGATTGTAAAGAATCGACAAAAATTGCGACGTAAAAGTGTTGTTTTAAAGAGAATTTTTGTGTAAAAATACCAAAGAAATTATACATAAAAGAGATATGTACAAAACATAGGCGGTATGGACATCTACAGGCGAAAATGCCGGTACATAACCGCCTGTACATCTTGTTAATGGTTTTATTGGGAAGAGTCATACATAAACGTCTCAAAGAGACATTGTACATTGAGCGAGAATGTAACTGTATCGAAGATGTAATAGCTCATTGGACGAGATGATAGATGAAAATAGCATTTGAGTTTTGAAGAAATGATTTTGCAAGGATTATTTGCCTCTCATTAGGGAGCAGTAAAGATAGAACAAATTTAGAAACTACGCGGGAGATAGTACTGATGAGTGAAAGAAAAATTGCTGTTGCCGGAACAGGATATGTCGGATTGTCACTAGCTGTTCTTTTGGCACAGCATAATCAGGTGACGGCCGTGGATATTGTTCCGGAAAAGGTGGAGATGATTAATGATCGTCTCTCCCCGATTCAGGATGATTATATTAAGAAGTACTTAAAAGAGAAGAAATTGAATTTGACTGCCACATTGGATGGTGCCTCAGCTTATAAGGACGCTGAGTTTGTGATCATTGCTGCGCCGACTAATTATGACAGCAATAAGAATTTTTTTGATACATCTGCTGTGGAATCAGTCATTGAGCTGGTTCTGAAATCCAATTCGAATGCCATCATGGTGATCAAGTCTACAATTCCGGTTGGATATACGAAATCTGTGCGGGAGAAATATGGTACGGCGAATATCTTATTCAGCCCTGAATTTTTGCGTGAGTCTAAGGCACTATATGACAACCTATATCCATCACGTATTATCGTTGGGACAGATGAGAGTGATGAAAGATTAGTCAGTGCCGCACATGAGTTTGCAGGGTTATTGCAAGAAGGTGCAATAAAAGAGAATATTGACACGCTGTTTATGGGATTCACAGAGGCAGAAGCTGTGAAGCTGTTTGCGAATACATATCTGGCGCTACGAGTTAGTTACTTTAATGAATTGGATACCTATGCGGAGATGAAAGGCTTAGACACACAGGCAATTATTAACGGTGTATGCCTGGATCCCAGAATTGGCAGTCACTACAACAATCCTTCGTTCGGTTATGGCGGTTACTGCCTACCGAAAGATACGAAGCAATTGCTGGCGAACTACGCTGATGTGCCGGAAAACCTTATTGAAGCTATTGTCGAAAGCAACCGGACAAGGAAAGACTTTATTGCAGATCAGGTTCTCCGTAAAGCAGGCTATTACTCGTACAGCGAGGATAGTGATTATGTAGCAGATCGCGAGAAGGAAGTGGTTGTCGGTGTCTATCGTCTGACCATGAAGAGTAATTCAGATAATTTCCGACAGAGCAGCATTCAGGGAGTTATGAAGCGGATTAAGGCGAAAGGTGCTGTGGTGGTGATTTACGAGCCGACTCTGGAGGAGGGGAGTACGTTCTTCGGAAGCCGGGTTGTGAATGATTTGGATGAGTTTAAGAAGATTAGTCAAGCGATCATTGCTAATCGGTATGACAGTTGTTTGGATGATGTGATTGAGAAGGTTTATACGAGAGATGTGTACCGGAGAGATTAACTAAAGGAGTTAAGGACTATGTTTATCAAAAAGGATAGCAAGAAACCATTTGATCACAAGGTATGGCTGGCAAGTCCCACCATGCATGGTGAGGAACTGAAATACATAACTGAAGCGTATGAGACCAATTGGATGTCCACAGTTGGTAAGAACATAAATGAAGTCGAGAGAATTGCTGCTGAAAAGGTAGGAGTCAAATATGCTGTCGGTCTGTCCACATGTACAGCTGCTCTTCATCTGTGTGTGAAACTGGCGGGGGAGAGGCTGTATGGAAAACCGAGTATCAGTCATGGAGCACTGGAAGGTACGAGCGTGATAGCTGTATAATAGGGACAACCAAGAAAAAGCCTTGAATTTACAAGGGTTTTCGGCTCTAAGTCAGTCCCGTTATTTGAAGTTTTCTGCGGAAACTGGAGTGGGTCAGAGAATCCGAGAGGTGAAAATGGCTTCTTGGATACTCATGAATTGACCCACAATCCTGAGTAGAAAATCTTATAAGGAGGAATTGACTTAGCTCACACGCCATGTCTGGCGGTGGGCTATTTGTCGTTCATAAGTGAATCAAAGTCTGTTTTCGGACAGATTGTATCAATATAAATGTAGAAAGTGCGCAGATGTATCGGCGCAGGGATGAGGGGAACGAGAGATGTTTAATCCTGATAACAATTACGAGAAATTTGAAAATAAGGTCTGGCTGTCTTCACCTACCATGTACTCGGATTCCATGAACTATGTGATGGAAGCTTATGAAACCAACTGGATGTCTACTGTGGGAGCAAATATCAACGAGGTGGAGAAGCAGATCTGTGAGAAGGTTGGCTGTAAGTATGCTGTTGCACTTTCTGCTGGTACTGCCGCCCTGCATCTGGCTATGAAGCTGGCAGGTGAAAAGGTATATGGAAAACCGGCTCCCGGAACGGGTGCGCTCTCAAAACGCTTTGTTGCGGCGAGCGATATGACTTTCGATGCAACGGTGAACCCCATTGTCTATGAGGGTGGTATTCCCGTGTTCATCGACACCGAGTACGACACTTGGAATATGGACCCGGTTGCGTTGGAAAAAGCCTTTGAGTTGTATCCTGAAATCAAAGTGGTCGTTGTGGCGCATCTTTACGGTACACCCGGCAAGATTGACGAAATCCGGGAGATTTGCAACCGACACGGTGCGGTGATCATCGAGGACGCTGCAGAATCTCTGGGTGCATCTTATAAGGGAGTTCAGACCGGCGTGTTCGGTACATACAATGCGATTTCCTTCAATGGAAACAAAATCATTACTGGTTCGTCCGGCGGTATGCTGTTGACAGATAGCAAAGAAGCAGCAGATAAGGTTCGTAAATGGTCTACACAGTCCAGAGAGCGTGCGCCATGGTATCAGCATGAGGAGCTGGGCTATAACTACCGCATGAGCAATATAATTGCAGGTGTTGTCCGTAACCAGATGCCACATTTGGAGGAGCATATTGCCCAGAAGAAGGCAATCTATATGCGGTACAAGGAAGGCTTGAAGGGGCTTCCGGTACAGATGAATCCCTATGATGAAAAGAACAGTGAGCCGAACTTCTGGCTGAGCTGCATGATCATCGACAAAGACGCTATGTGCAAACAAGTCAGAGGGGAGCAGGAAGCCCTCTATGTTGGAGAACATGGCAAGAGCTGTCCTACTGAGATTCTGGAAGCTATCGCCAGCATCAATGCAGAAGGTCGTCCGATCTGGAAACCTATGCACTTGCAGCCGATCTACCGGATGAATCCCTTCGTAGTTCATGATGGCAACGGCAGAGCCAGAACCAACGCTTATATTGACGGCGGTTGCTTGGATGTTGGTATGGATATCTTTGAAAGAGGTCTGTGTCTGCCGAGTGATAACAAGATGACTGCTGAGGAGCAGAATCAGATTATCGAGATAATAAAAAGTTGTTTCATGTAAGGGGTATCAATATGGAGCATAAAAAAGGCTTTTATGAAAAGTACATAAAGCGTCCGCAGGATTTTCTGTGTGCATTGCTTGCATGTATCGTTTTAAGCCCGGTCATGCTGGTTATTGCGATTCTGGTAAAGATTAAGATTGGCTCCCCTGTCCTGTTTGCTCAGGAAAGACCGGGATTGCACGGAGAGATATTCAAGTTGTACAAGTTTCGCACAATGACCAATGAGAAGGATGCAAACGGAGAATTGTTGCCGGATGAGCAGCGTCTTACGCATTTTGGTAAACTGCTGCGTTCTACGTCTTTGGATGAATTGCCTGAATTGTATGCAATTCTGACGGGACGGATGGCGGTTTGCGGCCCCCGGCCGCTCTTGGTGAAGTATCTCCCGCTTTATAACGAACATCAGGCGAGAAGGCATGAAGTCAGACCGGGATTTACTGGGTTGGCACAGGTGAATGGAAGAAACTCCATCAGTTGGGAAGAAAAATTTGATCTGGATGTGGAGTATGTAGATCACATCACTTTCCTTGGGGATTGGAAGATTATATTTAAGACCGTATGGACGGTATTAAAACGTGAAGGAATCAGCTCTGAAACCTCCGCAACCATGGAGGAATTCATGGGAACAGAAGTTGCTGAAACAAAAGGCAATGCGGAGGTATAGAAATGAGAAAATTAGCAATTATCGGAGCAAGCGGTCATGGAAAGGTAGTTGCAGATATTGCAAGGAGGAAGGGCTACAAAGAGATTGTTTTTTTAGATGATAATGACAGCATTCACGAATGTGGAGGTTATCCGGTAATAGGAAAAAGCACTGAAGCAGGAACGATAGATGCTGATGTAATCATTGGGATTGGCAATGCAGGTGTCCGGAAGCAGATACAGGAGTCTTTACCAGATGAAAAACTGGTTACACTCATTCATCCAGATGCAGTTGTTGCGGAAGATGTAGTGATAGGCAAAGGAACTGTAGTCATGGCTGGTGCTGTAATCAATCCGGGAGTAAGGATTGGAAAAGGTTGCATCATCAACACCTGTTCGTCTGTGGATCACGATTGTGAAGTGGGCGATTATGTACATATTGCGGTAGGCAGTCATTTATGCGGGACTGTCTCTGTGGGCAGTGGAACATGGATAGGTGCAGGAGCAACCGTCAGCAATAATACTTCTATCTGTACGGACTGCATGATAGGTGCAGGTGCAGTCATTGTTAATGATATTAGGGAAAGTGGAACATATGTAGGTGTTCCAGCGAGGAGAATGGATATGGAAGAGAAATCAGTCAAAAAATGCGGGGGGGGGGGGTATCCCGCCGGATAGTATATCATAAGATTTCTGTGCAACTCTCCATAAGTGGGAGGGCTGCATGATGAAAACATTCAGAATTTTATTTACCGGTGTCGGCAGACGTGTGGAACTGATGCAGGCTTTTAGACAGGCGGCAAACCGATTGAATGTCAATCTGAAACTCTACGGAGCAGATATGGCTGGAACCGCACCGGCATTGGCATTTTGTGATTACACCCGGAAAGTGTGTGGAATGCGGGATGCTGATTACATTCCACAGTTATTAAGAATCTGCGAAGCGGATCGTATTGATCTGCTTATACCTACGATTGATACAGACCTCTTGGTGCTTAGTCAGAACGCAGCAGAGTTTGGCAAGATTGGGACAAAGGTACTTATCAGTAAGCCGGATAAGATTGCAATATGCAGAGATAAGAATTATACGGCGGATTTCTTTGAATCCTGTGGCTTAAAAGCACCCCGGACAGTCAATGATTATCAGCTTTATCATGGTCCGTATCCGTGCTTTATTAAGCCGAAGGATGGAAGCAGCAGCATTAACGCATTTAAAGTAGAAAATGAATTTGAACTAAAGGTTTACGCTGAGCAGGTTGGAGATTACATTGTTCAACCGTTCATTGGAGGAACAGAATATACGGTTGATATTTTCTGCGATTATGAAGGCAACCCCGTATTTATCACACCACGCATTCGAATTGCAGTAAGAGCCGGAGAGGTTCTTAAAACAGAGATTGCGATGGATGAGAAGATAATAGAAGAGTGCCGAAAACTGATTGCCGTGTTCCAGCCTTGCGGCCCGATGACTGTGCAGCTAATCCGACAGAATAGAACCGGCGATAATTATTACATAGAAATCAATCCTCGATTTGGCGGCGGTGCGCCGCTCAGTATGAAAGCCGGTGCAAGGTCGGCAGAAGCAATTCTAAAACTGTTGTCTGGTGAAAAAGTCGATTATTCCGATGTAATTGATGATGGAGCGGTGTATAGCCGATTCGATCAGAGTGTCTGTACTGCAGAAGGCAAGAAAAAGCAGCCGATAATGGGTGTAATCTTTGATCTCGACGACACATTGTATTCCGAAAAGCAATATGTCAGAAGTGGATATAAAGCAGTAGCAAAACTACTGGGTGATGAAGCTCTTGCAGATAGACTTTGGACATACTTTGAAAATGGAAAGCCAGCCATTGATGAATTGCTGAATGAACTTGGCTGTGTAGAAAAGAAAGCGGAATGCCTGGAAGTATACCGGGAACAGATACCGGAAATCACACTGTATGATGGTGTTTCTGAATTGATTCAAAAGTTGAAAAGCAAAGGTATCAAGGTTGGGATTATCACAGATGGAAGGGTATCCGGGCAAAAGAGAAAGCTTCAAGCCTTGGGTTTGGATAAGCTGATAGATGACATTATTATCACTGATGAGCTTGGCGGTACGCAGTTCAGAAAGCCTTGCGATATCGCATTCCGTATTATGCAGCGCAGATGGGGATTACCATTTGAGCAGATGGTTTATGTAGGTGATAATGCAGAGAAGGATTTCCAAGCACCGAAGCAGCTCGGTATAAGAAGTGTATGGGTTCAGAATAAAGAGGGTCTATATCAAAAGAATGCAACAGATATAGATGTTATTCAAGAGAATGGAAAAATAAGATCATATTTATAGGATGAGGGACGATACATGAAGATACTAATTCTTGCTAACAACGATGTTGGATTATACAAATTCAGAAAAGAACTGATAGAAGAGCTTTTAAAGGAACATGAGGTATTTATCTGCCTTCCGAATGGGGATTTTATCAAAGAATTGGTATCTATGGGGTGTAAGTTCATTTCCTGCGATTTGTTAGATCGTCATGGAACCAATCCAATAAAGGAATTGAAACTTGTTTTTTGGTACAAGAAGAAACTTAGAGAATATAAACCGGACATTGTATTCACTTATACCATTAAGCCTAATGTATACGGTGGAGCGGCGTGTGCAAGCTTGGATATTCCGTATGTTGTCAATGTGACTGGACTTGGTACTGCAGTGGAAAATCCTGGGCTCATGCAGTTGGTGACTGTTAATCTGTATAAGTACGGATTGAGAAAAGCTCAGAAGGTGTTCTTTCAAAACACTGAAAACCGGGATTTCATGGTGAAAAAGGGTGCTGTAAAGGGGAAGTATGACATGCTTCCTGGATCTGGTGTAAATCTTAATAATTATACTGTATCTGAATATCCAAATGGGGAGACAGTTGATTTCGTTTTTGTATCGCGAATCATGAAAGAAAAGGGTATCGATCAGTATCTTGAAGCTGCAAAAGAGATAAAGAAGAGACATCCTGAAACAAGATTTCATATTTGCGGTTTTTGCGAACAGGCGTATGAAGAAGAACTACAGAGACTAAATGAGGATGGGACGATTATTTATCACGGACTGGTTAAGGATATGGCAGCAATCTATAAACAGATGTGTTGTACAATCCATCCGACGTATTATCCGGAGGGACTCAGTAACGTATTACTTGAGTCTGCTGCAAGTGGTCGCCCAATTATTACCACAAACAGAAGCGGGTGTCGTGAGGTTGTTGATAATGGCATTAACGGGTATGTAGTTAAAGAAAAAGATAGTAATGATCTGATTGAAAAGATTGAAATGTTCCTAACGCTGTCTGTGAAAGAACGTAGTGAGATGGGGCTGGCAGGGAGAAATAAGGTTGAGAGAGAATTCAATCGGCAGATCGTTATACAGAAATACTTATCAGAAATCAGCCAGATTAAAGAAGTGCAATGAAATAAAAAAGAAAGTATTTCGGCGACTGATTTAAAAGAAAATTATTTATATTGGGTACTGAAAAAATGGATTACAAAAAGATTATTAAAAATAGACAACTGAGATTGAAAATATTGGAACTACTAAGTTTTGTTCCAGATAAGCTTATGCTGCAATTTCAATATGGATTAAAAACCGGAAGAAAACTAAATTGGAAAAATCCGCTGCGATACACAGAAAAAATCCAGTGGTATAAGATGTACTATAGAACTCCATTGATGGTGAAATGTGCTGATAAGTACGATGTTCGAGAGTATGTGGAGAGTAAAGGTTTGGAGAATATATTAAATCCTTGCTATGGAATCTATGACTCCGCTGAAGATATTGAGTGGAGTAAGCTGCCTGAACAATTTGTTATGAAGGACACATTAGGTGGTGGTGGAACATCTGTTGAAATTGTAAGAAATAAGAGTAAGGAAGATTTGAACAGACTGAGGAAAATTGGGAAAGGCTGGACAGAAATTAAAGCTCATGTAAAAAGTGGCGGCAGAGAATGGCCATACTATTCTGGGAAAAAACATAGAATTATCATTGAAAAGTTTATGGATTCAGATCCGTTAAAAGGTGGTTTGATTGATTATAAATTTCTTTGTTTTAATGGAAAGGCTGAACTGCTCTACATACTAGCTGATAGAGTGACTGGTCAAGGAGCTGGATGTGGTTTTTTTGATTTGGAGTTTAATCAGCTTCAAATTACAGAATCAGATGAAGAGACTCTTAAAAGAAAGATAACAAAGCCGAGAAAT
This sequence comes from uncultured Enterocloster sp., assembly GCA_944384065.1. GTDB lineage: Bacteria > Bacillota > Clostridia > Lachnospirales > Lachnospiraceae > Enterocloster. Next base: position 9,762 of record CALWRY010000007.1, on the reverse strand, counting down.
TTCCATGAAATGATTAAAGTTGCAGAAAAACTAGCCGAGGATTTTCCATGTGCTAGAATTGACCTCTATAACGAAAATGAAAATATTATTTTTGGCGAGATCACATTCTACGACAGTAGTGGTTATATGCTATTTGATCCAGACAGTTTTGATTATGAATTAGGCAGTAAGTTTAAGCTTCCGAAAATGAAACGAGAACTATAGAGATATTTTTGTTGGAAGAAGGTAGTGGAATGAGACTTAGCAAAATGGGCTATTTTTTATCTAAAATAAAGCAAAAAATTGTGACACACAATCATGAAACGATATGTGAGTTCTATCGTCGGGGGGGGGGGGGGGAAAAGTTGGAAAAAATAATATTATATGTGATTATATTCCAATTGGAGAACCAGGGCTAGTTGAGATTAAAAATGATTGTGTGATTTCGAGCGAAGTATCACTTATAACACATGACCACAGTATCAATAAGGTAACAGATAAGGGGTCAAACCTGTTCGGTAGAATTGTTATTGGCAATAACTGTTTTGTGGGACAGAGAAGTACAATCCTATATGGTGTTGAACTTGCTGACAATATTATTGTTGGAAGCGGAAGCGTAGTGGTTTCTTCATTCAGTGAGAGTAATATTATCATAGCGGGTAACCCTGCCAGGAAAATAGGAACTTGGAATGAATTTAGAGAGAAATATCAGGAGAAAGCCGCTTTCAGGACAGAACTTGACGATATTATTCGTGGTAGTATTGACAAGCTTGTTCACAAATAAACCAAGCGAGTACCGCACAGAATGACGAAAGAGACGCTAATTTTAGTAGATGAGGATATAGAAAATGATTAGTATTATTGTTCCAGTGTATAATACGGAAAAATATTTACGGGAATGCTTGGATAGTATTCTGGCGCAGACACATACAGATATTGAAGTCATTCTGATTGATGATGGTTCAAAAGATGGTTCTTTATCAATTTGTAAGGAATATGCGAGTATTGACAAAAGGGTTAGGGTTTATCATAAGGAAAACAGTGGAGTATCTGATACAAGAAATTTTGGAATAGAACACGCAAATGGTGAATTCATCAGTTTTTGCGATTCAGATGATAAAGTTGATTCAGAGTTGTATCGGATGTTATACAATGCAATGACAGAGTATGATGTTGATCGTGTTGTAAGCGGATACGCATATTTATATGATGGTGGAAGGATGCTTTACAGTAAGCCAAGAATTCGGGATGGAAAGTATGAATCCAACGTTATACTCCGAAAAATGATTGATGACGGTACATTGTCTGGATTTTTATTTTCTGGAGTAAATAATTCTCTTTTCAGGAGGGAAATAATTTGCAAGAATAATCTGCGGTTTGATCCGCCGATCAGATATAATGAGGACAGTTTATTTAGCTTTCAATATATGCTTCATTCGAGGTCGATATACTCACTTCAAAGTAAACCCACATATTTTTATAGGCAACATGGGGGCTCGTCAACAAAGAAAAGAACAGTTGGAGATAAATACGAACCGCTTCGTCAGGCTTTATGGAATATGAAATTGGACAAGATGGATATTGACTTTGAGGTTCAAATGAAGCGAAGAACTGTTACAGAAGCATTGTGGCAGATCCTTGATATTGCTGAAAAAGAGCATGGACTGGAAGCAGTGCGGGATATACGAATTTTATTAAGAAACGAAGAATTGCAAAGAAGTATCCCTGTGATTTGCGTTGGAGATTTGAATGTGTATAAAAAATTCTATTATATCCTAATGAAAGTTAAAATGCCTTGGGTACTGTATTTTTCTTCAAGCAAACTACTTCCAGTCTTATCAAAATATATTTCCAGGTAGGTGAAACAATGCTGTATATATCATGTATCTTGTCTGTACTGTTACTGTCACACATTGCAGATAAGAGAGAAAACAGATTTTTCCTGTTTTTGTGTGCCTTCATTTTGTCGCTATTTTGTGGACTAAGAGGTATTGGAACAGGTGTAGACACTACACATTATTTTAATTTCATGTCCTATATTCGTGGCAGTGGGATTTCATTTGGAAGCGATATCGGTTTTTCAGTGATATCGTATTTTATGATGGGATTTTTTGATAATCCGTATTATCCTTTGCTTGTTTTTGCTTTCATTACTAATTTTCTTATTGTATATAGATTATGGGATTTCCGAGAAGAAGCATCGCTTACTCTGATGCTACTAATTTATATGTCGATACATTATTCGTATACCTTTAATATTGTAAGGCAGTTTCTCGCAATATCAATTATTTTTTGGGGGACACGGTATATTGAACGAGGGGAATATGCAAAATATATTATTTTAAATATTTTGGCCTCAACTATTCACACATCATCGCTTTTATGCTTTTGCTTTTTGTTTGTGACATTTGGTTACAATACAGAAAAGAAAAAATATAAAATACTAGGATTTGGAGCAGCATTATTGTTTGTATTTGTTGGAATGTATTTTTTTAGTGCAAATATTACTAAGTATGAGGGGTATTTTACGAAATCTAGTAGTAGTATTCATGCTATGACGATACTAAAGATAATGTGCTTGCTACTTGTGATTTTTTCTAATAATGTATTTAGAAATGATGAATTTAGCGTTTCAAAATACGGGGATTTTGTTCCTATGCAAAAACAGGTTCCAATAATGTATGCGGCAGGTTTGGCACTGGCTGCATTAGGAATGAAGTATACATTCATGAATAGAATAGGATTCTATTTTATAATGTTTGAGATGCCTTTTTGGGGGCAAGCAGTAAGGGCGAAAGTAAATAAGAACGTTTATCGGTTGATTATACTTTTGATAGTGGGATATGTTTTGGTTACTACTTATATTTCTGGGGAGAGTGCAGATAATTTGTTTCATTATCATACTTTTTTGTCAGAATAAAAGGATGAAATTATTTATAAATTATTAATGATAGAGGATGAACCAGATGACTGATAATTTAGTTAGTGTGATCATAACTACATACGGCAGAGCCGGAAATTTGATTTTTGAGGCAATAAATAGCGTCAGGAATCAGACGTATAAAAACATTGAGATAATAGTTGTCGATGATAACGGATTTGGAACCGAAATTCAAAAAAGTAATGAAAAAATATTTCGAAGCCAAAACGACATAAGATATATAGCAAATAAAAAAAATAGTGGTGCGCAAGTATCTAGGAATGTCGGAATTCTTGCTTCAAAAGGCCAATATATAGCATGTTTAGATGATGATGATATATGGATGCCAGAAAAAATTGAAAAGCAGGTTGCCCTGATGGAATCAGAGAATCTTGCACTTGTATTTTGTAATGGGTACAGATTCTACAACGACGACTTGAATAATAAAAAACTTTACCAATATAATTTTATTTCTGATCGTGAGCTAGACTTTACCACTGAGCTTAGGAGCGACCATATTGGATCTACATCAATTCCTCTTATGAGAAAGGATTGCATTTCACAGACAGGATTATTTGATGTTGATATGCCTGCCAGACAGGATTATGAGATGTGGCTTCGGTTTTGCCGATACTTTAAGGTTAAGGGAATTAACGAACCACTATTTTATTATAGATACCATAGCGGTGCCAGAATAACCAAAAGCTATGATAAAGAGATTCTAAGTTATCAATTGCTTTGGAAAAAGTATAGAGAAGATTATAAAAAGGATAGAGTGGCTAGTGCAAACATTCTTTTCACTCTTTGCAGAACGTATATGAAATCAGGACATGTTGCAAAAGCTGCTTTATATGGAATTCGAGCTTTTCTTAGCAGTCCTAGAGAAGTTGTTAAAACGATTATGAATTATCGCAATAAAAAAGCTCAGTTCTAGGGTATTAAGCAGGTGTAAAAATAATATGGATTCAAGAATACGAAAAAAAAAGATACTAGTAATAAATCAGCATTTTTCGACTGGCGGAATTAAAAAATCTTTGGAGAATCTTTTGCCAGTGCTTTTGGAAAAATACGAAGTGAAGGTTATTTTTATTTCGGGAAACACCCAAGAGTTTGATGAAAAATATCCAGGAATACGAATTGATTCCCCATTTCTGCTTAGCTCGGCCTTATCATCTTTGAAAGAAATCAGAATGATGAAGCTCAGCATGGTTCGTACTTTAATAAAAGTGATTTTTTTTACGATGTCAAAATTCATTAAGACTGAATCACTGGTAAATCTTGCAGTAGATTTGTCCACTCAGTTGGGGGAATATGATTGTGTAATCTCATATGCCCATGATAATTGGTTTGAAAATGGGGCATTTTATGGTGGTGGAAATTATTTAGCAATCAAAAAGACAAAATCCCATAATAAGATTTCGTGGGTGCATGGTGAGCCAAAGACAATTGGTCTTAACAACGAGAGATTGGTTCGTACATATAAAGATTTTGATCATGTAGTTGCAGTTAGCGAAGCAGTTAAAGCGCAGTTTGAGAGTTTGTCAGAAGGTAAGATTAGATGCGAAAGAATTTATAATCTTCTTGATATTGAGGATATTCTTAACAAATGTAAGGATGTTGTATATGAAGAGGATTTTAGTATCTTTAGAATTGTGACCGTTGGAAGACTCAGTAAGATAGCAAAAAGAATTGATAAGGTAAATGAAATTGCAAAAATGCTGAAAGAACATGGATACAGGTTTAAATGGACTGTTGTCGGCGGTGGTTCTGAGTATGAATCGTGCGTCAGAATATGTAAGGAGTATGGATTAGATAGTATGGTTGAATATGTGGGAAATCAGGATAACCCCTATATATTCATGAAGAAAAATGATTTGTTTGTTCTTGTATCTGACACAGAGGCAATGCCGATTGTGATAAATGAGGCTTTGATTGTAGGAACTCCTGTCTTGACTACGGATTTTCCGGCAGCTAATGAGTCGATTGTTGATGGGGTAACTGGATTTATTACGGGTAAAGATGTGAATGCATTGTATCAGAAGATTGCATTTTGTATTGATAATAGGGATGTTCTTAGAAGGTTCAGAGATAATATAAAAAAGCACCCGTATAGTAACGATGCTGCGATAAAATCAATAGAAAGCTTAGTAGGGTAATAATATATGGATTTGAAAAGAAAATTTCGAATCGGATATTGGAATGTTGGTATCATTGAGAATTCCATTGAAGAGATAATGGAGGGAAAAACATACAATATTCGATGGGTTAGACACCATTACAAGGATCGATTTTGGGCTGATCCTTTCATATATAAGCATGATGAAGAGAATTATTATATTCTTGCGGAAGAGCTGATTTTTACACGAGGAAAGGGTACAATTGTACTCTTGACAGTCAATAGGAAGACGATGAAATTGGTTGCCCACAAGGAAGTATTTGAAGATGAGAACCATCTTTCATACCCTAATTATGAGGATGGAATCGTTGTAGCTGAAAACTTTAAAAGTGGTGGTCTGTATAGATTTTACATTGAGGAAAATCCGGTAAGGAAAGAATTGATTCTGGATATGCCGCTGATTGATCCTACGTTTGTGGAATATAATGGTAAGAAATGGCTTTTTGCGACTACAAAAGAAGAGGTGGATGATCCTAACAGAAAACTGAGTATTTTTGTTGAAAAAGATGGTAAATTTATTCCACATAAGAAAAATCCTGTTAAAGAAGATATTCACACAGCAAGGCCGGGAGGCAAATTTTTTGAATACAAGGGGTGTTTGTATCGACCGGCGCAGAACAGCGAACACATTTATGGAGAAGATATCAGAATTATGAAGATACTTCGTCTTGATGAAGAAGATTTTCAAGAGGAAGAAGTAATGACGATATCATCTCATGATTTGAAGCGATACAATCTGGGATTACATACATTCAATGTTGGAGATGGTTATGTTGTAGTTGATGGATTTGAGTATTCAACTCAGATTGTACAGAAGATAAAGAATAAATTGACAGGATATTAATGAGGAAACAATCATGAAAAAGATAGGTATCATAACATTTCATCGTGCTATAAACTATGGAGCAATGTTGCAAGCGGTTGCATTGCAGCAAGCTGTGAGCAAACTGGGTTACGATGCAGAATTAATCGATTATGTGGATCGCTTATACGATCACTATAAAATTTCTTATAAAACGTCCAATCCGGTTACATCTGGAGTTAAGTATTTATTTTCGGGAAATGCCCGTAAAAGAAATCAACGATTTGAACAGTTTTTGTTGGATAATGCAAAACTATCAGCTAGACAATATAATAGCGGAAATATAAGCAGCTTGGATGAAACAAGCTATACGGCTTTTATTACCGGGAGTGATCAAACATTTAACCCGATTATTGTGGATTATGACGATAATTACGTTCTGGGTTTTGTTAAGGATAAGAATAAGTGTAACTCGTATGCAGCGAGCATTGGGTTGGCAGAACTTACAGAAGAAAACAGAAAATGGATTAAATCTAATGTGGAGGGATATCATTCAGTTCTTGTAAGAGAAAAAACAGGGATTGAATTGCTGAATGGTCTTGGAATATTTAACACACCGTTAGTGTGTGATCCAACATTCCTTATTTCGTCTGACACTTGGAAAAAGATGCAGCATCCAGTGAAGACACCGAAACACTATATCCTTCATTATGGCTTTAAAAGAAATAATCTTATGGAAGCAAAAGCAAGACAGTTGTCAATAGAAACTGGATATCCGATATATACGATTAGTGATAGGATAAAAAGAGATGAAAGAGGATATGAAAAATTTTCCGGTATTGGCCCAGGTGAATGGCTATATTTGATTGCACATGCTGATCATATAGTCACAAACTCCTTCCATGGTATGATATTCAGTTTTATTTTTAATAGACAAGTTTGGATTGCAGATTCAAATGATGGAACATTTTCTCGGATGGAAGATTTTCTGGATGAGATGAATTGTACATATCGAATTCTAAAAGGAGCTGATAGTGAGGTAGAGGAACGCATGATTCCTTATGATAAGGTCAATCAATTGATGCGGGAATATATTAACGAGTCCAAAGATATCCTCAAAGAAACACTGAGGGATTATAAAGATGAATAATAAAAAAGTTTTTTCAGGTATAGGATGGTCATTTGCAGAGAGAATATCGGCACAATTGGTATCCCTCATTGTATCAATTATCCTTGCGAGAATACTCGCACCAGAGGATTATGGGATATTAGCCATTGTAAATGTATTTGTTGCAATTGGAGATGCATTAGTTGCAGGTGGTTTTGGAATTGCGTTGGTACAGAAAAAAAACTCAGATGACACGGATTTTAATTCAATTTGTTGGGTCAGTGTATTTGTGTCTGTATTAATGTATGCTGTGCTATTTATATGTGCTCCGTTGATATCGGATTTTTATGTAAACAACGATTTAACTCTGATTACAAGAGTTTTAGGAATACGCCTTGTCTTTTCTGCAGTGAATTCTATCCAACAGGCATATATCCAGAAAAAACTCCTTTTTATGAAAAGTTGCATCATAGGAACTTTTGGAGCAATTGTTTCTGGCATTATCGGAATTGTGTTGGCACTGACCGGTGCAGGGGTATGGGCATTAATAGCTCAAAACATGATGTCAGTAATTATCTCCACAGCCATGCTGTATTTTTTCATAGAATGGAAGCCACGGCTTCAATGTTCAATGAGCAGTATTAGGGAAATGTGGGGCTACGGAAGTCGAGTTTTTCTTGCAACGACTGTGGACACGCTTAAGGACAATATTAGAACGCTAGTTGTGGGAAAGGTTTTTTCATCAGCTGATCTTGCGTATTATAATCAAGGAAAGAGATTTCCGCAGCTATTGGTTAATGATATCGTGAATTCAGTTGGAAAGGTATTATTACCTGTCTTTTCAGAACAGCAGGATGATTTGAATAAGAATACGGATTTTATGAGATTATCCATTAGAGTGAGTAGTTTCATTTTATTGCCACTAATATTTGGAATGGTGGGCATTGCGGATAATTTTATTCTATTATTTCTTACAGAAAAATGGATGCCATGCGTACCTTATCTTAGAATTCTCAGTTTGGTATATGTAACTCGTTCTGTTAATACTATCCTGAAAAATGCCTTGCTTGCTATTGGAAAAAGTGAAGTTAACCTCTTTCATGAAGTTGTTACTTCAGTATTGACAGTCGCACTGATTATCCTTGCGGCATTTTATTTTCGTAGTATACCTCTCATCGCTTGGAGTTATGTTTTGATTTCTCTATTAGGAACCTGTATTTTCTCATACTTTACGGTTAGGAATTTTCCATATAAAGTGAGTGAAATATTAAGAGATTATTTGCCATCACTCACCTTGTCTGGAATAATGTGCGCTGTGGTCTTTTTCGTTGGCAAGATACCTTTAGCAACAATATTTGTCCTTTTGCTTCAGATTATTGTTGGGATTGTGATTTATATTGTTGGGGCATGGCTTTTTAGAATGGATGAATTAGTTTATATACTGCAATATATGAAAAAGAAGATTAGACACTGAGGATGATTGTTTATGACGGTGAGCGATATAGTTAAAACACATTGCACAGGGTGTTGTGCATGTATGAATATGTGTCCTAAGAATGCAATACAGATGGTAACAGATGAGGAGGGATTTTATGTCCCACAGGTTAACGCTGAAATATGTGTGAATTGCGGCAAATGTTATTCTGGGTGTCCTGGAAACGATGATCATCACGTTGATGAATCATTGACAGGATACTTAGTAAGGCTAAAGGATAGTGTGCATCTAAAAAATAGTGCCTCAGGAGGCGCATTTGTTGGAATTGCAAGTCATATGATAAAGGAATATAACGCACTTGTTGTTGGCGCAGCTATCACGGAGGATTTGTCAGTTAAACATATAATTATTGAGTCAACGGAACAATTGATAAAACTCCAGAATTCAAAATATGTTCAGAGCTATGTGGGAAATGTTTATCAGCAGGTACGGAAAGCGCTTGAGGATGGACGAACCGTCCTGTTCTCTGGTACGCCTTGCCAGATTGCGGGCTTGTATGCAGTTGTTCCATTGAAAAAAAGAGAACGCCTATATACAGTTGATCTCGTGTGTCATGGTGTACCAAGTCCTGCGCTTTTAAGACGTCAGATAGAAATGGATTCAAAATCAAAACAGGGGAGAGTGGTTGATTATCGTTTCAGATATAAGAATCCAAATGCTGAGTCTAACTCTTCCTATATGATGATGATGATGATGATGCGCGGCTTACCGCTTGTTCGAAGAACTGCTCAGGATGTATATTTCAATCTCTTTATGCAGGGACTGGATTTTAGAGAAAGTTGTTACAACTGTAAATATGCTAATTTGAAAAGAATCGGTGACTTCACAGTTGGGGATTGTGACAGCCGAGAGTTCTATCCATATTTTCATCCGAGTGAATCCAACTCAATTTTGCTAATAAATTCTAAAAAGGCAGCCCACCTGTGGGATGATTTTTCGGTTTTATTTGATTTTACAGAGCTAGATGTACATAGAGAAGCGGAGTATAACCATCAGCTCAATCATCCGTTTAAAAGATCTGAACAAAGAGATGGGATTTATGAGGAATTATTGAATGAGGAATGGTCTGTAATAAAGAATAAATATGCTATTCCGCAGAGTAAGATAGACAGGTACAAGTTGCTTGCTTTGCTGAATACACCGGCATGGGTGAGGAAAATATTATCAAAGATAAGACGGAGACTAAAGGGATGAGCAATCAGAAAAAAATATTGTCACTTCAAGGATTAAGAGCAGTGATGTTTTTCTTAATATTCTTTTTTCATAGTGACTTATATCTTGA
>CALWRY010000006.1 GCA_944384065.1 uncultured Enterocloster sp. | reverse complement strand
TCATAAAGGATATGTACAAGCATGTGAAGATTTTGGACGGGAAATGAGGCTTGCTATCCGCAGCCAAACTGACATTTTGTAAACAAAGGATGAATGATACATGATGAAGAAAATAAAGAAACCATATAAAAGACCGGAAATACTCTTACCGCCCCGCAGGATGGAGGAGCCTCCTCCAGACGAAAGTTGGAATATTGGGGAGTTGCCCCAGGTGCAGGATAGATATGTACGGGAATTGGCAGAGAGAATTGTGGAGCTCCTTGGGAGCCGCCTACTGGTGCAAGGAGAGGTGGCCCGTCTTACAGATAACACGATATTCGAAAAAATATCGGAAATTGACAATAACCGTGCCATTCAATTCGGGGATGGCTGCAATGGATTGGTTTGCAAAGAGCTAGTTGAGTTTTGGAAAGGAAACGGAGAAAATGCGGAAGATCTAGGAGTGTGCAGTTTGGCAAGACTTGCCACGCAGGTACGTAAAGCCTTCGATAGATGCATGCAAAAATAATCCAGCCGGAAGAAACGAAAAATGAAAACAAATGAACAGGCGGCACACCAACCGTCCAAAGTTATATGTGCCGCCATCTGACTAAGGATATTATAGCAAATATCACATCCTTAGGCAAGACAAGGGGGTAAATTATGAACGGACAATCGGTGAAAAGTGATCTGTTAAATAATGTAATAATCAAGATGACCCATGTATTGACCCAGGATGCATTGCAGATGCTGGAGCAGGTGATGACCCAGGAGTTTATAAACGTGAATATGGAGCGGATCACCACCCTTCCGGTTGAGCGCAAGGACAGCGTGGATGAAAAGAACCGGTACATCCTCCAGCTGTTCCTTTATAAGAAAAAGGGCCTGGCAGAAGAAACAAAGTACGGGTACATAGCGGCGGTGCGGCGGCTGGTGACGCTGATCTATAAGCCGCTAACGGATATGGATAAGATGGATATCGCATATTACCTGTGTTGGTATGAGGGAAAGAACCTGTCACTGACAGGCCGGAAGAACCAGGCCACTACTATCAATAATGAGCGGCGTTTCCTGTCCGCGTTCTATACCTGGATGCGTAAGGAGAAGCTGATTCCAGACAACCCGGTGGAGGGCACGGAGCCGCTTAAAACGCAGAAGAAGCCGATTGACTACTTTACAGGGGAAGAAATGGAGAGGCTGCGGGACGGATGCCGGACGCTGCGGGAGCGGGCCATGATTGAGGTGTTCCGCAGCACAGGGGCAAGAGTGGGGGAGCTGGTGGCCGTCACAACGGATATGATTGATTGGACTACGGGGGATATTATGATCTGCGGAGAGAAAAACGGACGCTTCCGACCTATCTACCTTGACGAGGAAGCAAGATATCATCTGAAAAAATACCTTTCGGCCAGACAAGACGGGAACCCTTCTCTTTTTGTCCAAAGCCGGATGCCGTATGGAACTATCTCAAAGGCTGGGGTGCGCCTGATTTTGAAAGGAATTGCAGGCCGTGCGGGCCTTACCTGCCGGGTATATCCCCATAAATTGAGAAAGACGCTTGGCATGGATTTGAAGAATAAGGGGGTGGACATCGGCATTATACAGGAGGTCATGGGGCACGCAAGTCCTGCGGTGACGGCCCTCTACTATGCGCAGTCCACGCCGGAAACTCTGCGGTCTGTGAGAAAGCGGGTGGCATGACCGGAAGTGAGCGGCGTGGCTGGTTGAAATAGCGGGAGAGCGTTGGAATTGATTGGGAAATACTGGAATCGGCGGCAGGCAGAGGGCAGGAAGCCGCCGGTTCCTTCCTATATAAAATAAATTTCCCGTCCTTGTAATGGGTATTAGCAAGTGAGGCACATACAAAAATAGTAAGGATAAAGGGCATGGAACATGAAACGGTACTATGATGATTATGACCTGGAGGAGGCATACAAAGAGCAGGCGGATAAATTGCAGGAATGGGAATTGGAGCGGCTGGTTGAGGAAGGGCGGGTGCCCTGTCTCTATCGGACTACCACGATCAAGTCCAGGAATAAAGAGAATGGGAAGGAACTGTTGGAATCCCAAGTGTACCCGAGTTTCCCGAGACGGGAGGATATGCCTAAGACAAAACGGAGGCGTGAGACAAAGCCTTCCCAGAAGAATCTCAATGACCGTAATTCGAAGCGGTATCTTATGCGGCTGGCATGCATCAATTTTGGAAAAGGGGATATCTGGGCCACCTTTGGATGGAATGATTCGTGTATGCCGAAGGATATGGAGGCGGCCAGGAGGGACATAAAGAATTTCATTGCCCGGATTAACCGGAGGCGGAAGAAAACGGGAGAGGGAAATATAAAATATATCTACATCCTGGCTTTTGACGGGAAGGCCCGTCCTCACTTTCACATGCTTATGACGGGAAAGGGGATAGACCGTGACGAGCTGGAGAGCCTGTGGGGGAAGTGCGACAGGCCGAACACCCGCCGGATTGCGCCGGATGAAAAATTTATGATATTGGGCCTGGCCTCTTATGTGTCAAATAACCCCCATGGGACAAAGCGCTGGTGTGCTTCCAAGAACTTGGACAAGCCAGGGAAGCCTACCCGGAGTTATACAAAATTCACCCGGCGGAAAGTAAACCGCATGGTAAAAAGTCACGACGAACTGCGCAGGGAGATGGAGCAGGCATATAAGGGCTATACGTTTCTGGATGCAGAGGTGCGGTACAGTGCGCAGTTGGCCTTGTTTTACATATACGCCCGGATGATACGAGGGTGAATGGCAGGTCGCAGAACAAATGGCAGGTCAGGGTGAGGAAGGAAGCGGGGGTGAGGAAGGATGCCGCGAAGGGCAAATGCAAAGTGCCCGTTTTTCTGCTGCATGAGCTACAAGGATAAAAAGCAGGCAACCATTACCTGCCAACCGATTGCCAATAATCTGGGCTTCAATGTCAGAAACCAGATTGTTTTTGAGAGCTTTTCAGAGCAGAGGGACTTTGCGGAGATATTCTGCAAGGATATGTATGATACCTGCCCTTATTACAAAAAGCTGTACAATGGACAGGAGGACGCGGCCAGCGCGGGTGTGCGCGCGTGCGCGCGCGGAAATGGGAAGGGAGACGTCTGACGGCCCCCTTTATTTGCCGTGCAGAATCGGACAAAAGGATACAGGGATATGGGTAACGGCTGGGGAGTTTGCAGCCGTATTTTTTTGCGCAGAACCGGCCAGCAGATGGAGTGCCATTCTGCCGGTTGGTGGCAGGAACATGCGAAAGGCCGGAATGTGCTAGGATGATATACACAGGGGAGGTAAGGGATAATGGCAAGGCAGAAGTGGCAGGAATGGAATGAGAATGAAGATAACCTTGCGATCCTGCGGGCGTGGGCCAGGGCCGGGCTGACGGACGAGGAGATCGCGAAGAAAATTGGGATCAGCCGCTCCACCCTGGCGAAGTGGAAGAAAGACCACGAGCCCATCCGGGAGGCCCTTGCCCATGGGAAGGAGCATGCGGACCGGCTAATGGAAAATAGCCTGTACCGCATTGCGCTGGGGTTTGAGGTGAAGGTGAAGAAGGCCTTCAAACTGCGGCGCACGGAGTACGATGGGAGCGGGAAAAAGGTCAAAGAGGAGGAATATCTGGACACTGCGGAGGAGACGGAGTATGTCAAGCCGGATGTGAAGGCCATTATTTTCTGGCTGAAAAACCGGATGCCTGAGGACTGGAAGGAGAAGGTGGAGCAGGCAGAGGCCGACGATACAGGCACTGGCGTATTGGTGCTGACGCCAACGCAGATAGAGGCATTGAGAGACGAGGTGCAGCAAAGTGGGAAGGAAAAAGGGGAAGGAAGCCAGGCAGGAGGCAAGATACCTGTGGGTTCCCCAGGAAAAGCAGGCCGCAATGATGGCCCGCCCGGAGTTTGAAGCCCTTTACGGCGGAGCGGCAGGCGGCGGGAAGTCGGACTACCTGCTGGTGGAGGCCACCAGGCAGGTGGGCATTGGCTATTATCGGGGAATCATCTTCCGAAAGACTTACCCGGAGTTGGAGGACTTGATAAGCAGGAGCCAGGAGCTGTATAAAAGGGCGTTTCCCAAGGCCCGCTACCACCAAAGCCGGCATGCGTGGTTGTTTCCCAGCGGGGCTGTTATCTACTTCGGGGCGATGCAGCATACGAAGGATAGGCTGAAATATCAGGGCCGCCATTTTGACTTTGTGGGGTTCGATGAGCTTACGCATTTCGCCTATGAGGAGTATGAGTACATGTTTTCCCGTGCCCGGTCGTCGGGGCCGGGCCTGCGAGTGTATGTCCGCTCCACGGCAAACCCGGGAGGGCCGGGGCACATCTGGGTAAAGGGCCGGTTTATCACGGATGCCGTGCCAGGGGTGCCGAAAACGTACACATCCGAGATCATCCTCCCGGATGGCTCAAAGCAAACGGTGGAGCGGGACCGGATATTTATAAAAAGCAGTGTGTTCGATAACCCCATCCTGATGCGGAACAACCCGAGCTATATCGCAAACCTGGCGATGATGGATGAGGCCCAGAAGAAAGCCCTTCTTTATGGGGACTGGGACGCTTACGAGGGCCAGGTATTCACCGAGTGGCGGAATGACCCGGAAAATTATGATACGGGGGAATGGACCCATGTGATTGCGCCGTTTAAGATTCCCGCCGGATGGGCCGTCATGCGGGCCTATGACTTTGGATACGCAAAGCCGTTTTCTGTGGGATGGTATGCGATTGATTATGATGGATGCATTTACCGGATCCGGGAAATGTACGGATGCAGGCCGGACAAGCCCAATACAGGGATTGAGATTAACCCGGGGGAGCAGGCAAAGCGCATCCGGGAGATTGAGCAGGCGGACGAGAACCTGAAAGGCAGGCATATCACAGGCGTGGCGGATCCGTCCATATTCAGCAGGGATCGGGGGGAATCCATAGCGGATATTATGGCAAAGTATGGGGTGTACTGGACGCCTGGGGACAACAACCGGATTGCCGGAAAGATGCAGTACCACTACCGGCTGGCCTTCAACCAGGAAGGCAAGGCCATGTTTTACGTGTTTGACACTTGTAAAGACTTCATCCGCACGGTGCCGCAGCTGGTGTATGACGAGAAGAAGGTGGAGGACATTGATACAACCCAGGAGGATCACATCTACGATGAATGCCGGTATCTGCTGATGGAGCACCAGATACCCCAGAGGCAAAATTTCAAGAAGCCGGTTCCACTAGAGGATCCGTTGAACTTATACGAGAACGAGCGCCGGAAGGCGTACCATTTCAGGAGGGCATAAGATGGCAGAGAGAGAAGATGGATTGTTTTTTGAAAACGGCCAGACACAGGAGGGGACGGGGCTGGGGACAGACGCCCGCAAGTTGGGGACAGAGAACCCCATCGGGGAGCGGGAAGTGGAGGAAGCTTATACGATCCTGCGCAAATACCAGCAGGGGAAGGCAAACCTGGAGAGCCGGGTGTCCAATGCGGAGGAGTGGTGGAAAAATAACCATTGGGATCGGTTTTCTGCGGATTCCAGCAATGAGAATGACCCACGGCCTACAAGCGCTTGGCTTTTTAACAGCATCCTCAATAAGCATGCGGACTTTATGGATAATTACCCCATCCCCGCAATCCTTCCCCGGGAGGAATCCGACGAAGAGACGGCTAAGCTCCTTTCGGATGTGGTGCCGGTGATCCTGGAGCAGAACGGATATGAGGAGGTTTATTCGGAGTGCTCCTGGGAGAAGCCCAAAACCGGGACAGCGGTCTACGGCGTGTTCTGGAACAAGGACAAGGAGAACGGCCTGGGAGATATCGATATCCGCATGGTTGACCTTATGAATATCTTCTGGGAGCCGGGAATCAAGGATATACAGAAGTCACGCAATGTCTTTACTACGGACCTGGTGGACACGGACCTTTTGGAGATGGAATACCCACAGACGAAAGGGAGGGCCATGCCGGGCGAGCAAATCCAGTCAAAATATATCTACGATGAGACCATTGACACGTCGGGAAAGACCCAGGTGATTGATTGGTATTACAAAAAGCGGGTGCAGACGGAGGCGGGCGGCATGCGCACGGTCCTGCACTACTGCAAATTTATCCCTGGCGTGGTGCTGTACGCATCGGAGAATGATCCGCAGTTCAGAGAACGGGGGTGGTACGACCATGGGAAATACCCCTTTGTGTTCGACATCATGTTCCCGGAAAAGGGGAGCCCGGCGGGGTTCGGCTATCTGGATATCATGGTGAACCCCCAGGAGTACATAGACAAGCTGGACCAGATTATGCTGAAAAGCGCTTCCCTTAACAGGCCGCGCTACTTTGTGAGCGCTCATTCTGGTGTAAACCCGGAGGAGTTCACGGATCTTTCTAGGGACTTGGTGCAGGTGGAGGGGGATGTGGACGACCACCGCATTAAACAGATCGAGGTCCCGCAGATGGCGGATTATGTGACGGTGATCCGGGAGGCGAAGATAGAGGAAATTAAAGAGACATCCGGCAACCGGGATTTTTCCCAAGGCTCGACGGCTTCCGGTGTGACGGCGGCATCGGCCATCGCGGCCCTGCAGGAGGCGGGAAGCAAACTAAGCCGGGATATGATAAAAGACAGCTATAACGCCCATGCGCAAGTGGTGCTGCTTGTGATTGAGCTGGTGCGGCAGTTTTATGACCTCCCCCGGTGCTTCCGTATCACAAAGCCCAACGGCGGGGACGCGGAGTATGTGCAGATGGACAACAGCCAGCTGCAGGCCCAGACTGTGCTTACCGCATCAGGGGATTTGTTAAGCCGCAGGCCGGTCTTTGATATCAAGGTGTCGGCCCAGAAGGGCAGCACCTACAGCCGTATCTCCAACAATGAGCTTGCCAAGGAGCTGTTTGGCATGGGGCTGTTTAATCCGCAGCTTGCGGATCAGGCCCTTGCGGTTGTTACAATGATGGACTTTGACAAGCGGGACGAGGTTATCAAGAAAATTAGTGAGAATGGAACAATGTACCAGAAGCTCCAGCAGATGGGGCAGGTGCTTGAGCAGCTGGCGGCCATGGTTACGGATTACACGGGCCGGGAAGATTTATTCTATGCGGTACAAAGCCTTCTGGGCGGCCCTGCAATGACTGGGGTACAGGTGAATGCGGACGGCACAAGGCAGACAAACAGCCTGGGGGAGACAGTCGGAGGGAATGATAACAGCACGGCCAGCCAGGCCAGGCGCCGCACAGCATCGGCTACGGAGGTGAAGTGATGACGCGGATATGCATTGAACAGACAGACAGATATGCAAGAATCTCCATTCACGGCCATGCCGGATATGCGAAAGCGATGGGGCTGCCTGCGGGGTGCGATATCGTATGTGCGGCGGTTTCCTTCCTGGGGCAGGTGGCGGCCCGGCGCATCCTCCAGCTGGCAGAGGAGAACATGGTGGAGGTAAAGATGTTTTCCATGCAGGACGGGAGCCTGGAGATGAAGGCCATTCCATGCGCGGAGCGGGGCCGCATGGAACTGGATGGGATCCTGCGGACGGTAAGGACTGGCGGGGAGATGTTAAAAGAGGCCTATGCGGACTTTATAAGCCTGAGCTGGGGGCTGGAGACAGGGGCAAAAGGTGGCAGGAACATGTTAAGGAATGAAATGTGATATAGTGAGACATATGGCAGAGGCCTGACGCTCGGGAAAGACCGTGGGCAGAGAATGGAAGGCACTCGGGAGAGACCGTGGGAAGGAGAACACAATGAGAAAAATAAGGCTGAATCTAAGATTGTTTGAGGGAGAAGGTGGAGGAAATGGTGCAGAGGGAAGCATAGCAGCAGCATCGCCTACGCAGGGTGTAGGCGAATCCGGCCAGGAAGGGCAAGGAGCAGAAGGGCCGGCGCCTGGAACAGAAGGCGAAGAAGGGACTGGAGCGCAGGAGCCTACCCCGGAGGAGCGTCAGGCAGAATATAGGAGGTTAAAAGGCGAGTATAAGGACCTTTTCGACCAGGATGTGCAGAACCTGATTAAGAGGCGGTATACCCAGAACCAGGATTTGCAGAGGCAGTTAAACGCCTATGCGCCTTTGATGGACATGTTGTCCGTGAAGTACGGGATTAACAGCGGCAAGGTGGATGATATTATCGCCGCAATTAACCAGGATACGGGCTTTTACGAGGACGCGGCCATGCGGGAAGGCATGACACCGGAGCAGTATAAGAGAATGGTAGACCTGGAACTAAAATACAGGCAGGCCCAGGAAACCGCCCGGCAGGCCCAGCAGATACGGCAGAGGGAAGATACCTATGCCCGGTGGGATAGGGAGGCGGAGGACTGCAAAGGGATTTACCCCAATTTTGATATGGCTGTGGAGCTGGGAAATGAAAACTTTGTCCGTCTCCTGGGGGCCGGGTGGGACGTGAAGGGTGCTTATGAAGCCTGCCATCTTGAGGAAATCAAAAGCGGGATTGCCCAGCAGGCGGCAGCGGACACCAGGCAGAAGGTGGCGGCCAATATTCGGGCAGGAGCCGGGCGGCCATCAGAAAATGGGGCGGCGGCAAGTGCTCCAAGCACGTCAAAGATTGATGTGTCAAAAATGACATATGCCCAGATGGATGAAATGATTGAGCGGTCCAAACGGGGCGAACGGATTGAATTTTGAGAAATGAGGAAGGAGAGACAGCAGATGAAGAAGTATTTTATTTTGAATTTACAGCTGTTTGCCGAACCGGCAAATACAACGGTTACAACCGGCATGACAGCCGAGATGAAAACATTTTATGATAAAAACCTTATCAGGAATGCGGAGCCGGAGCTGGTGCACGACCAGTTCGCTCAGACACGCAATATCCCGAAGCGGGGAGGCAAAAAGATAGAGTTCCGTTGCTACGACCAGCTGCCCAAAGCAACCACCCCTCTTACTGAGGGCGTAACCCCGGACGGCCAGGCCATGAAGGTTACCACAGTGGAGGCAGAGGTCAAGCAGTACGGAGGGTATGTATCCCTGTCGGACATGCTTGATATGACGGCCATTGACAACAATGTGGTTGAGGCCGGCACGCTGATCGGCTCCCAGGCCGGCCGCACCCTTGATACAATTTCCCGTGAAGTGATGTGCTCGGGAACCAATGTGCAGTATGCGGAGGGACAGGTGGATTCCCGGGCGGAGATCACGTCTGCCATGAAGCTTACGGTCAAGGCCATAAAGATGGCCGCCCGGTTCCTCAAGAACCAGAATACGAAAAAAATCAACGGGTATTATTACGCGATTATACATCCGGATTGTGCGTATGATATCACGGAGGATGAGCGCTTCATCGAGGTTACAAAATACAAAAATCCGGAGCGGATTTACAAGGGAGAGATCGGGGAGCTGGAAGGCGTCCGCTTTATTGAGACAACGGAGGCCAAAAAGTTCACAAAGGCCGGGGTATCTGGGATTGATGTATATGCAACCCTGGTGATCGGGGCAAACGCGTATGCCACTACGATGATTGAGGGCGGTGGACTGGAAACCATTATCAAGCAGCTTGGCTCTGCGGGCACGGCGGATCCCTTAAACCAGCGCTCCACCGTGGGCTGGAAGGCTACGAAGGTTACGGAAATCTTATCGCAGCAGTACATGGTGCGCATTGAGACCGCGTCCACGTTTAACGACCATATTGATAATTAAAGGAGGATAATAAAATGGCTACGAATCGAACGAAGCAGGCAGAAACGAGCGTGTTAAGTGAAAATAGTGAGCTTGAGGGTCAGGAAAGTTCTGGAGTTACCGAACCGGGTAACAGCGGAACTGGAGAAGGAACTGAATCAGGCACCGAGACAGATGATGGAATGGTTACATTCAAAATACCAAAGGGTAGGGATAACCAGACGCGCAGGGATGTATTTGTAGGGCTCAATGGCCGTCCTTATTTGATTAAACGTGGGGAGTATGTAAAGATGCCCAAAGCAATCGCGGAGATTCTGGAACATCAGGAGGAGCAGCTGGACTATGCAGACAGCGTAATGGAGCAATCCTCCTATGAAGAACTGTAGGATATAAAGAATGAAGGGGTGAGGCGGCATGATTACGGTAAGGGGCAGGCAGCTGGTAATACCGGAGAGCGATAAGCAAATCGGGACACAGTATGATAATAATTCTGAAACCAGGCGCTTCCGGATGGACCGCCTCACATTGGGCGGGATAGATCTTGCGAATCTGGACTATCATTTGGATCTGCGGTATGCAGGGAACAAACTTGACACATGCATTTTGTCCAAAGAAGTAACAGAGGATAAAATAACTCTTGTTTGGACGGTCCCTGCATCTTGTGTGCAGCAGGTTGGAACCGTGTGGGTTGCCCTGCGCGGATCGGATGATTTTGGGACGGTGAAGTGGGCTTCGAACCAAGGTGCGTTGTACGTAGGGCAGACGATAGATACGCCTGCCGGAGTGGAAACCGGTCTTTCAGAATTGGAGGAGCTGGAAAAGCAGATAGAGCAGAAAACGGAACAATTGGACACGAACGAGAAAGAACGCCAGGAAGCAGAGGCCATTCGTGTCCAGAATGAGCAGAGACGTCTTGCCAATGAAGCATTTTGGCAGACACAGGCGGAACAGGCGATTGCAGAAGCACAGAATACACTTGTAGCGGCAAATGAAGCTAAGAAAGCGGCAGCAAATAGCGCATATGCGGCAGCTACTAGCAAGAGCGAAGCGGAGACAGCGGCCTCCACAGCGGAGACAAAGGCCGGGGAGGCGGCGGAGAGTGCATCCGCAGCAGCCACCAGCAAGAGCGCGGCGGAGACAGCGGCCTCCACAGCGGAGACGAAAGCCGGAGAGGCGGCAGATAGTGCATCAGCGGCGGATTCTAGTAGGACGGCGGCAGAACAGGCGGCACAGAGAGCAGAGGATGCAGTAGCTGAAATTGAAGGCGTTGGGGAATTTGATGGGACGGCGGCTTCGGTATCGGCGATAGATTCCCAGGCCTTGGCCGCTGAAACGCCTGGCGGACAAAGCACGGTCCAGGCGCTTCTTGATGCACTGGCGCTAAAAATCAAAGAGGAGCTTGTGACGAATGAAGCATTACTGGAAAAGCTTGCACTGTATGTGGCGAAATCGAGCATAGTAAATAATGGACTGACGGCGGCAGATGTGGAAGGGATGGTGCTGGACGCCAGGCAGGCGAATGAGAATATAGAGGGGACATTGGCATCGAAGCTTCGTGACTTAAATAGTGATTTGTCCAGCTTATCAGCCAAATTCCCAATGTTTGAGATATACATAGACAACGGCAATCAGACAACTGTACAAGCGTCAATTGAATCATTGTATCCCAATCTTACAGGGGCCGTTGTATTGTGCAGATATCGTCTCGCTGCGGGATCTGGATTCGCCCTTATATACAATGCCGGGCCAGCCTATGGCACGTGCCTTTGTGTTGATAGAGCAAGCAATCGTTTGGTATGTGGTATATATGGCAATAGCGGATGGAACTGGACTTTTCCAGCGTAAAACGGTCATTTTGCAACAGAGGTTTGAGTTGTTCCGATGATTATTAAATGTGCATAGCCAAAGTTAAATGATATTTTTATATCACCATTATCCCGTTCAGTACCACTTCCAATGTCAACTTTAGAAATAGTTGGATTGTTACCTGCTATGGAGACAAAGCTCGCTCGTCTGTTGCAAACAAAAATTTGGCACTGAGCAGCTGTGGGATACATTGCCACAATAAACCATATACATTCTTTTCTTTCCGCGATTGGATGCAGCTGAATTGTGTCTGTATTTCCGACATTATCAATAACTGTTACAAAATTAGAACCATTAAAACCTTGTTTTACAAGGTTTTCGCTGAAAGAGTTCATATCACTATTTAAACAAGAAAACCATTCCCGAAAGGAGTACCTTATGGAATTAAAAGAAACAATAAAACAAATGGTTAGTGAAGATTATAAGGAACGATTTAAAGCGGAGTATTGGCAGGCTAAGATCCGGTATGAGAAGCTGAAAAGATTCAATACACGGATTGAAGCGGCTAACATAACACAACACTCTTTGCAGGCAAAGGTAGAAATGCCCGTGCATGACTGCCCGGACAATCTATTAGTTGAACAGCAGAACATAATGGGAACCTACCTTCACATCTTAGAGGTGCGGGCAGAAGTGGAAGGAATTGATTTAAAACAGGTAACGGATCCAAATTGTATGTTTTTTGAGGGGAAGATTTAATTATGAAAGATACTCTGATTTTAAAGGACGAAACAATAATAGAGCTGGAGACATCCGCAAGCCTGAGCGCTCTGCGGGTGTCCAGCGCAAGTCAGGCGGCCATGCTGGAGGTGTGGGCCAAGCTGACGCCGGAAAATCTTAAGGAGGTCACAGTCAAAAATAGCGCAGGACTTACGGTGGGAAATTATACGGATTTGAAGCTGGTATCGGAGACATCCGTTATCAATGCGGATGGAACAGTGCTCACTACCTACAATATCCGCGAAAAGACGGAAACAGAAAAGGAAATTGAGGCGCTTAACCAGGGCATGGCCATCCTTGCGGGGGAGGAGGCGTAAGATGAATCAAAGGATTTTGGACGGCCTGCGGGCTGTACGAAAACAGGTGCTGATTAACGCGGCGGCCAACACGGACGCCCAGGCCCTTGTGGTGAAGTCACTGAGGCCCGAATGGTCTGCACTGCTGGACGGGACAATCCTTACAAAGCAGGCCGAAGCAGTCATTGGGACGGAGATAACGATGGTACAGCATGGGGGAAAGCTGTATAAAGTGAGACAAACGCATCACAAGCAGGCCGTATATGAACCCGGCAAGGGCTCGGAAGCACTTTTTGCGGTTGTGGATGAAGGGCATGCCGGGACACTCGCTGATCCGATCCCAGCAGCCGCAGGGATGGAGTACATAAAAGGGAAGTATTATTCAGAGGGGGGCCAGGTATACGTGATGGACCGGGCAGGAATGGAGGAGGGAGAAAGCATCGTCCTCCAATATCTCCCAAGCCAGCTCCTTGGGCAGTATTTTTCACTTGTGGAGGGAGAAGAAGATGTTGAGAGTGTATCTTGAAACCATTATGCGGAATGAGTTCGTAAGGATGGTGCTGATATGGATCGTTGCGGATACGGTTCTGGGATGCTTACGGGCCATAAAACAGCATAAATTTAACAGCTCATTTGGAATTGACGGTGGAATCCGTAAGGTGGCAATGATTGTGAGTGTCGCGTTTTTGATGCTTGTGGATGTCATGGTTGGAGTAAACGTTATAACGTGGATGCCTGAAGGATTTAAGACGGCTACCGGACTGACAAAGCTAGGAGTTGGAGAGTTTTACTGTATGCTGTTTATTATCTATGAATCCATCAGTATACTGAAAAATTTGTATCTCTGCGGGTGCCCTACACCGAAATGGCTAAAGACATGGCTGGAGGAGTTTTTGACGAATATGACAGGGGAGTTAGACCCCCAAAGTATAAAAAATGAATCGGTTGAGGATAAAGCATAAAAGAGAAGGCGGGCGGTGAAATGGACCGCTTTTTGCAAAGGAGGACAAAATGAAAAACGCGAACGGATTGGTGGAATTCTGTAAAGGGAAATTAGGAACCCCGTATGTGTTCGGAGCAAAGGGCGAGGTATTGACAGAGGCCGGCCTGGAGAGGCTGGCGAGGGAGAACCCAGGGACATTTACATCGGCCTATAAGGCCAAAGCGGCAAGATATATAGGACAGCACTGCACGGACTGTTCCGGCCTCATTAGCTGGTACACGGGTATTATCCGGGGAAGCTACAATTTTCACGATACATCGGTGAAGAAGGTAAGCATTGACCGCCTGGACGAATCGATGATCGGATGGGCATTATGGAAGCCGGGACACATTGGGGTATACATAGGCGGCGGCCAATGCATAGAAGCCAAGGGAATCAATTATGGAACCATCCAAAGCAGGACGGAGGATACGGCGTGGCAGAAGGCATTAAAACTCTGCGATATCGACTATGAGACGGTACAGGTATCTTATCCGCAGGGCTTCCGGCTGGCAGCGGATGGAGAACACTGGTGGTATCAGTTTGCCGATGGCAGCTATGCGGCAGGCGGATGGTATTGGCTTTTGGAGGCTACGGATGGCACACATGGCTGGTATCTCTTTGATCCGGAAGGGTACATGATGACAGGATATCAAAGGGATGCGGCGGGCGAGGCATTCTTCCTTTGCCCGGATAAGGGCTCAGATGAGGGGAAATGCATGATTACGGATGCCCGTGGGGTGCTGCGGATAGCAGAGGAATATGACTTTGACAAGCATAGATACAAGTTCAACTGGTAGGAGGCGTCTATGAAGCTGATTGAATTGCTGGAAGCTGTCACGGCCCTGCGGGGACAGCAGTATGCAACGGATACGCTTGTGGGGTGGGTAAATGAAATTGAAGGCCAGGTGATAGAGGAGGTTATCAATGCGGCAGAGGGTTTTGACCTGGAATTTGCCCCTATGGAATATGGCGTGGACGATGAGCGGGAGCTTGTGGTGCCTGAGCGCTTTCAGGATGTGTACCTCAATTATCTCTTGTCAAAGATTGATTTCAATAGCCAGGAAACGGAGCGATACAACAATGATGTGGTGATGTTTAATTCCTCCTATGATGCTTTTGCGGGCTGGTTTAGGCGGAAGCATGTGCCTAAAAGAGGAAAGTCATTTACGAGGTTTTAAGGAAAGGCGGGATTTTATGAGCAGGCTTCCGGTTTTAACCATGGCCCCGCGAGGGGACAACCGATCCATCGGTTCCTTCCTGGGGCTGAATAAAGGGGTGGTTATCGGGGAGAATGAATTCTCAGACATGAAAAATATGTCCTCGGACAGTTTTCCAGCCATATCCACGAGAAAACCAAGGGGAGAGGTGATAAAAACCCTTACGAAGCCCCACGGGCTGTTTTATAAAAACGGGCTTGCATATGTGGATGGGACAAAACTGTATTATAAGGGCCAGGAGGTGGCGGAGGTAACGGACACGGATAAAAAAATGGCCGGAATGGGCGCCTATATTGTCATATTCCCGGACAAAATTATGCTGAATACTTCAACCGGGGAAATGGAAAGCCTGGAAGCATCGTGGACGCAGGCCTCGGACGCAAGCTTTGCCCAGACAACCGCAGGGAGTACCATGGTAAAAATCAGCTGTACAGGGATTGGCAAGCCATTTTCCCAATATGACGGCGTGGAGATAACGGGGTGCACGAATACCGCATTCAATAAAACGACGGTGATTCAGGAATTGGGGGACGATTATATTGTTATCATCGGGGATCTGGCGGAGGGCTTCTCCCAGCCCTCCGGGCTGGCAATCAAGCGGACGGTGCCGGATATGGACTTTATCTGTGAAAACGGGAACCGCATATGGGGATGCTCCAGTGAGAACCATGAGATATATTCTTCCAAGCTGGGGGATCCTAAAAACTGGCAGGCATATGAGGGGATAAGCACGGATTCCTACGCGGCCACGGTGGGGAGCGATGGGGATTTCACGGGATGCATCTCCCACATGGGCTATGTGCTGTATTTCAAAGAGGATGCCATACATACCGTATATGGCGATAAGCCAAGCAATTACCAGATTACTACCAATGCCCCTGTCAGGGGGATCGCAAAAGGCTGTGAGGGCACGGCCTGCATCGTGAATGAAACCCTGCTTTATGTGTCCCGGAGCTGCGTGTGCAGCTATGACGGGGCCATGCCGGATTCCGTGTCGGACGCCCTGGCAGGGCTGCGCTTCACCGGCGGGGCCGTGGGCCAGTATGACGGGAAATATTATGCATCCTTAAAGGACGCGGAAGGGAACTGGGGCCTGTATGTGTATGACCTGAAAAAGGGCCTGTGGCATAAGGAGGACGGCCTGCATGCCCTGTTCATGGCCTACGGGGCCGGGGAGCTCTATTATATTGACGTAGCCGGGAACCTTGCAACGGTTGCCGGGGACAGGGAAGAGCTGATTGAGTGGGAGCTGGAGAGCGGGGATATGCTGGAGGGTTCTGTGGAATACAAATATCTCAAACGGATCCTATTTAATCTTATGCTGGAACCGGGCAGCGAGGTGGATGTGTTTTTAAAATGCGACGGCCAGGAGGCGTTCAAGAAAAAGAACACGTTTACGGCGAAGAATTACCGGACACAAACACTGTGCGTGATACCGGAGCGGTGCCAGAGATACCGCTTCCGGCTGGAAGGGAAGGGGCCTGCGAAGCTGATAGCGATAGGGAAATACATCGGATACGGGAGTGATTTGCATGGCAATTTATAAACCGCTGGTCTTGGACAAGGACGAGACGGATATAAAGAAGATTATGTCCAAACTATACCGGTTCAGCCAGGAACTTAAATTTACCCTGTCAAACCTTACACTGGAGGATAACCTGGGAAAATCGGTTTTGGATGTGCTGGAGGCCAGGGGAGAGAGAACCCGCAGCATACAGTTTGATGCAGACGGCCTGGAGATCAGTTTCGGGAATCTGTCATCGGAAATGCATACAAGCCTGGAGCAGACAACAGAAAAGATTTCCCTGCTGGTGGAGAAGGGGGATGTAGTGGAAACCATGCTGAGCCGGATGGAGCTGTATGGGGAATCCATTATCCTAAAAACCGGCCAGGTGATAATTAATGCCCAGAATATGACCCTGAACCAGTCCGGTGATACGTACTTTTCCGGGGATATCAACGGGGGATCTATCAATATCAACGGACAGTTTGTCGTGGATGCCCTGGGGAATAGCTATGTAGGCGGCGGAATGGAGACAGAGACACTTAATCCACCGGAAGGGGTATATGCCGCACAGCTGGAAGTCTACAATGAAAATGAGGTTATGAATACGGTATCAGGGAATATAGACTGCAGCGAGGCCTGGATCTCAGAAACACTGAACTGCCGGAGGGCCTACCAGCCGTCTGATGCGGGAAAAAAGGCGATGATCCAGGAAATAAGCCAGGAGGCCGCAGCAGAGGTTATAAGCAAAATGTATCCCGTGTGTTATAAGTGGGGGAACAGCGGCAGGGAGGCCGTGGGATTCGTGGCCCAGGATGTGCGGGAACTGGGGGAGCGCATAGGGATGCGCCTGGCGGGGCAGGAGGGAGGCTTCCTGGCCCTTCCCTATGGGAGTTATGACGCGCTGTACGCGGCGGGCATCCAGGCAAACCAGCAGAGGATCGAACGCCTGAAACAAGAAGTAAGGGGGCTGCAGGATGGCAAGCTTTAACATGCCGGCAATTGGCGGTCAGAACCAGGATATCAAAAAGGTATACAGCTACCTGCAGATGCTGAATAACCAGCTCCGTTATACGTTGAATAATATTACCCCAGAGGATAATTTTACCCAGGAATCTTTTATCAAATACCAGGAGACGGACACCACCATCAGCCAGCTGGAAGTTACGATGCAGGGATTCCTCAGCCAGTTCACGGATCTGGCGAATGAGCTCAGTTCAAGCATCCAGGTGCTTGACGGAAAGATTGCCTTAAAGGTGAGCGCGGAGGATCTGTGCTCAGAGATATCAGCAACATCGGAGGCCATCACCTTTAAGACAGGGTATCTGATGATAGACAGCCAGAATTTCAAGCTGTATAAGGATGGGACGGCGGAGTTTTCAGGGGTGATTAATGGGGGCTCCATCAATATCAATGACAATTTTGTTGTGACGTCCGCAGGGAAGGTGACAACAAACTCCATTACATATTCCGGCCAGGTTTCCGTGAATGGCCTGCTGTATTCCAACTATATGCGGATTGCCGGGGATGCGTCGGTGGAGGGGGAGCTGATGTGCCAGAACATGACGGTGAGCGGGGATGTGAGCTGTGAGACGCTGTTTGAGCGCTCTGACCGGAGGCTTAAGCGGGATATTGAGATAATACCGGATGAAACGGCGCTTGCCGTTGTGCTGGGGCTTCGGCCTGTCCGGTTCATATATCAGGATTCCGGCCAGGAGGGCATGGGATTTATTGCCCAGGAGGTGGACGGGCTCCAGGAGCGCCTGGGGACATGCCTGCCCCTTGTGAATCATGGCGGCGAGTACCTGTCCATCCCATACAGCACGAACAGCGCCCTGTATGCCGGGGCCATCCGGCGGCAGCAGGAAGAAATAGAACAGCTGGAGAAGAAGATAAAGGAAATAAAGGAGAGGGAATATGCAGATTGTATTTGAGGAAAAGGATATCAATATGGCGATTATGATGCTGAACCAGGTTAAGGTGGAAGGGATTCAGCAGGCAAGCCTGCTCGTGGCTAT
The DNA here is from genome assembly GCA_944384065.1 of uncultured Enterocloster sp. Lineage (GTDB taxonomy): Bacteria > Bacillota > Clostridia > Lachnospirales > Lachnospiraceae > Enterocloster. Next base: position 47,447 of record CALWRY010000006.1, on the reverse strand, counting down.
CAATAATATTTTGATAAAAGGGGAGAAGGAGGAGCAGGAAGAAAATGGAAAGGGCGCAGGGAACGTAAGGAAAACAGCGAAGGAGGGATCATAATGGCAGTTGGAAGCATTGTTGATTATTTGAAAAGCAAAGGCCAGGACAGCTCGTACAGTGCGCGGAAAAAGCTGGCGGGCCAGTATGGCATAAGCAATTATTCAGGGACGGCAAGCCAGAATACACAGATTTTGAAGGCGATCCAGAACCAGCAGAATGTTCTCAGCGGGGGGACTTCCCAGCCGTCAAGCACGGGCCGGAACGTGTCAAACGGCCAGAATGTCACCATTGTGCCAGTATCAAGCGCCCAGACAGAGAAGCCAGGCAGTTCAGGGTCGCAGTATATCACCGGCTATAAATACTCCCGGTTTTCCCCATCGGATCGGACACAGAATTACGCAGACATTTTAAGCGATCTGGAGGGGGATAAGCCAGGGCCGTATACCAGCAAATACCAGGGCACCATTGACAGCCTTATTGACAGCATCCTGAACCGTGAAGAATTTAATGTGGATGATGTGTATGACAGCGATCTGTATGAGAATTACCGGCAGCACTACATGCAGCAGGGACAGAAGGCCATGCGGGACACCATCGGCCAGGCCTCCCAGATGACCGGCGGGTACGGCTCCACCTATGCCCAAGCCGTGGGCCAGCAGGCCTATGACAATTATATGAGCCAGCTGGGGGATAAAACGCTGGATATTTATGACCGCGTGTATAACCAGTATCTCCAGGAAGGCCAGGAGCTGTACAACCAGCTGGGGATGGTAAATAACCAGGACAGCATTGATTATGGGCGTTACCGTGATTCGGTGAATGATTATTACAATGATCTGAACTATTATGCGGGCCGGTATGACAGCTCTTACGGCCAGGATTTTGGAGAGTATCAGACGGACTTAGCGGCCCAGCAGTGGGCGGAGGAGTATGCCTATCAAAAAACCCAGGACGCCCTGGCACAGCAGAACTGGCAGGCAGAATTTGACTACCAGAAGGAGCAGGACGCGCTGCAGTATGCCCTCCAGCAACAGCAGCTTGCTCTCTCTTATGCGCGCAGCAGGAGCGGCGGAGGAAGCAGTGGGGGAAGCTCGAAAAAAACAGCGGAACAGACGAAACAGACGCGCAAGGCTATGCAGCAGGCTAATTTGGGGGCACGGGCTTATGAAATATATGAAGCACGGAAGCTAAAGGAACAAGGGATGGATGATGTGGATATCGTGCAGGGACTATACGATAAGGGAATTGTCGGGGAAGAAATCAAAAAGATAATGAAGGCAATAGGCGGGGATTATAAAGCAGCGGTTGCTGCGGCGATGGAAAAATAGGAGTGTGCTATGGCAAGCAGGAAAAATTACGATCATTATAACATGTTTGTTTCCCCTGATTCGGATAACAGCAATAAAGGGCGCAATTATGATAATTACCGCATGTTTTCCTCCAGCAATCAGGACAATAGCCTGGAGGCGCGCATTTTCAGGCGTAGGAGGAAACGGCTAAATGAGGAAGCACGGGAAAATTTGATAGAAGGGTATAAGGAGCGGCATCGGACGCCTGGGCGGACTACGGCCCAGGCGGATATTCTGCGGGAGGATCGGGAGAAGGCGACGGAAACGTATAGGCGCATACAGCAGAGCTATAAGCCTTCCAGCACCTACCTGCCAGGGACGGAGCTGTGGAAGGCAGCCAGAAGGCGCGAAAATGCGAACAATAAAGTCGGGTATATGGACAATGGGAATATGATCCGCTATGAAGATATTCCCTCTATGTCGGATTTTAGAGAGACAGTCCGCACTGCGAAGGACAAGGCTGCAGAGGAGAGAGAGTCAGCGGGGATATTAGGTATCCTCGGGCGAAACCGGACCGAGAATCCAGTGGAAGCGTATTTTAACCGGCAGTATTCCAAAGAAGAATTTGACAAAGAATTTGGCGGTGGATTTGAACCGATTTTAGGGGATAAGGCACGAGATAAAATTTTTGAATATTACGAGAAATGGGATGGCCGTGGGACGCCTGGAAGCCAGGAGCGGAAATATGCCCTTATGACATTGCAGGAGCGGAATGTATATGACTACATATTAGAGCGCAAAGGGAGGGAAGCGGCGGACAATTATTTGAATTCTTTGGAAGGGGAACTAAATGAGCGCGGAGCAACGGAACAATATCAGAAAAGCGAGGAGAGCGCGGGATGGTATCGTGTCCCGCTTAATATTTTAAAGTCCGTTACCGGCGGGGTAGAAAATGCAGTGGAAGGGATTACCTCAATACCGGAATGGCTTTGGGGCGATCCAGTGGAAGATGCCCCGTCCGAATCGGAACTGTTGCAGGAAAAAATGGTCCAAAGAGCAGGGACAGCGGAAGGAATGGCATATAATACGGCAAATGCCATAGGCAATATGCTCCCGTCAATCGCCTTTGGAGGCCTGACAGGGAGCGCTGGGGCGGCCAGCGCGGCATTTGCGGCCCAGGCAGGAGGACAGTCATACCGGCAGGACATTATGGAGGGAAGGCCGGCCAGCGGGGCACAGCTGAATGCAGTGCTCACAGCGGCGGATGAAACAATCACAAATCTGCTTTTGGGCGGAATTGCGCAGTATGGAGGCGGTGCCGTCAGCCGGATGCTTAAAAACAGTAAAGTAGCCCAGGCGGCAAAACGTGGCGTATCTAATGCGCTTTCAAAAAATCCTATGGCAAGACGTGCAGTGTTGGGCGCTGCAGGATATGGGGCGGATATGCTGTCAGAGGGCACACAGGAGGTGGTGCAGGATATCACAGAATCCATACGGAAGCATTTTATCTATGGAGATGAACTAAATATTGCCGGGGATTTAACGGATCCCCAAACTTGGGAGGATTTTGCGCTCGGTGCGCTGACGGCAGGTATTATGAATGCACCCGGAGCGATTCAGAATAATATACAACTGAACCGGTATGGCAGCACCATCAACCCTGATTATCGCGACTACTCCCAAGGCATTGATACAAACCGGGAGAACTATGCAAATGAAGCGGACTATCAGGAGGCAGTGGATCTGCAGAAGCTGGCGGAGGAATATGCTGCGCGGCAGAGGCAGGGCGGGTATGTGTCCAATCGGGATAAAGCCCAGTATGATATACGGATGCACCAGTGGATGGACAGGATGCGTGCGCAGGCTGCGGTGGGGCAGGCTGGACAGACGGCGGGGATGGCCCAGGGGAAGAACGGCCAGTCGGAACAGGAAACGCGAAACGCGCAGGATGCCGCGCAGGCCCGGCAGGCAGAGAAAACCCAGGAAGCAGCGCCAAGGGATGCCGGGACACACCAGGGGCCAGGGGAAGCACCCGCCCCCGATGCTTGGACGTCCCGCCCTGGGCAGGTGCCTGGCATGGAAGCTGTCAGGGAGATGGAGGAAATGGAGGCAGAGGCCAGGATGGCCCAGGAGCCCCAGCAGCCGCAGGGAAGTCAGCAGGCCCAGGACAACCAGCAGGGTAGCGGGGAGCCTGCCCGGCCTTACCAGGCAGAACCGGGCAATATGGCGCGGGCACAGGAACCTTTCCAGGAAGTTCATCAGGCGGTCCAGGAGCCACAGGCAGGCGTCCAGGGCCTCGGAAGGGGACAGGCAGAGGCCTATGCGAAGCCTTACGGGAAGAACGGCCAGGAGGCCCTTATGGCAGGCTACGACGGCTCTATTGATGTGAATACCTACAGCCGTGCCTTTGGTCGCGCCTATGATGCGGGCTATCAGAATATCTCCATGGATACTGCCCAGGAATCGGCTGTCATGGCCGTGCTCACCGAGGAACAGGCCCTTGCGGCCTATAAGGCGGGCGCACAGGATTACAACATGGACCACAACATCCGGAGCCCACGCTTGCTCCAGGGTACGCCAAAGGCCGGCGGATTAGGGGATGTGGCGGAGACGGCCACCCAGGCCCAGCGGAAAGTGGCAGAGCACGTGGGGAAGATGACAGGGCTGACAATTAATATTGTGGAAGGGAGCGGGGGAAATGTGCGGGCATCCTACGGGAGAGGCCAGATTACCCTGTCTGCGGATTCCGACAATATGCTTGGTGACCTGTCCCACGAGCTCACCCACTTTATCCGGGATTATGCCCCGTCCGCTTATGATGCGTATACAAGCACCGTATCCGAGGCGGAGATGAAGGCCACGGGCAGAAGCTGGGAGAACCTGGTGGAAGATTATATCAATGATTACGCGGACGCGGGCCAGGAGCTGACCCGCCAGCAGGCCATTGAGGAGCTGGTATCCGATGCAGCGGAGAAATTTCTGAATGATGAAGAATTTATCAATTCCGTGGTAAAAAAGGACCGGGACCTTGCGCAGCGCATTGTGGACTTCCTCACGGATGTGATTGACGCAATCAAGGAGCTGATCCGGAAGGGAAGCACGGGAGTGGCAGCCAAAAACCTGGAGGAGGATTTAAAGCTCTACGAGGAAGCCCGGGATACCTGGCTGTATGGCCTGGATAAAGCCAGTGAGGCCCGGACGGAAGGCTGGGAACCGGAAGGAAAGGGAAAGGCCCGGACGGAAGCGCAGGAAGAAGCCCATGCCGAGGGGAAAGAAGGGGATAGGAAGGCCCTGGCCCATCCCGAACGGGTGACGGAGCAGGCCATTGAAGAAAATTACCAGGCAGTGCGGCACATGGATCCGGTGACGGACCTGACAGGCGAGGAGTTCCCAAGGGGAGAAAAGAAACTGAATGAAATGGTGCTGAACTTCTTTGATTCGATTGGGAATAAGGCGCATAATCCGGTGGTGGGGGATGTGCTGCTTGACAGCCGTGCGGTAAAAGATGATATGAACCATGGCGTAAACCATGCGAAGGCCGTAGCGTTTGCCGCGATTCCCGATGTTATAAGCAAGGGTAAAGTATTGGATCACCAAAGGAATTGGAAAGGCCGTGGGTATGATTCTGCCACGTTAGGAGCAAAAATAAAAATTGGCGGTGAAGATTTCTACGAGCTTGTAGTAGTGAAATTGAAAGATAAGAACCGGCTATATGTACATGCTGTATATACAGCAAGGATGGGCGGACCGTTGTCTCTCAACCAGGTTTTCCCCGCAGCTACTGCGGGCGGTACGGGTACTTCTGGCAACGGCCCGACCCCATCCGGGAGCAATACCGCCGTAGCCCCTGCAGCCCGCCGACCCGCCGGAAGTAGCACGGCGAACCCGGGTAGCGGTTCACTTCCTATCTCCAGTATATTTGAGCGGCTGTTAAATGTCAAGGGAGGGGAAGAAACACGGTATAAAATTGCGGGCCGACGCCTGCAGGAGACAGATAACAAGGATCTGGTGGCAATCCACAACCTGTCCGAAGAAAAGCTTATGGAGAGTATTGGACTGGGCGGGTTCCCTATGCCAAGCATAGCGGTGACACGGGCCAGTGAAGGGCATGATAATTTTGGGGATATTTCCGTGGTGTTTCGTAAGGATACGATTGATCCGAAAATTAACCGGGCCAACCGAGTGTTCAGCGCGGATGCATATACACCCCGGTTCCCGAAAACCGAGTATAAGCTGAATGAGACGGAATTATCCGGTCTGGCCGCGCGCGTAGGAATGAGTGAGGCATCCCTGGAATCCAATGTGTTTGACGGGGGAGACAAGGGACAGATGGTTGACAAGCTGAAAGGCCGGAATGAGGTCAGGGAGGCGTTCCTGAAAGAACGGGGCATTTCAGTTGAACCAGTCCTGCACCAGCCGTCCATAAGCGGCAGGCATGAGGCGAAAGGGGCGCGGGAATTCCTGGCGCGGGAAGATATTGATTTCCACAGCGTGGTCTATGATCCGGCAGTGCGGAAGGAATACCTGGACGCCCTGTTTGCAAATTCAAAATGGAGCGAGGCGGCCATAAAGCGGCGCAGGGAAAAGGTAAATGAGCAGCTGGAAGGGTATAAAGACAGCGCGGCGGAGTATGAACAGGCCGAGGCCAGATTCCAGCAGGATCAGGAGATTGCCAGAGGGAAGGCGGAACCCGTGGAGGATGCGTCCAGCTATGTAGAAGGCGTATCGAACGCAATCAAAGCCCATGAAGCAGAGTTTGATGAGTATGCTAAAGGACTTGTGGAGCCCGTCTTGGGAGAGAAGTACATAAGGAATAACAAAGATCGCTTTAACAGACGGGGTGAGGAGCGGAGCTTTAACGAGCTCCACGATGAATATACGCTGGATAATATTGTCAGGGTCATGGCTGAGAACGGGATGCGCAATGCGGAATCCGGGATCACATCCGGGACCAGGAATGTGCGGGCGGCCCTGTCACGTGAATTTCCAAGCATAGAAGCTATGAGGAAGGAGAAGGGGAGACTCCAAAACCTTTCCGAGGAGGAATATAAGCAGATATACGGGAAAGCGGACAGCCTTCTCGATGAGATTGCGAAGGCCCTGGCAGGGACAAAAGGGGATACGGATTACATGGCCTTGGATCGGGCAATCGAGTGCCTGACGGAGGCCTTTGGAAGCAAAAAGACGGAAAAGGGAATCCGCTCTTTCCTGGAGAAAGAATATGGCTATACAGGGATACCGGACGCGGTTATGGGGCAGGTCATGGAACTGCGGGAATACCTGCTTGCGATTCCCGTGAGATACTTTGAGGCCAAACCGGGCAGGGCCGTAGGCCTGGATGAAATAGCGGCAGTAGTTCTCCCAGTGAATGCCAGCGAGGACTTGAAAAATGGTCTGGCCGCAGAGGGAATAAAGACAGTGCTCTATGATCCGGCCCTTCCGAATGCCAGGAGGGAGGCCGTGAGCGGGCTGGAAGATGTGCGGTTTAAGTTGGAAGGGAATGAGGATGCTGCGGAGACGGCTCTGGAGACGCTGATCCGCGAAAATGAAAAGCTGAAAGCGGCCAATGAAAAGCTGAAAAACCAGTTTAAGCTTACCCCAAAGGATGCGGTAAGGGAGGCGGATATTGCCAGAATTGCAAGAAGTATCTTGAAGGAGTATAACAGCCAATATAGTTCCAAGAAGCTCCAGGAGCAGCTGACGAGGCTGTATAAGTATATCCGCAATTCGGAAGATGTGGATATGAACGAGACGGCCCGTGTGGCGGCGGAGATTGGGCGGGGCGTGTTGAAACAGTCGGGCAAGCTGGACACTGCTTTCGCGGCGCAGTACCGTGATCTGCGGGATCAGATAAGAAATACCAAGATAGAGTTGTCCCAGGCAGACAGGCAGGATCTGGACGCGGTGGGAGGATACAGTGCTTTCCGGAAGAAATATTTTGGCAGGATAAGGCTGGGGGAAGGCGGGATATCCGTTGACAGCCTGTACCAGGAACTGAACGGCCAGTACCCGGAGCTGTTTTCCGCTGATTACACCCATCCGGCGGATCAGCTCATGGCAATTGCCAGGGTTCTGGATGAAACAAGGGAGCAGGTAGAGAACGAGTATCATGCCGACATGGATGAAATGTCCATATTAATCGGGCAGAAGATCCTGGAGGAGTATGCGGACGTGAGGAGCACGCCCCCTACATTTGCGGACCGCAAGCAGGAGCAGCTGGAGCAGGCGCGCAAGAAGGCACAGGCGGAGTACAGGGCCAAGATGCAGGAATATTTGAACGGAATCCGAAAAGAGTATACCGCTCAGATTGGGACGGCCCGCAAGGAACTGGCTAAGGAACTGGGCAGGATAAAGGAGGCGCGGGAAGCAGCGGAGAAGGCGCTGGCAGAGGCGGAGAAAAAAGGAGATAAGGCGGCAAAGCAGGAACGGTTGAAGGAAATAAGGAACCTGCGGGAGGAATATCGGGAAATCAACCGGCAGGATCGGTCGGCGAAGTACCTTCTTAAACCGGATAAGTATGTAGAAAGCATGCGCCAAATGCGGGAGAATCGTAACCGCAGCAGGAATAGAAATCTCATTGTCCGTGACGTGATGGCGATGCAGAACTGGCTTTTAAGGCCGGACAACAAGAAGCATGTGCCAGACGGCGTAAAAGGGATTGTCCTTGAGTTCCTCCACAGCATTGATTACAGTACGGAATATAAAAACCAAAAGGGGGAACCGACACAGAGGACGCGGGCCTGGGATGACCTTCACCGGTTCTATGAGGCAGTGCAGAAGGGTGGCGAGTGGACGGACCAGGCCACAGGGGAAACCGCATATTTTGACTGTGATCCGGATCTCCTGGAGCGGATTAAAGAGCTGAAAGCTAAAGTATATGATATCAAAAGCCTGGACGAGCTAAGCCCGTATGAGATGGAAAACCTGCAGAAGGTAGTCAGCTCTATGAAAAAAACCATTATGGAGATGAATGAGCTGAAAGCCAATAAGCGGGCGGAGACGGTTGGGAGCCTGGCCGAGGAGGCCATACGGCAGCTCTCGGAAAGTTATAAGAATGATAAGGTGCCGAAGGAGCTTCAGGGCCGCGCAGAATATGGCAAGGTAGTCGGGGCCGTGGATCAGCTTGTAAATTATGATAATCTGACGCCCTATACCATGTTCTGGAAAATGGGAGATGCAATGCTGTCTATCTATCAGTCCTTCCGGGGAGCAAGCGATCAGAAAACCATTTTGTTAAAAGAAGCGCAGGATTATGTTGAGAAGGCCTTGAAAGATACTGGCGTTACCCGAAGGGAATTAAAGGAGTGGACCGGAAGCGGGGCAAAGGAGCAGATGTTCAAGGTACAGGGTGGGACAATTAAATTGACGCCAGCGAAAATCATGGCCTTGTATGCGGAGAATAAGCGGGGGCAGGCCCGTGGGCACATATACAAGGACGGGATTAAACCGGCCCCAACCCTGCAGGCTAGGAGGGGAAAAGGCGGGATCCCCCTTCCCTCCAAAATATCAAAAAGTTTTAACCCCGTGCAGGTAACCCCTGCGGATGTGGAGAATATTACAAGCACCTTATCAGAAAAACAGAAGCAGCTTGCTGACAAGATGCAGGAGTTCCTTTCCTCCAATGCGGCGGAGTGGGGGAACCGGGCGTCTGTGGAGATGTATGGATATAAAAAATTCATGGCAAGAGACTATTTTCCAATCGTAACTGATAAGAATTATATACAGAGTAAGGAAGGGGATTTGGGAAATGAGTTGAACACTACAATTCGTAATCTGGGCATGACAAAGAGTGTTGTCCCTGGGGCTAGTAATGCAGTCATCATCGAGGATATTTTTGACGTATTTACGCGCCATGTGGATCATATGAGTACCTACAGCGCATTTCTGGCGCCGCTATCAGACTTTAATAAGATATATAATTACCGGGACCGCCAAAATTTAGTAAGCGTAAAGCAGGAGATAGAGCGTGCAGAGGGGAAAGCGGGACAGGAATATATAGAAAACCTTATTAAGGACATAAACGGCCAGACAGCAAACACACGAACCGTAATGGACGGACTACTTTCCCGATGGAAGGGGACAGCGGTTTCTTGGAGCTTGAGTGTGACCGTACAGCAGCCCTCATCCTATCTGCGGGCACTGGCAGAAATGAGTGGCACAGATTTGGCAAAGGGCGCTGTTACACTGCCGGAGAAAGACCAGTGGGCGCTGATCTGCAAATACGCGCCGATTGCTCAGTGGAAGGACTGGGGATTCTACCAGATGAACACGAGCCGGAGCATGAATGGGATTCTATTTGGGACGGATGAAAGTGCGGTGGACAAATTCACGAATTTGGGAATGAAGGGCGCGGAGGCGGCGGACCGCTTCACCTGGAACCGGATATGGAATGCCTGTGAGATTGAGGTACAGAGGGAGCACAAAGATTTAAAGGAAGGGACAGAAGAATTTTATCAGAAGGTAGGTGAACGTTTTTCAGAGATTATTGACAGAACCCAGGTGGTGGATTCTGTGCTCCACAGATCCCAAATCATGCGCAAGCGGGATATGTACCATAAGATTGTCACAAGCTTTATGGGAGAGCCTACGAACACCTACAATATGCTTTACCGGGCGGCTGTGGACGTGAGTAAGAGGAACAAAGGGAGCAAAGGCCGTGCGGCAAAAGTAGCGGCAGCATTTGCCCTTTCCAGCGCATTAGGCGCTGCTTTGGCTGGTCTTATTATGGCTGTCCGGGATGATGAAGATAAAAAATTCTGGGAGAAATGGAGGGATGCGACATTATCAAAGCTGATTGACAATGTGAATCCATTATCCTTAATACCGATTGCCAAGGACGTGGTATCCGTATGGCAGGGATATACACCGGCCCGGTCGGAAATGCAAGGATTCCAGGATATCATGTATGCGATAAAGCGTGTTGAAAAGCTAATAGAGGGAGACAGCCAGTATACACCGCAGGAAGTGGCCATCTATGCGGTACGGCAGACAAGCGGCATATTTGGCATTCCAGCGGATAATATCATCCGTGAGATGGAAGGGCTTGCCAATACGATTATCCAGGCCTCAGGAAAACTGACGGCTGAATATGAAGCCGCGCGGCTGAAATATGATATCAGCCATACCTCGAACCGGAGCCGGTATGCTTCCATGATAGTAGAGGCAGAGGAACTTGGGGAGCAGGAGCTGGCAGATAAGATACGGTCGGATATGATACAGGCGGGAAATTCCAAGGAGGAGATAGACCGAAGCATCAATTCAGTGATAACAAAAGCGTACAAAGAGGATGAAAGGGTCCAGGAGGCGGCAGAGGCTAAAGCAAGCGGTGATTTGATAAGATATGGGGAAATTTATGATGAACTGGTGGCAGAGGGCTTCCGGGGAAAACAGCTAAAGTCTGCGGTGCAGTCCCTGGAGAATAAAATCTCAGAGGAGGTGGAAGATGACGATGCAGAGGCCACCAGCAAGGAGGAAGAAGCAGAGGAGGAAGATACAGAGGAAGAAGAAAAGGAGAGCCGCTATAGCTCGGGCGATCTGATTGCTGCCATTGAACAGTATGCGGACACCAAAGAGAGCCTCCGCAATTATGAGACCGTTGTGCAGGATATGTACCAGACCAAAATAGATAATGGCATGGAGGACAACAAAGCCAGGAGTAGCATCCGTTCATCAATCACACGGGCATACAAAGAGAAGTGGATTAAGGCATATAATACGGGAAATAAGGAGGTCTATGAGGGGATACAGAGAAAATTAAAGCAACTCAAGGTAGATGGGAAATACCTGTATGATGGGAGCGATTGGACGGCCTGGAAAAAAGCTGCAAAGGAGGAAAAAGAGAAGGAAAAGAAAAAATGATGTGGAAGGGAGCTTGTATATGGGCTCCCTTTTTTAAATAGTGATTACATTCTATTTGAACAAACATTTGGTGTTAATAATGTAAAAAGAGTAGTGTTCAGCGTTACTTCTGACAATCGGATTGTCATAAATATGGCAAATAGCGAAAATAAAAATTCTCAAATAGTAGTTTCAAGCGACTATATACGATTTGATTCGATTGATGGCGCACAACATTTTTGGCGTCCTGAAAGTTAAAATAATCATTCAGCGGAAATGTACACAAAATATCCGTAATAGAATGGAGAGGTGTTGCCATAATTAAAACCAATTTCTCCATTTGCAACAACGGCTATTCTGAATGGAGTGCCATTCGCATCGCAAGTATCTTGATAAACGGTTCCTAATTTAGGCTTATATGGCGATGTAGCGATATATGTGTATGAACCATTTTTCTCGGTGATTTGAACACCAGAAAATATAAGGATAACAATTCGGCCAATTTTTTGTAATGTAATACTGCCAGTCCCGTAGCTATTTACCTCTAATTCTTGTGTGGTAAATTGCAAATCACTATTTAAGCATGCAAATAGCCACAACCCACTGTGAGCTATTAGCAACAAGAAAGTAACAAAACAACGTATTTATGCGGAAAAATAGACATGCGTCTTAAAAAATCCTTAAAGAAAGTTATAATGCAGGAAATTTTACAGTAAACCGGCTTCCCTTTCCCTCCTCACTCTCCGCCTCGATGGTCCCCCCGTGGAGAAGCACAATCTGGCGGACCATGGACAGGCCCAGTCCCAGGCCGGCGCCGGACTGGCGGGAGGGATTTACCTGGTAGAAGCGCTGCCAGATTTTGTCCAGGTGCTCTGCAGGGATGCCGATGCCGTCATCCTCCACCGTAAGCACAGCGAGAGATCCGTCCTCCCGGGAAGCCTGGCGGGACAGGCGGACGCGGATATGTCCGCCCTCCCTGCCGTATTTGCGGGCGTTTTCCAGGAGATTGATGATAACCCGTGAGAGCTGGAAGGCGTCCCCCTCCATATGGATGCCCTCCTCAACAGAGGCCTCCAGGGAGATGCTTCGGCCGCCGGTGTCCTGCTCCTCGCAGATGTCCCGGGTCATGGCGCTTAAATCCAGGTCCTCCCGGGCAAGCTGCCGGGTGCCCAAATCCAGACGGGTCATGTCTAAAAGGCTCTGGGTGAGCTGGGACATTTTCCTGGCCTGCCGGTGAATCACGTCGATGGCCTCCCGGTATTCCTCCAGGTCATCCCCGTGCTTTTCCACAAAGCTGCACTGGGCCAGAATCACAGAGGTGGGAGTGCGCAGCTCGTGGGAGGCGTCGGAGGTGAATTGCTTTTCCGCCTCAAAGGCCTGCTCCAGACGGGCGAACATGTGGTTGAAGGCATCGGCCAGACGCTGCATTTCCAGGTCGCTTCCCCTGGGAAGGGAAATGCGCTGGGTCAAGTCCCGCCCCTCGCTGATGCTCCCCGCCGCCCCGGAAATGTAGGAGATGGGCGAGAGCGCCCTTTTTGCGATAAAATATCCCCCGATGGCTGCAGTCAGGATAAAGAAGGGCAGTATCACGGAAAAAATAAGGAAAATCTGGTCCACCGCCTGGTCCCTGTCCGGGCTTCTGAGGACGCCGCGGAGCCAGAAGCCCTCCTCCCAGCCGGAGGGCACCCAGAAATCAAGGACATAGAAGCCGTCTGCCTCCCCGGGAACAAAACGGGAGACGCCGTTTTCCAGCTCCGTGTTTACGGGGAAGGAGGGAGGTGTCTGGCCGGAGAGAAGCGCTCCCTCCCGGCTGTAGATCAGCATGTACACATCATTGGAATAGAAGGAAAAATCCCCGGCAAGGCTCAAGCTTCCGTCCACAGAGGAAATTTTGGAAATATTGCCGCGCACGGTCATGGACAGGACATTAAAGGCCTGGGACTGGGCCACGCGGCTGCTGATGATAAGGATGAGCCCCAGGCAGACTGCGGCCAGAAGGGACATAAAGCAGGTAAACCAGAGGGTCAGCTTGAATTTTGTGGATAATGGGCGTCTCATGCATCCTCCTTGATGGTCCAGCCGGAGCCCCAGACGGTGCGTATCAGCTTCTTTTCCTGGCCGCCGTCAATTTTCTTGCGCAGGTAGCTGATGTATACGTCCACCACGTTGGAGCCTCCGCTGTAGTCGTAATTCCAGATATGGTCTTCGATTTTTTCCCGGGAAAGAACGATGCCGGGATTCATGCACATGTATTCCAGGATGGCGTACTCGCGGGCCGACAGGTCGATGGGCCGCCCGCCCCGGGTCACCTGATGGGTGCCGGTGTCCAGCGTCAGATCCCCCACGGTCAGGACGCTGGAGGTGTGCGGAGTGCGCTTGCGGGTCATCACCCGTATCCGCGCCAGAAGCTCGTCAAAGTCAAAGGGCTTGATGAGGTAGTCATCCGCACCGGAGTCAAGGCCCAGGACCCGGTCGGAAATGCTGTCCTTGGCAGTGAGAAAGAGAACCGGCAGGCTGCTGCCCTTCTGCCGGATGGCTTTTAGAACGGAGAGCCCGTCCCGTTTTGGCATCATGATATCCAGTATGGCTCCGTCATAGTCCGTGTGCTCCAGGTAATAGAGAGCCTCCTCCCCGTCAAAGCAGGCGTCCACGCCGTAACCCTCCTTTTCCAGTGTCTTTCGTATCAGGCGGTTCAAATCACGTTCATCCTCCGCAACCAGCAGGCGCATATTAAGTCTCCTTTCATAATAGCGGCAGGGCTTGGCTTGGAGCCAAAGCCTGCGGATATTTCCTCTCTATAAATATGCCACGGGCCGGGGTGCATGTCAATTGTCATATCTGCATCACACGCCCCCGCAGGTTTGGGAAAACGGTCATGGCGAACATGATTGGCGCCTTTTTCGGAAAGGGAGCTGACAGCAGGAACGTGTTTTCAGGTCTGCGCATTGCTGAGTCAAAATTTTTCGAAAAGCATTTGAATCAGCATGACGTTATTTACATTGATTTCAGCCGGGTTTCAAAAAACTGCGGCAGCTACTGCGAGTATATTGAGAGGATACAGGATGGGCTGTATGGAGATCTGGCGGCGGCTTATCCCGCATTGGATGCGGATAGTGAGGAGGCTCTGTGGGACACCTTTCAGAAGATATTTGACAGGACGGGCAAAAGCTTTGTATTTATATTGGATGAGTGGGACGCACTGTTTCATCTTCCCTTTGTATCGGAAAAGGAAAAGCAGGAGTATCTGCTGTTTTTAAAAAATTTATTTAAGGACCAGATATATGCGGAGCTTGTATATATGACAGGCGTGCTCCCAATTACAAAATATTCCAGCGGTTCTGAACTGAATATGTTTTTAGAATATGACATGGCCACGAAAATCAAGTATTCCGAGTATTTTGGATTCCTTGATTGTGAGGTTGACACGCTTTATAGAACATACAGGGAAACAACGCCGCAGCCCAAAATAACGCGGGAGGATCTGCACAGCTGGTATGACGGATATCACACTGCGGCGGGCCTTAGAATTTATAATCCGCGCTCCGTAGTCTGCGCCCTGACGGATAATCAGCTGGCCAATTACTGGACGAGCTCAGGCCCCTATGATGAAATTTTTTACTACATCCGGGGCAATATCGATGCGGTGCGCGACGATATGGCGCTGATGACTGCCGGAGAGAGGACCGCGTCCAGAATACGGAGTTATGCCGCGGCATCCATGGAATTAAAGACGCGGGAAGAGATATTCTCCGCAATGGTCGTCTATGGCCTGCTGACTTATGAGGATGGATATGTATTTATTCCCAATAAGGAATTGATGTCACAGTTTCAAGAGCTTTTGATGACCAAGGACTCTCTGGGATATGTTCACCGGCTGGCGGAACCCCTGCCAGGCCTTCTGCATAGAATGGAGTAATTCGGGACATTGTCCCGAACGGATGCCTGTATGTATGAGCTCAGACGAGCTTTCTGCGTCTGCATGGCAGGAAAGGACAAGGTGAACCGCCATGAGAGATATTAATTTATGCCACCCCAGGCTGCAGGAGCTGGCTAAAAAGCTGGTTCGGGAGTGCACAGCCCAGGGGCTGGAAATTCAAATCGGGGAGACGCTGCGCACAGTTGCGGAGCAGGATGCCCTCTATGCCCAGGGGCGGACCAAGCCGGGAAAGATTGTGACGAATGCGCCGGGAAAGAACTACAGCTCCTTCCACCAGTGGGGGACGGCCTTTGATTTTTTCCGGAACGACGGCCGGGGCGCGTACTATGACAAGGATGGATTTTTCGACAAGGTGGGGAAAATCGGCATCGAGGAGGGACTTGAGTGGGGAGGAAAATGGAAGCATCCTGTGGATAAGCCTCATTTTCAGCTGCCGGATTGGGGAAGCACCACCAAAGAGATAAAGAAGCTGTATAAAACGCCCGAAGAATTTATGAAAACCTGGGTGAAGGGGGATGCCGGCTGGGTGCAGAATGCTGTGGGCTGGTGGTACCGCCGGGAGGACGGGACGTTTCCCGCCAATGCCTGGTGCGTAATTAATAGGCACTGGTATTTATTTAATAAGGATGGCTATATGTGCACCAGCTGGCACCGCTGGAACGGGAGCCAGTGCGACCCGGAGGACGGGAGCGGAGATTGGTATTACTTTGACCCCACAGTGGGCGGCCCGCTGGAGGGGGCCTGCTGGCACAGCCGGGAAAATGGCTCCATGGAGATATGGACCGTGGACCTGGAAAATAAAATTTAAAGCTCTAATAATTTTTTAATATTTCTTCCGTATTATCATCTCATCAAAGGAAAACACACCACAAAAAAGAAGATGGAGGAAGAAATATATGAATAAGAGGATTGCATTTTTAGGAACTGGTTTGGCGGCTGGAATTCTCTGCACAGCGATGGCGGTCAATGCATTTGCAGCACAGGTGACCGAGGAGCAGGCGAAGACGATTGCCATGGAGGATGCGGGGGTATCCCAGAGCGATATCGCCTTCGAAAAGCTCGAGCTGGATTACGAGGACGGGAGAATGGTGTACGATGTGGAATTTTACACCACGGACTACAAGGAGTACGACTATGAAATCGACCGGGAGACGGGAACCATCGTGAGCAAGGACTATGACGCGGAGCATTTTTACAGAGGATGGGAGAAGAATGGATACCAGGCGAAGACAGCGGCTTCCCCGAATCAGGGAGGACAGCGGAAGGCCCAGGCTCCTTCCCAGGAGGGAATCGACCGGGCAAAGGCGGCGGCGCTGGCAGCGGCAGGCTTAGAGGACAGCCAGGTAACCTGGGGCCGGGTGAAGGCGGATTATGACGACGGCCGCACCGTATATGAGGGAAAATTCTTCTATGGCAGCCTGGAGTACGAGTTCGAGGTGGATGCGGCAGAGGGAATTGTGACCGAGTGGGATGTGGAGAGCATTTACGATTGAAGGATAGACCGATAGGATGCGGAGAGCGGGGACGCCAGGCGGCGGCCCCGTTTTCCGTATGGAAAAAATTCGCAAAGTGGGATATAATGGTACATGGCGGTTCGAGCGCTGGAGCGGACCGCTGTGTTGAGGAGGCGGAAAGGTTATGGCAGAGAGAGAACAGCTAAAGCGAGAGCAACTGAAGAGAGAGCAGTCAGGGAGGAGAACCGGCCTGGTGCTGGAGGGCGGCGGGATGCGGGGAATTTATACCGCAGGAATCCTGGATGTGTTTATGGAGGCGGGCGTTCATTTTGACGGAGTTATCGGCGTGTCCGCGGGGGCCATCCATGGGTGCTCCTTTGTGTCGGGGCAGAAGGGCCGGAGCATCCGGTATTATAAAAAGTACTGCAATGACCGCCGGTTTATGAGCTTTTTTAATGTGATTACCACAGGGGATATTGCGGGGGAGGACTTTTGCTATCACAAGATTCCGGAGGAGCTGGACCCCTATGATTTTGAGGCGTTTGAGCGGTCCGGGACGGAATTTTATGTGGGCTGCAGCAATGTGGATACGGGAAAGCCGGAGTATATCCGCCTTACGGACATGAGGGGACAGATTGATTTCATGCGCGCCTCCGCCTCCCTTCCCTACGTCTCGCGGACGGTAAAGGCAGGAGGAATGAAGCTTTTGGACGGGGGCTGCACGGACAGCATCCCCCTGCGCCCATTTTTGAAGATGGGATTTAAGAGAAATGTGGTTATACTGACCCGGGAGAAGGGATACCGGAAGAAGCCGGAGCATGCCAAAATGGCAAGGCTTTTTTACCCTCGGCATCCTGCCTTTGTCAGGGCCCTCTCCCGCCGGCACATCACCTACAACCGCACGGTGGAGTGGATTGACCGGCTGGAGGCGGAGGGAAGGATTTTTGTAATCCGTCCGAGGGAGCCGCTAAACATCGGGAGGATGGAGCACAATCCCGAGGAGCTCCAGCGGGTATATGATATCGGAAGAGCCGATGGAAAGGAACAGCTGGAGGCCATGGAGCGGTGGCTGACGAGATAAGAAGGCAGCTGTTATAAGAAAAAGGGGCGCAGGCCCGGGAACCTGGAGGGAACCCGGGCCTGCGCCTTTCTCATTGGGTCACGGGGATGCTTGGGCCTGGGGAGGAAGAAGCTTTCAGGCGGGTCAGCTGTTGCAGCAGCAGCATCCGTCGCCAGCGCCGTCAGAGCAGCCGGGGCCGTCAGGCCTTCCGGGTCCCATGCCGCCGGGACCGCCCGGTCTTCCGGGACCGTCAGAGCCCGGTCCGCGGCCGTAGAGGGCATCATTGTAGCCGGTCCAGTAGCCGTTGTGGAAGCCTTCGCGGTAGGCGCGGCGGCGCACGCCGGCGCAGATATCATTTCCCGGTCCCACACCGCCGGGACCTCCGGGGCCGGGCCTGCCGGGACGGCAGCTGGTACGGCAGCAGCAGGGACAGCAACAGCAGCAGCGGAATCTAAAATTACACATATAGGGAACCTCCTTTTGCTTTGTTTGCGCAACCGTTGGTGATGATTGCGTTTGTACTATATCATATGGGACGGTAAGACAAAGTGTTACTGGCGGGAAGCAGCGGCAAAACCGCTGGCCTGAGCTGCTGCGCTGAACTGCTATGCGGCTTTCTGTCACCAGCCTCGGCATATTTCATAGACTATAGTAGAAAACAAAGTGAAAGGAGCATCCGCATTATGGATTCTTATACAGATGTGAGAGGGCAGTGCTGCGGAAGCGGCCGCCGGTCCTGGGAGACCCATCACCGGTGCTGTCCCTGTACGCCGCCTGCTGGCGGAGATATGCAGCCCATGCCATGGCCGGCCTGGGATATGGGCCAGGGAACCGTGCCCATCCCGACACCCTATGAGGGAGGCGCTGCCTACGGATGTCCCGCGTCCGGCGCTGGTGTGCTGGAGCAGAATTATCCGGTGGCCATGGCCTACGTGCCCTGGCAGCAGTGGCAGAGCCCCTACGCGCCGGAGCGCGGCCTGGCGCAGGGAACCATTTTCCCGGATCTGGATTTGATTTTTGCTTATGGGAGGTGCAGTAAATGATGAATCCTGGATTTAACCCGTCCCGGGAGGCCATGCTGCAGCAGGTGAACCAGCTTCGCCGCTGTGGAGGCCAATCTTTACCTGGACACCCATCCCTGCGATACCCAGGCTATGGCTTATTTTAATCAGATGACAGAGGCGTATGAGAATGCAAGGAAGGCCTACGAGGCCCAGTTCGGCCCCCTGACCGCATCCGCCAGCCGGGGGAGCGCGTACTGGTCCTGGGTGGAAGACCCGTGGCCCTGGGAAGGAGGGAATGTCTGATGTGGATATATGAAAAGAGACTGCAGTTCCCGGTAAACATCAAGCAGCCGAACGCTAAGATGGCGCAGTTTATTTCAAGCCAGTACGGCGGTCCCGACGGCGAGCTCGGCGCCTCCATGCGCTACCTGTCCCAGCGCTATGCCATGCCCTACAAGGAGTGCAAGGCTGCCCTTACGGATATCGGCACCGAGGAGTTGGCCCATCTGGAGATAATAGCCGCCATCATCCACCAGCTCACCAAGGGGCTTTCCGCCAAGGAGTTGGAGGAGCAGGGGTTCGGCCCCTACTATATTGACCACACCACCGGCATATGGCCCCAGGCCGCAGGCGGCATCCCCTTCAACGCCTGCGAGTTCCAGTCCAAGGGGGACGTGATCACGGATCTCCACGAGGATCTGGCTGCGGAGCAGAAGGCCCGGAGCACCTACGACAACATCCTCCGCGTGGTGACGGACTACGATGTGTGCGAGCCCATCAAATACCTGCGGGAGCGGGAGGTGGTGCACTACCAGCGGTTCGGCGAGCTTCTTCGCATCACCCAGGAGAAGCTGGACAGCAGGAACTTCTACGCGTTTAACCCGGCCTTTGACGGAAATGGGGCCGGCGTGACGGGAATGTAGAAAACGGTATCTCCATGGGAAGGCCGCCCCTAAGGCGGCCTTTTATGGAGCGGCGGCTTCTTATGGAGCGGGAAAACCGCATGCGGGGCGGGCGGTTAAGGCTTCCTGGAGGAGGGCTCGTCCGGAGGGACATGCCTTTTTGGCTCCAGCTTCACCAGGACGTCCGGGCTGTTGTCATTTAACAGGGAACGGTTCAGCTGCTCCAGCGCGTCCACGAATGTCTGGAGGGCGTCGTCCGATACGGGCTCCAGGGCGTCGAAAAAGCTGTGCCAGAATTCCTTTGTGAAGGAGGCCGCATACTCCTCATAGAGCTTCCTTCCCTTGGGGGACGGCTTGACAATAATATTTTTCTTATTTCCCACATGCTGATACCGGTCGATAAGCCCGTATTCGTCCAAAATTTTAATCTGCTTGGAAAAGCTGCTCTGCGGGATGCAGAGACGCTCCGACAGGTATATCATCCGCATATCGTCTTTTTCGTGTTCATAAATATATTCCAGAATCTGCCACCCCGTAACGCTCAGCTGAATCCCCTCGAAGGTGATGGGCTTGTTTGTGGAGAAGCGGCTGTAAATATTGGTGTGCCGGATAATGGCCTCTACCAGGGGCTGGTAGCGTCCCATCCAGGTAAGCATAGAATCAACTCCCTCATCAATTTGTAACAGTTCAGAACTGTTGGGTGATTTTGCTGAAATAAGTTTAATATATTTGTGAAAATTTGTCAATTGCATACAGTAAAATATTTTAATATAATTAAAATAGATTCTATAGAATGTATTTTAATCAAAACAGCTGCTTTGACAACAAATAACAAAGGGGGTTAGGTAATGAAATTTATGAATTATTTTTCGCTGCGGACAAAGGAGGGGTGTAAGCGGCTGCTGGCGCTGTGCATTGTGGTGATTCTGCTGTTCAGCTTTATCGGCGCCATTTTCTCAACGAACGGTTTTACAGTCAAATTGGAGCACATTACAACGGATGCCCGGGGAGCCACGCTGAATGGAGAGCTGTATTACCCGGAGGCCACCTCGGACAAGGACAGCCTGCCGGCGGTTATCGTGTGCCATGGCGGCGGCTGTGATTACGGCGTATTCAGAGGATTGGCCCAGGAGCTGGCGCGCCGGGGATTTGTGGTATTTAACGTCAGCGCCTACGGATCCGGACTGAGCGAGCAGCCCATGTATGACGAGTCCGGCGAGGGCATCAACGGCGTCAGCGGCAGAGGTACGGCGGCGCACGGCATCTGGGATGCCATTGACTTTGTCCGGGGCCTGGAATTCGTGGATTCCACCAGGATCGGCGTCACGGGACACTCAGCGGGGGCCCGGCGGGCGAATTACGCGGTGGACCTGGACTGCGGGCGCTTAAGCTACAATGACCAGATGATCAACATTCTGTGCGACACCTTCGGACAGGAGTTTACCCGGGAAGAGATCGACATGGACGCGGACGCCCTGGCTGAGGAGCGTCTGACGGCTGAGCAGATGGAGTATTACCGCTATCTGTCCGAGGAGACCCACGAAAAGGTGGACAACAGCGTATTTGCCCTGTTCTGCCTGGGCATGAAGGAGTATAAGCTTCTGACCAGGGAGGAGGCCACGGTAGGCGGCTATCAGGTCATGCGCAACGGGCAGGTCAACATCGGCTACAACATCGGACAGTGGGACAGCTACTGCAACCTGATCACGGATGACGTGGCCAAGGACAGCTGGTTTACCAACGGGGAGACCATCAATGTGGATCAGTGGTACGTGATTGACGACGCGACGGAGTCCAGCACCCAGATTGGGGCCTGGCCGGATGAGAATGTGTACGCCAGCCAGGAGTTTAAGGACGCTCTGGCCTCCCGCACCCTGCGCATGATCACGGAGCCTCCGGAGACGCATTCCAAGAATTTCTATTCCAACACAACCAATGCCAATACCTGTGAGTTTTTCACCGCGGTATTCAACTACAACCGGGGAGAGCTTTCGGATCCCACTACGGTCCCGCTGGCCTCCGACAGCCAGCTCTGGGGATGGGGACATGGGGCCAACACGGTGGCTATGCTGGCGATGATCTTTATGCTGTTCCCGCTGGCATCCCTGCTGATGCAGACCCGCTTCTTCGCGCCCTGCACCTCTGCGCCGGTGGCAAAGAAAGCGCCGTTCAACAAGAAGAGCTACTGGATTTGGGGAGCGATTATCGCATTCGGAACCTTCTGGTGCATTTATTATCCCTGCCAGTCCAACAGCCCGGTGTTTAAGTATTTTGGATTTATCGATCTGCCCACCAACCGCTTCTTCCCGCTCTATATCAGCGGATGGTCCGCCACCCAGCTGCTGTCCTACACGGGAATTTTGGCCCTGTTCTGCCTGCTCTGCTGGGCGTTAACCAACAGGAAGAAGTACGGCAGCACGGATCTGGGAGTCCTGAATGTGGGCATGAAGTTTAAAAACATTATGAAGAGTCTGCTTCTCGGCGCGATTCTTCTTCTTGCGGCCTATATGATGCTGGCCATTGTGGAGTATCTGTTCAGCCAGGATTTCCGCTGGTGGCAGGTGATCTTCACCCAGATGAAGCAGGAATACTGGGGAATTCTGCCCAGGTACTTTGTCACCTTTGTGCCCTGTTTCCTGGTGCTTGGCATGGCGGCCAACTACAATGTGCGGACGGATATACCGGAGTGGCGGGATACGCTCAACACGGTTATCATTAATTCCATCGGCATCTGGGTCTGCTGCTTTATCAACTGGCTGGTGATGCGGGCCAAGACCCCGGGCGGGGAAGCGCAGTTCTTCGCATCCTTTATTACATACTACTACACGCTGCTCTATGTACCGATTACCGTGTACATCAGCCGTAAGTTCTACAAACTGACCAATAACGTATGGGTGGGAACCTTTGTCAACAGCTTTATGGCCAGCTGGTTCTTGGTATCCAGCACGGGAATCAACTTTGCGTATGCGGGAACCACCTTTGCGGAGATATTCTTTGGATTTTAATGGACTATGAGGGAGAAGAAATATAAGAAGCAGCTGTGCCTGGCTTTTATGGTGATGCTGATCGCCCACATATTCGCAGCTCTGCTGCAGTCGGACTTTAACAGGGTGAGAATAAGGGATATGTACCTTGTGACAGACGGACAGCAGCAGCTGCATGCCCTGGCGTTTATTCCCAAGGATGCTTCAAAGGAAAATCCGGCTCCCTGCGTGATCACGGCCCACGGCGGTTTTCACAGCGCGGAAATGCAGGATGCAGCCTGCATCGAGCTGTCCCGCCGGGGGTTCACGGTGATTGCCATTGATACCTACAGCCACGGCATGTCCAGCAACGCGCCGGTGAGCGTCGATAACTCCATCAATGAGGGAAATGGGATGGGGATCGGCGATATGGCGGACTATGTGCTGGGCGGCAATATGGATTTTATTGACACGGACCGGGTAGGGATTATGGGGCATTCCATGGGAACCCTGGCCTGTGCCGCCGTTATTTCCAATTATACGGAGGAGTATCAGGCGGCGCTTAAGGCGGCCCGGGCCGCGGACTCTGAGGGCGGAGCGGACATCACAGAAAAGGAGCAGGCAACAGCCAATGAAAAGGTAAAAATAAAGGCTGCCTTCTGTGAGGGCATGTCCCCGGCAATCCTCTCGGGAACCTGGGACAAAATTCACGGAATCAATATCGGGTTCGTCTTTGGGATTTACGAGGAGCTGAACCTGACAAACAGCACGGGAAGCGGCAATCTGCTGGAGTCAGCGGAGGGGCTGGAAATGATCCATTCCGCAGATCCATCGGTGTCGGTTATTGAAAACGGCGGGTATTACGGATCGGCTGAGGAAGGCACGCTCCGGGTTTTCTACCAGCCGAACACAACGCATCTGACGGATTTTATCTCTCCCACAGTAACAGCCCAGTGCATAAGCTTTTTTACGGATGTGTTTGACATGCCGGCGGATATCCCGGCCTCGAACCAGCTTTACCTGTTAAAGGAGGTGTTTAACCTCATTGCTCTCATCGCGCTGTTCTTTATGCTTCTGCCTCTGGCGGATCTGGTGCTGTGCCTTCCGGTTTTTGCACCCCTGCGGAGCGCGAAGGCGCCGGTGGGAAGCGGTGAGACGGATCGAAAAGGATTTTATCTGGGATTGGGGGCAGCGGCAGTATTTTCCTTTGCAGGCTTCCTTGTCACGAACTGGATTGACACCAATCTCCTTCTGTTTCATGTGGGTCCCCAGTCCAATGCCGACGTATTCCCTCTGAATGAGTGCAACATCGTGATGGTCTGGCTTCTGATTTTTGCTGCGGGGAATTTTGCATGGTTTTTGAGCCGCAGAAGACGGATAAAAGAAGCCCCGGAGAGTCAGGATGACGGCGCGGGACTGCGGATGGGAACAGGGGATCTTATAAGGACCATAGGCGCAGCCATGGCCGTGACGGCCCTGGTGTACATGCTGGTATGGTTCAGCAAGTGGATGTTTAATGTGGATTTCCGGTTCTGGAAGGTGGCGGTAAAGCAGTTCAACAATGAAAAGCTGATTTATTTTGTCCAGTATTTTCCGGTTTGGTTTTTATTTATGCTGTCCGCGTCCCTGCTCACCAACAATTTGTGGTACGACGGGCAAAGGCGGCAGTGGAAGGAGCTGCTTCTCATGGGGCTCGGCCTTGCATCCGGCGGGATCCTGGCGTGGGTTATCCAGTACGGGAAGCTGTTCGCCACCGAAACCGTTCTCTGGAGCAATATGAACGGCGTGGCCAGCGTGGCTCTGCGGAACTGGATTATGATTATCTCGCCGGCTCTGCTGCGGGGATGTTACCGGCTTACGGGAAAGAACTGGTTCGGGCCGATTCTGCTGGCCGGTCTGTTTACCCTGATCAGCGTGAGCACTACTACGATACAGAACTTTATGATTTAAAGTAACCGTTCAGGACGGCGGGAAAACCGTGGCAAAAACAGGCGTTAAGCTTGCTTATAAGCATGTTTTTGTCACGGTTTTCACATCGGATGGACATCCGATGCTTCTTGTCCGGCCTTTGGCCGGACAAGAAGATACGCCGTCCTGAACAGTCACGATTCAAAAAGCTTGCTTACAGAGCGGGAGAAAGGGGAGGTCCCTCATTGGGTGCCTCCCCTTTAAACAATTCTTATGGCGCGGCCGTTTACGCGCTCCGCCCCTCGCTCTTTTCTTTTTCCATCTCTTTTTTCAGATTCTTCTGTGCTGTGGCCAGCATGAGCTTGATGCGGTTTAGCTGGTTTACCTCGCTGGCGCCGGGATCGTAGTCCACGGCGACGATGTTGGACTGGGGATAGTTGCGCCGCAGCTCCTTGATGACGCCCTTGCCCACGATGTGGTTGGGCAGGCAGCCGAAGGGCTGGGTGCAGATAATGTTCTCCACACCGCTGTGAATGAGCTCCAGCATCTCCCCGGTGAGGAACCACCCCTCGCCGGTCTGGTTGCCTAAGGACACGAAGCCCTTGGCCATGTCCGCCAGCTGGCGGATGTCGGAGGGCGGGGTGAAATGCCGGCTTGCGGCAAATTCCTTCTTGGCCACTCTGCGGAAATACTCTAAGAGGGCGATCCCCGCATTGCACAGGTAGGCGGTGGACTTCTTGGTGCCCAGGTGATCCGCCTTGAAATTGCTGTTGTAGAAGCAGTAAAGAAGGAAATCCATCAGGTCGGGCATCACAGCCTCGGCCCCCTCGGCCTCCAAAAGCTCCACCACGTGATTGTTGGCCAGAGGGGAGAATTTCACCAGAATTTCCCCTACGATGCCCACCTTGGGCTTCTTTATGTCAAGCCGGGGCAGGGCGTCAAAGTCCCGGATAATGCCCCGGATGTTCCGGTTGAATTCCATCATGGCCGCGCTGCGCTTGGACAGGGAGGCGATGCAGCGGGCCTTCCACTTCTCATGGAGGGCGTTGGCGCTGCCTGGCTCCGCCTCGTAGGGCCTGGTGGCGTAGAGCACCCGCATGAAGATGTCCCCGTAGACAATGGCCTGCATGGCCTTGGTCAGCAGAGGCACCGTGAAGGTGAAGCCGGGATTGGTCTCCATGCCGTTGGCATTTACCGAGATCACGGGAATCTGGGACATGCCCGCCTTGTCAAGGGCCCGGCGGATAAAGCCTATGTAGTTGGAGGCCCGGCAGCCGCCGCCTGTCTGGCTCATGAAAATGGCCGTGTGGTCCAGATCGTATTTTCCGGACAGCAGGGCGTCCATAATCTGCCCGATCACGATGAGGGAGGGATAGCAGGCGTCATTGTTTACGTACTGCAGTCCCACGTCAATGGCGTTCCGGTTGTGGTTCTGGAGCACCTCCACCTTGTAGCCGAAGGCCCGGATGGCAGGCTCTAAGAGATCAAAGTGGATGGGCGACATCTGGGGACAGAGAAGGGTGTAGTCCTTCTTCATATCCTTGGTAAAGAGCACCCGGTGGTAGGCGCTGGAGACCACCTTCCGCTGATAATGCCTCTGATCCCGCACCCGAAGGGCGGCGATGAGGGAGCGGATGCGGATCCGCGCGGCTCCCAGGTTGTTCACCTCGTCAATCTTGAGCACGGTGTAAATCTTTCCTGAGTGGGTCAAAATATCGGAGACCTGATCCGTGGTCACAGCGTCTAAGCCGCAGCCAAAGGAATTGAGCTGTATTAAATCCAGGTTATCCTGGGTCTTCACAAAGCTTGCGGCCGCGTAGAGCCGGGAGTGGTACATCCACTGATCCGTCACCACCAGGGGACGCTCCACATCTCCCAAGTGGGAGACGGAGTCCTCGGTGAGAACGGCAAAGCCGTAGGAGGTGATGAGCTCCGGAATGCCGTGGTGGATCTCCGGATCCACATGGTAGGGCCGCCCTGCTAAGACGATGCCCCGCCTGCCGTGCTCCTTCATCCAGGCCAGAGTTTCCTCGCCCTTTTTCTCCATATCCTTCCGGGAGGCAATGAGCTCCTCCCAGGCGGCGTGGGCCGCCATCTTTACCTCGGCGGCGGGAATCTGGAAGGCCTTGGTGAATTCCTTCACCAGAGCATTCGTGAGAATCTCCTCATTGGTAAAGGCCATGAAGGGATTCATAAAGCGCACATTTTCCTCGCCCAGGGCCTCCACGTTGTTCTTGATGTTCTCCGCGTAGGAGGTGACCATGGGGCAGTTGTAGTGGTTGCCGGCCTCCGGGGTCTCATTTCTCTCATAGGGAATGCAGGGGTAGAAGATGAACTTCACGCCCTGGAGGATGAGCCAGGAAATATGTCCGTGAACCAGCTTGGCCGGGTAGCACTCGGACTCGCTGGGGATGGACTCAATGCCCAGCTCGTAAATCTGCCGGGTGGACTGGGGGGAGAGCTGGACGCGGAAGCGCAGCTTCTCAAAGAAGACCGCCCAGAAGGGGAAGTTCTCGTACATGTTGAGCACCCGGGGAATGCCCACCACGCCCCGGTCCGCCTTGTCTAAGGGAAGGGGCTCGTAGTCGAACATCCGGTGGTATTTGTAGTCAAAGAGGTTGGGAACCTCTTTTTTTGATTTCTCCATGCCTAGGCCGCGCTCGCAGCGGTTGCCGGAGATAAAGCGGCGGCCGCTTCCGAACTGGTTGACGGTGAGGACGCAGTGGTTGTTGCAACCCTTGCACCGGGCCATGGAGGTGGTATATTTTAAGGAAATAATCTTGTCTAAGGGCAGCATGGAGGTCGCCTGCTCCCCGCCCATGTGATACCGCTCCCTGGCGATGAGGGCCGCGCCGAAAGCGCCCATGATGCCGGCGATGTCCGGGCGGACCGCCTCGCAGCCGGAGATCTTCTCGAAGCTGCGCAGCACCGCGTCATTGTAGAAGGTGCCGCCCTGAACCACCACGTGCTGGCCCAGATCCGAGGGCCGGGTGATCTTGATTACCTTAAATAATGCGTTTTTGATCACAGAGTAGGCAAGGCCTGCGGAGATGTCCGCCACGGAGGCGCCCTCCTTCTGGGCCTGCTTTACGTTGGAGTTCATGAACACGGTGCAGCGGGTGCCCAGATCCGTGGGGTTCTTGGCAAAGAGGGCTTCCTTGGCGAAGTCCTCCACGCTGTAGTTGAGGCTCTTGGCAAAGGTCTCAATAAAGGAGCCGCAGCCCGAGGAGCAGGCCTCATTTAACTGCACGCTGTCTACAGTGCCGTCCTTGATCTTGATGCACTTCATGTCCTGGCCGCCGATATCCAGAATGCAGTCCACGTCCGGCTCAAAGAAGGCCGCCGCATAGTAGTGGGAGATGGTCTCCACCTCCCCCTCGTCCAGCATCAGGGCGGCTTTTAAGAGGGCCTCCCCGTAGCCGGTGGAGCAGGACCAGGCAATGCGGGCCTTCTCGGGGAGTTCATCCCTTATCTCCTTCATGGCCCGGATGGCTGTGGCCAGGGGGCTTCCGTTGTTGTTGTCATAAAAGCGGTAGAGCAGGCTTCCGTCCTCGCCCACCAAAGCCACCTTGGTGGTGGTGGATCCGGCGTCGATGCCTAAGTAACAGCAGCCCTCATAGGAGGAGAGGTCCGCAGACTTCACGCTGCTGTCCGCGTGCCGCTTTACAAAGGCGTCGTACTCCTCCTGGTTTTTAAACAGGGGCTCCATCCGTTTAACCTCAAAGTCCATCTTGATGCCGCCGGAGAGGGCGGCGATCATATCGTCCAGCTCCTCGGCCGCCTGCCCCTCCTGGGGATTCATGGCCGCGCCCACGGCGGCGAAGAGGTGGGAATGCTCCGGGGCAATGGACTGCTCCGGGGTCAGGCGCAGGGTGCGCACAAAGGCAGCCCGAAGCTCCGAAAGAAAGTGAAGGGGGCCTCCCAGGAAGGCCACATTTCCCCGGATGGGCTTGCCGCAGGCCAGGCCGCTGATGGTCTGGTTGACCACAGCCTGGAAGATGGAGGCGGCTAAGTCCTCGCGGGTGGCGCCCTCGTTGATTAAGGGCTGAATGTCGGACTTGGCGAACACGCCGCAGCGGGCGGCGATGGGGTAGATGGCCTTGTAGCTCTTGGCGTACTCATTGAGCCCGGCGGCGTCGGTCTGAAGCAGGGACGCCATCTGATCGATGAAGGAGCCTGTGCCTCCGGCGCAGATGCCGTTCATGCGCTGGTCAATGCCGCCGGTGAAATAGATGATCTTCGCGTCCTCTCCGCCCAGCTCAATGGCCACGTCGGTCTGGGGCGCGTAGTCCTGGAGGGCGGAGGCCACAGCCACCACCTCCTGGACAAAGGGCACCTTTAAATGGGAGGAGAGCGTGAGGCCGCCGGATCCCGTGATCACGGGAAGCACCCTTGCGGGTCCGGTCTTCTCCCTGGCCTCCCTAAGCAGGTCCGCCAGAGTCTCCTGTATATTTGCGTAATGGCGCCGGTAATCGGAAAATATTATATGAAGGTCCCCGTCAAGCAGGGCAACTTTTACAGTGGTGGAACCAATATCGATTCCCAGGGTATATGTAGTAGATGTCTCAGTCATATCTTCGGGCAGAGCCCTGTCCTCCTTTGCAGCATGCGGTTTCGCAGAACGCGCCCACTAAAGCATCCTACAGTTTAACATAAAACTTCGCGAAATACAATTGGAAGGTATTGTTAAAAAAGTGTTAAAATAATAGCGAAAATCTGCGTTAACCGCATCAAAAACCGGAGCTTGTATATTTTCCCAATATCATATACAATAGATTTGTGAATGTTCGCGGTGATGACGTCTAAGACAGATGGGGAGAAGAAGGAGTGCGGAAGTATTTCTATGAAATAAACAGGCCGGACCGGAATCTGCGGATGCGCCAGTATATTTACTGGATCGGCCCATACCGCTACAACTGGCATGAAGAACTGGAGATCATGCTGATTTTAAAGGGCCAGGTGGAGCTAAGCTGCGCAGGGGTGAGCTACTGTCTGGAGGAGGATGACCTGATTGTGATTGATTCCAATGTGGGCCATGCCTCCCTGGCAAGGAGTGAGGGGAGCATCGCCATGGTGATTCATCTGGATCCCTCCTATTTGCGGGTGTATTACAGCCCGGTGGAGGATTACCGCTTTTTTGGCTGTACGGACGAACACACCAGGGACAGCCGCCCAGCAAAGGAAATCCGCCGGATGATGGCCTTTTTGATTACACGGATGGATACGTCAAGCCCTTTGGAGAAGCTGCGGTTTGAACAGGGCTTAAGCAGCCTGCTTCTTCAGCTTTTCCAGCTTTTCGCGCCTCGGCGGATTGAACGCTCGGAGGCGGCGAAAACCCAGAAGCAGAAGGACATTATGGAGCGGGTCGTTGCCTTTGTGGAGGAAAACTACCGGCAGCGGATTACCTTAAAGGAGCTGAGCCGGCTGTGCGGCTACAATACGACCTATCTCTCCACCTGGTTTAAGGGCCATATAGGCTTAAATTTTTATGACTACCTGATGCGCATCCGCCTGCGGGAGGCCACCCTGGAGCTGTGCTCCACGGATAAGACCATCCTGGAAGTGGCGGGGGACAATGGATTTGGGGATGTGAAGTCCTTTAACCTGTGCTTTCGCCGCACCTTCGGAAAGTCCCCGGGCGAATACCGCCGTCAGATACTGGCGGAGAATAAGGGGATGGACTTTAAAGAGAAGCGCCGTTTCCTGCCCCTGGATCACGAAGGGGTTAATGAAAAGCTGGAGGAGTATCAGCTGGAGTTTGAGAGCCTTGGAACAGAGGATTTATCCGTGGGCCGCCGCCTTCTGGGCCAGGAAATGATAGAAGGAATTTTGGGACAGGCAGAGGCGGCGGAGAAATGGAGCAAAAACCTGTCAGAGCAGGTAGGAGAGCTGCGGGAGAAGCTGCTCGAGCTGAAAAAGACAGCCTTGTAGAAATCAGGACGGTTCTGGTTTCTGCAGGGCTTTTTTCTGCGGCCCCGGACAGCTGCCTGAAAAAAGGAAACATGGGAAAATATTTGGAACCTGAAACCTCGGATTTTCGGAGAAATCTGAGATATACGAGAAAAAGTATGGGCAAATCTTTGGATTGTATAAATCAGAAAACGTGAAAGCGTGGAAAAATGGGACGGAGAAGGGAAAAACAAGTTCAAAACGAAAGGAAAGAAATCCCCGGCACTTTTTGCTACAATGTAGGAGAAATGAGAAAGAGCTGCTGCTAAAAGAAAAGGGGGAAGCGATTCTATGAAGATTACAGACTTGACAACGATTCCTGCCGGAAAGTACCTGTTTATCCAGGTCCACACCGACGAGGGGATCACGGGCATCGGCGAGATCGGCTCCTGGGGCTTTATCGATGGAACCGTGGGTGTGCTGGAGAAATTCCGCCAGTACCTTATCGGCCAGGATCCGTTCTGGATCGAGCATCACTGGCAGTACATGTACCGCAGCATGTATTTTAGGGGCTCCATTATCATGAGCGCCATTTCCGCCATTGATATTGCCCTGTGGGACATCAAGGGCAAGGCCCTGGGGGTTCCGGTGTACGAGCTTTTGGGCGGAAAATGCCGGGACAAGGTGAGAAGCTACGGCGCGGTGTTCCAGTTTACGCCGGAGGATATGGCCAAGGGCTGCCTGGAATTAAAGGAGCAGGGCTTCACCGCCGCCCGGCTGATGATTACCGGGGACGTAAGGCAGCGCACCACGGGGATCCAGGAGGACATCTACAACCGAAAGGTTCAGTCCTATGTGGACAAGGTGGCGGCCTGCCGCGAGGCTGTGGGAGATGATTTTGACTTCTGTCTGGAGGTACACCGCAGCATGAACCCGGCGGAGGCGGTGGCCTTTGGAAGAAGTGTGGAACAGTACCGGCCATTGTTCTTAGAGGATCCCATCCCGCCGGATCAGGTGGATGTGATGGCCCAGGTGGCAAGCCAGGTGGCGGTGCCCATCGCCACAGGAGAGCGGGCCATCAACATCCAGGAGATGGAGCAGATCATGGTAAAGAAAGCGGCCCGCTATGTGCGTCCCGACGTGTGCGCCCTGGGCGGAATCAGCCCCTGCAAGAAGGTAGCGGCCATGGCGGAGGCCAACTATGTGGGAATTGTCCCCCACAATCCGTTGGGACCCGTATCCACCGCCGCCTGCCTGCAGCTTGACGCCTGCATTCCCAATTTCACCATCCAGGAGTTCCCCTCCTTCTATCTGTCCGGCGGCGAGTCGGCCATGTTAAAGGAGCCCCTTCAGGTGAAGAACGGTTACATCCTGATTCCGGACAAGCCGGGTATCGGCATCGAGCTGGCGGAGGACATTACAGAGAAGTTCCCGCCAAAGCAGAGATCCATCAGCGCCCAGATTTCCTACGACGGATCGGTGCGGGATCTGTAAAAAATGAAGAATGGGGAGAACCCCCGCGGCTGCGGCAAAAGCGCAGGGAGAACGAGGTCCGGGAAAGCCGGATTTCGCGGGGGCTTATTTTTTTGCGCCTTTTTTGGGGATTTAGGGAAAGAAGGCCCCTCTGCAAAAAGGTGCACAGATAAGATAGGAGGTACGTATGAGTCAATTAACAATTTGTCTGATTATTTTTGCCCTTACGGTAATCGGCTTCTGCAGCGGCAAATACAGCCTGGCCACGGTATCCATCACATCATTGATGGCCCTGGCAGTCACCGGCTGCCTGAGCGCGGGCGAGGCCCTGGCGTATTTTTCAAACAACAATGTGATCATGATCGGCGGCATGTGCGTGGTGGCTGCCGGATTTAACCGGACCCAGTTCTGCAGCAGCCTGGCGGATAAGATTTCCAGCGCTTCCAAGGGAAGCCTAAGCAAGCTGATGCTGGGCTATGTGGTCATCGGCGTCCTGTTAAGCCAGTTCATCCAGAGCCCGGTTGTGGCCTTCGGCATCGTTGCCCCCATGCTGGCGGCCTCCGCTGAGAGCATGGGAATTAAGCCCAGCAAGGTAATGTTCGGTGCAGGCGTTGCAACGGTTATCACCTGCTGCACCCTGCCTGTGGGCGCTGGCGCTACGGTGGCCGCCGAGTTAAACGGCTATCTGGAAAGCTACGGCTATGTGGACCATATGGTTGGTCTGATCGATCCCATGAAGGGACGTCTGCCCCTGATGATCATTGCCATTTTCTACTGCGCCCTGGTGCAGCCCAGGTTTTCACCGGATGAGCCGGTAGTAGCTGCCGTGGCCAGCGTAAAGGCGGCAAAGGCCAAGGAGCCCTTAAAGCCCTTCCAGGAATATGCAGGAATTATCATCTTCTTCGCGGATGCCCTGGCCCTGATGTTCGCTTCCTATATCGGACTTGAAAATTGGGAGATTACCGTGATCGGCGCATTGGCAATGATTCTCTTCGGTGTGTTGAAGCCCAGAGAGGCAACTGCTTCCCTGCCCATGAGCATGCTGCTTCTGATTGTGGGCGCTCTGGGAATGTCCGGGGCACTCAGCGCCACCGGAGCGGGCGAGCTCATCGGCAGCCACATCGGCGGAGTCGTGAAGGCTGTGAACTACAACTCCTACATCGTAGGCGCGATCTTCTTCGTCATCCCCTTCCTGCTGACCCAGGTGATGCAGAACCGCGGAACCATGCTGATCTTCCACCCCATCGCCATCGCCACCTGCGCTGCCATTGGAGCGAACCCGGTAGGGCTGATGATCCTGATTCAGGCAGCCTGCCTGTCCGCCTTCATGACCCCCATGGCCACGCCGGCTATCCCCTACATCATGGACTACGGCGGGTACAACCAGACCTCCATGTTTAAGCAGTCCTGGCTGTTGGCTATTATCTGCTGCGTGGTATCTGTGCTTTGGGTGATGACCGTGTTCCCGCTGATGTAAATTGAAAGGACGTTCCGTATAAAAGATGCAAATGTGATTAAAATATTTGCGGAAATGCCGCTCAATCATCATAGAAGATGGCTGGGCGGTATTTTTTCATGGGATAGCTGAATTGCTGCGAATGAAAAATGGGCGTATGGTTTTCGTAAATTTTAGGGGGGAGCCGAATTTGGAACCTATTCCATTTGACAAACACTTTGCCTGTCACTATAATTGTTAAAGACATCATTTCAGAATGGGGGAGAATTGGCATGAGACGGATTTTTAAAACAGAAGACGGAAAAATGCACGAGAAATTTGATCTGCAGCCCGGCTGCTGGATTGCCCTGACAAATCCTACGGCCTCGGAGATCATGGAAATTGCGGATGCCTACCAGATAGATCCGGACCATATCAAGGCCCCTCTGGATGAGGAGGAGCGGTCCCGTATCGAGGTGGAGGACGAGTACACCCTCATCCTGGTGGACATCCCCTCCATCGAGGAGAGGAACGGCAAGGACTGGTTTGTGACGATTCCTCTGGCAATTATCACCAACAAGGATGTGCTGATCACGGTATGCCTGGAGGACAATCCCATTCTCACCTCCTTTATGGACGGGCGGGTCCGGGATTTCCACACCTTTATGAAAACCCGGTTCATTCTCCAGATCCTTTACAGGAACGCCACCCAGTATCTGCAGTACCTGCGGATCATTGACCGCAAGAGCGAGGTGATTGAGCGCAAGCTTCACCAGTCCCAGAAGAATGAGGAGCTCATTGAGCTTTTGGAGCTGGAGAAGTCCCTGCTGTATTTTACCACCTCCCTGCGATCCAACGAGGTGGTGCTGGAAAAGCTGATGCGCATTGAGAAGATCAAGAAGTACCCGGAGGACACGGACCTGCTGGAGGACGTCATCATTGAGAACAAGCAGGCCATTGAGATGGCGAATATTTACAGCGGGGTCTTAAGCGGCACCATGGACGCCTTTGCCTCGGTTATCTCCAACAACCAGAACCTGGTGATGAAATTTTTGGCGACCATCACCGCTGTGATGTCCATTCCCACCATGGTGGCCAGCTTCTACGGGATGAATGTGAACACCAAGGGGATGCCCTTTGCGGACAGCCCCCACGGCTTTTTTGTCGTGATAGGGCTGGCGGTGGTCCTTTCCCTGCTGGTGGCCTACCTGTTTAATAAGAGGGATATGTTTTAAGGAGAGTGTTTCAATGAGCTTTTTTCAGAAAATGCGGCGTTTCTTAAACCGCCATGCCATCAAGGGCATGATCAATTATGTGTGCGCCCTGCAGGCTGCGGGCCTGGTCCTGTACCTGATTGCCCCGGAGCTGCTGAATTACCTTATATTAAACCCGGCGGCCATTATGCAGGGGGAGATCTGGCGGATCTTTACCTTCCTGGTATTCCCGCCGGCCTTCACCGGGGGAAGCACCATGGGGCTTGTGCTGTTTAATGTGCTGGCCATCTACTGCATCCGGATTTTCGGCACCATCGTGGAGCAGGTGTGGGGAGCCTTCCGGTTTAACTGCTATATTATCCTGGGCGTGCTGTTAAATGTGGCGGTGTCCGTGCTGTTTTATATATTCACGGGTTTTCCGCTGCTGCTCACGCCGCTGCACCTGGTCTACTCCTTCTTCTTTATATTTGCCCTTATGTTCCCGGAGGCCCAGGTGATGCTTATGATGGTGCTTCCCCTGAAGGCCAAGTGGATCGCGGTCTTTGAGGCAGTGATCTATGTGTATGACTTTGCCCGGGGAAATATTTTTACCAAGGCGGAGATCTTCGTGTGCATGATCCACATGTGCATCTTTTTCCTGTGGATGGTATTTGCCGGGGAGACGGGCTACAAGCAGAAGCGGCGCCAGCAGGATTTTAAAAAGAAGATGCGTCCTGCGGCTGCGGTGAAAACCGGCCACCGCTGCGCTGTGTGCGGGCGGACGGACAAGGACAGCCCGGGCATGGAGTTCCGCTACTGCTCCAAGTGCGAGGGCAGCTATGAATACTGCATGGATCACCTGTACACCCACCAGCATGTGAAGAAATCCGATTCCGAGTCAAAGTGACAGGGATCGTTTGCAAAACGGATGAATGGAGGACAATTTATTATGAAGAGAACAAAGATTATCTGCACCATGGGACCGAATACGAATGATAAAAATATTATGCGCGAGCTGGCCAAAAATGGAATGGACGTGGCCCGTTTTAATTTTTCCCACGGAGATTATAACGAGCACTTATCGCGCCTGGAGCTTTTGAAGGAAGTGCGCAAGGAGCTGGATATCCCGGTGGCCGCCCTTTTAGACACCAAGGGGCCGGAGATCCGCACGGGCCTTTTGAAGGACGGGAAAAAGGTGACCCTGAAGGAGGGACAGACCTATACGCTGACCACAGAGGAGACCGTGGGAGACGAGACCAGGGGATATATCAACTATGACGGACTCAACACGGATGTCTCTGCCGGCAACCGGATCCTGATCGACGACGGCCTCATTGAGCTGGTGGTGAAGGAGGTAAATGGCCCGGACATTGTCTGCGAGGTGGTAAACGGCGGCGAGCTGGGGGAGAAAAAGGGCGTGAACGTGCCCAATGTAAAGATCAAGCTTCCGGCTCTGACGGACAAGGACAAGGAGGACATCCGCTTCGGCATCAAGCAGGGATTTGACTTTATCGCCGCATCCTTTGTGCGGACCGCAGACTGCATCCGGGAGATCAAGGACATGCTGGAGGAGACCGGATCCAACATGAAGGTGATTGCCAAGATTGAGAACGCGGAGGGAATTGAGAACCTGGATGCCATCATTGAGGCGGCGGACGGCATCATGGTGGCCCGGGGCGACATGGGCGTGGAGATTCCCGCAGAGAAGGTTCCCCACATCCAGAAGAAGATCATCCGCAAATGTAATGAGGCCTGCAAGACCGTAATCACTGCCACCCAGATGCTGGATTCCATGATCCGCAATCCCCGTCCCACCCGCGCGGAGGTGACGGACGTGGCCAACGCGGTGTATGACGGCACGGACGCCATCATGCTCTCCGGCGAGACCGCCATGGGCAAATATCCGGTGGAGGCGGTGAAGATGATGGTCTCCATCGCGGAGGAGACGGAGTCCCATCTGGACTACACGAATTACCGGCAGCGCAAGGTGAGCGAGCAGAATATGAAAAATATTTCCAACGCCGTGTGCTTTGCCTCTGTCTCCACGGCCCATGATGTGGAGGCGGACGTGATTATCGCCCCCAGCATCTCTGGATTTACCTCCATGATGCTCTCCAAGTGGAGACCGGGAGCCCGGATCATCGGCATGTCCCCCAGCATGGCCACGGTGCGGCAGATGCAGCTGCAGTGGGGCGTGATTCCGGTGTGGTCCCGGAGGGCGGAGTCCACGGACGAGCTGATTGAGAACTCCACCGAGGAGCTCAAGGAGAAGGGCCTGGTGCATCCGGGTGAGCTGGCTGTGATGACCGCCGGCGTTGTGACCTATGCCCGCCGCCACGAGGCCGCCACCCAGACCAACATCATGCGGATTATCAACATCGACTAAGGCGCGCAGGGGCGGCGCTCCCCGGCAGCTTTGCATACGGATGAAAAAGAGAGGGAAAAAGCGATGGAAAAGAGACCATTTGTGACACTGAAACAGCTGCGGGAAATTGAGAAGAAGTACCCCACCCCCTTTTATCTCTACGATGAGAAGGGGATACGGGAGAACGCGAAACGGCTGAAGGAGGCCTTTTCCTGGAACAAGGGCTATAGAGAGTATTTTGCGGTGAAGGCTACGCCGAATCCATTTATTTTAAATATTTTAAAGGAGATGGGCTGCGGGGTGGACTGCTCCTCTATGACAGAGCTGATGATGGCCAAGGCCTGCGGCTTTCGGGATGACGAGATCATGTTCTCATCCAACGACACGCCCCCGGAGGAGTTCGCCTATGCCAGGAAGCTGGGCGCCATCATCAACCTGGATGATATCACCCATATCGCCTGCCTGGAGGAGACGCTGGGCTATATTCCCGAGACCATCAGCTGCCGCTACAATCCCGGCGGGGTGTTCAAGATCAGCAATGACATTATGGACAATCCGGGGGATGCCAAGTACGGCATGACCTATGAGCAGATCCGGGAGGCATTTATCACCCTGAAGGCCAAGGGAGCGAAGCATTTCGGCATCCACGCTTTTCTGGCCAGCAATACGGTGACCAATGAATATTATCCGATGCTGGCAAAGATTCTTTTTGAGCTGGCGGTGAAGCTTAAGGAAGAGACAGGGGCCCACATCGCCTTTGTCAACCTGTCCGGCGGCGTGGGCATTCCCTACCGGCCGGATCAGGAGCCCAATGACATCGCGGTTATCGGCCAGGGCGTGAGAAAGGCCTACGAGGAGATTCTCGTCCCGGCCGGGATGGGGGATGTGTCCCTGTGCACGGAGCTGGGCCGGTTTATGCTTGGGCCCTACGGAGTCCTTGTGACAAAGGCCATCCACGAGAAGCACACCTACAAGGAGTATATCGGGGTGGACGCCTGCGCCGTGAACCTGATGCGGCCCGCCATGTACGGAGCCTACCACCACATCACGGTGATGGGGAAGGAGGACGCCCCTGCGGATCACATGTATGATGTGACGGGCTCCCTCTGCGAGAACAATGACAAGTTCGCCATTGACCGGATGCTGCCGAAGATTGACCGGGGGGATCTGCTGGTGATCCACGACGCGGGGGCCCACGGCTTTTCCATGGGCTACAATTACAATGGAAAGCTTCGCCCTGCCGAGCTTCTCTTAAAGGAGGACGGCTCCGTGGAGATGATCCGCAGGGCGGAGACGCCGGCGGACTATTTCGCCACCTTTGATTTTTGCGATATCTTTAAGGATATTCAGTGAGGAGGCGCCTATGGCGAGGATCGGTTTTATCGGAATGGGAAATATGGGCACGGCGATTCTGGAGGGCCTTCTCAAGGAGAGAGAGCCCCGGGAAATGCTTTTTACCGCTGCCCACAGGGAGAAGATGGAGGCAGTGACGGCCCGCACCGGCGTGCCCCACGCGGCGTCCAACAGCCAGTGCGCGGCCCAGTCGGAGTATCTCATACTGGCGGTGAAGCCCCAGTATTTTGAGCAGGTATTTGAAGAGATACGGGGAAGCCTGCGCCCCGGCCAGATTGTGATTTCTCTGGCCCCCGGCCTGACCATAGGGGACCTTAGGGAACGGATGGGGGGAAAGGTGCGGGTGATCCGCGCCATGCCCAACACCCCGGCCCTCTTGGGAGAGGGAATGACCGGGGCCGCCTGGGAGGAGGGCTCCCTGACCGGGGAGGAAGAGTCGGAGATCCAGGCCATCTTTGGCGCCTGCGGACGCATGGTGCGGGTGGAGGAGCGTCTGATGGACGCGGTCGGCTGCGTCAGCGGCTGCTCCCCGGCTTTTGTGTATATGTTTATTGAGGCCCTGGCGGACGGGGGCGTGAAGTACGGCCTGCCCCGGAAAACCGCCTATGAGATGGCGGCCCAGGCGGTTCTGGGAAGCGCGAAGATGGTGCTGGAGACGGGAAAGCACCCGGGCCAGCTAAAGGACGAGGTCTGCTCGCCGGGCGGAACCACCATCGCAGGGGTGTCGGCCCTGGAGGAGGGGGCCTTCCGCAGCTGCGTGATCAGGGCGGCGGATGCCTGCTATGAGAAGAGCACAAAGATGAAGTAAACGCAGCAGACGGCGAAAGGAAAGAGGAGAGAAGCATGGCAAAGAAACCGGAAAATGAGGGAATGCCGGTGGTGCGCCTGGACCGGCAGTTGAAATACCAGGGCGCGATTTTAAAGATTTATGAGGATACCGTGCTGGCAAACGGACACGAGGCCCACTGGGATTTTATTCACCATGACGGGGCTGCGGCAGTGCTTCCGGTGACCGCCGAGGGGAAGATCCTCATGGTGCGCCAGTACAGGAACGCGCTGGACCGCTACACCCTGGAGATCCCCGCAGGGAAGCTGGATGATCCGAAGGAGCCCAAGATCGAGTGCGCCTACCGGGAGCTGGAGGAGGAGACCGGGTTTAGGACGGAGAACATGGAGTACCTGATTAGCGTGAACACCACGGTGGCATTCTGTGACGAGGCCATTGACATCTTTGTGGCGAGAAAGCTGATGCCCTCCCACCAGCATCTGGACGAGGATGAGGTCATTGATGTGGAAGCCTGGGATTTAAAAGATCTGGAGGAGAAGATTTACCAGGGGGAGATCACGGACGGCAAGACCATAGCGGCGATTATGGCCTATGCGAGGAAGTACCGCTCTGTGGATAAGAAGGACGAGATGGCGTAGAGCAGAGGGAGGTCCGGGGCTTTCGCAGCTGAACGGATCGCATAAAGTCCCCGTTCTGCGCATATGGTGGTAGAGAGAAAGCGGAAGGCGGATGGGTCTTGGTGTTTTTAAAAAGCATGAGACGATTTACATATGGGGACTGGCTGCTTTTTTGTTTTATAGCGGGGCTGGGCGCCGGAATGGCCCTGGCCCTTATTTTTTATGATACGGGGATCTTCCATGCCTTTGGGGGCGCGGCGGGGATCGGCAGCGCGGGAACGGATCCGGCGGCGGAGATATCCGCAGCGGGGGCGCTCTCCCAAGGGGCAGGCCGGGCGTTTTTTGGGATCCTGCGCAGGAGGGAGGCGGCCTGCCTCATCGGGTGGGTGGTGGGCCTGACGGTGTGCAGCCGGTTCTTTTTCGGCCTGCTCACTGCCCATGGGGGGATGTCCCTGGCAGCCATACTTACAGTGCTCACAATCCAGAAGGGGATTTTAGGGCTTCCCCTGTTTCTGGCCGCCCTGCTACCCCAGGGTATCCTGTACGGGCTGGTGTGGGGCGTCCTGGCGGGGTGGGCCGGGCAGCGGGAAAAGAGGCTTCACCTGGCGCCTGCGCTTGTGCTTTTGGGGATTATGGCGGCCGGGGCCTTTTTGGAGGTGTGGATGCTTTTGATGCGGCAGGGGTGAGGCTGGGCCTGAGTGAGGCGGCTGGGCGCAGGGCAGAGGAAGGCAGGGTACAGGGGAAGCCAGCGCACCTTGCTATTGCCTGATGCCTGGGGTATAATAAAGGCATAACCAACCGGGCGGGAGGCGGCGTATGCCGGGGGACGGATAGGGCTTGTCTGCTGCCGGATGTCAATGTTTTAAGAAGTTCAGGAGGGGTGAAAATGGGGGCGTATGTGAATCCGGGGAGCAGCGTATTTCAGATGGCACTGCGGTCGCGTATATTTGTGGACAAAACTGGGTTTATAGAGGTGACAAACCGATATATAAATACGCTGCAGAGATATATGTGCATCAGCCGTCCAAGGCGCTTCGGAAAGTCTATGGCGGCCGATATGCTGACCGCCTATTATGGGGGCGGGGAGGACGCCTCACCCCTGTTTGACAGCCTGGCGGTGAGCAGGACCCAGGATTATAAAAAACATCTGAACCAGTACGATGTGGTGAAGATTAATATGCAGGAGTTTTTGAGCGCGGCCCGCAGCGCCGGGGAAATGCTGGATATGCTCCAGGCGCGGGTGAGTGCCGATTTAAAGCGGGCTTATCCGGAATATGTGGAGGGAAGGTATCTGCCCTTTGTGATGCAGGATATTTTCGCGTATACCAGACGGCCCTTTGTAATACTCATCGATGAGTGGGACTGCCTGTTTCGGGAGTACAAGCAGGACAGGGAGGCCCAGAAGCAGTATCTTGACTTCCTGCGGGCCTGGCTGAAGGATCAGAATTATGTGGCTCTGGCTTATATGACGGGAATTCTTCCCATCAAGAAGTATGGCTCCCATTCAGCCCTCAATATGTTTACGGAGTATTCCATGACCAATCCCAGGGAGACAGCCCGCTTCTTTGGATTTACCGGGGAAGAGGTGCGGGAGCTGTGCGAAAAATACGGAAGAAGCTATGAGGAGGCGGCAGCCTGGTACGACGGTTACGAGATGGCGGTAGTGGAGGGAAATGAGAGAAAGATCTACTCCATGTACAGCCCCAAGTCCATTGTGGACGCCATGTTAAGCGGCGTATTCGACAATTACTGGAATCAGACGGAAACCTATGAGGCCTTAAAGGTGTACATTCGGATGAACTTTGACGGGTTAAAGGATTCTGTGGTGCGGATGCTGGCAGGGGACCGGATAACCATTAATACGGGAACCTTTTCCAATGATATGACTACCTTTCAGGGGCGGGACGATGTGCTGACGCTTCTGGTGCACCTGGGGTATCTGAGCTACCGTTTGTGGGATCATACTGTGGGAATTCCCAATAAAGAGGTCTCCCGGGAGTATGTGAATGCCATCAGCACCATGGACTGGCAGGAGGTGATCCGGTCCCTGGAGGATTCGAGAAAGCTTCTGGAAGCGCTGTGGGCCATGGACGGGAAGGCAGTGGCAGAGGGAATTGACCGCGCCCACCGGGAGATTTCGATTCTCCAATACAACGATGAAAATTCCTTGAGCTGCACCATCAATCTGGCCTTCTATTTTGCCAGGGAATACTATACGATTGTCCGGGAGATGCCGGGGGGAAAGGGCTTTGCGGATGTGTGCTTTATTCCCCGCAGGCTTTACGGGGACAAGCCGGCGGCAGTGATCGAGTTAAAATGGAATGAGAGCGCAGAGGGAGCAATCGCGCAGATTAAGGAGCGGCGGTATGTGGAGGCCCTTAAGGATTACCGGGGAAATCTTCTGCTGGCAGGCATCAACTATGACAAAAAGACAAAAACCCACAGCTGCGTGATTGAGCGGGTGGAAAATTTCATTACTCCTCAGCCGTGCGCGGATATAGGTCCCCGGTTGTGATCCAAGCTTGCTTGAGAGAGCATTCGGGGACCTATATCCGCATAGGGATGACAATTTCGGCTTCTTGACTGCACGGATGTGTAGTCAAGAAGATGCACGGATGAGGAGTAATAATTTTTCGCAGGTGGGAAAATAGTGTTTGATTTTGCAGTGAAATGCCGCTATAATGTTACCTAGCACGCCCTTTTGGGCGATTTTTGGACGAAAGAAGTTATATGAAGGAAAACGGCGGGGTAAATGCGCTGAGCGCCGGTGCCCGGAGCGGGATGCCGCGCGCGTTTTGGCGCTTCCTTCATGGCGGGGAAAGGTATGACAGAGGAAATACAGGAGTTTACTGGTTATTTGCGGGATGTAAAGAAGACATCAAAGAATACGGAGGTTTCTTATCAGCGGGATTTAAAGCAGATGGCCGCGTTTTTGGAGGGAAGCGGAATCCATGAGGTGGGGAAGGTCACACGGACCAGCCTGAATTCCTATGTCCTTTATCTGGAGCGGGAGGGAAGGGCGGCTTCCACCATATCCAGGGAGCTGGCCTCCATAAAGGCGTTTTTTGGATATCTGTTCCAGGAGGGGAAGATTTTAAAGGATCCCTCCCAGCTTCTGCGGGCGCCCCGGATTGAGAAGAAGGCCCCGGTGATTCTGAGTGTCAGCCAGGTGAATGACCTGCTGCGCCAGCCCGGATCCTCCAGTCCCAAGGAGATCCGCGACAAGGCCATGCTGGAGCTGCTCTACGCCACAGGTATCCGTGTGTCGGAGCTGATTCACCTGAAGCTAGCGGACGTAAATATGCAGGTGGGCTATATCACCTGCAGGGACGGGAGCAGGGAGCGGATGGTGCCCTTTGGAAGGCCGGCCAAGAAGGCCCTGACAGCTTATCTGGAGAAGGCCAGGGAGGAGCTTTTAAAGGGGAAGGATTCGGATCTGTTGTTTACCAACTGCAGCGGCGGGGCTATGAGCCGCCAGGGCTTCTGGAAGATTATCAAATCCTACGGGGAGAAGGCGGGGATTACAGAGGACATCACGCCTCACACCCTGCGGCATTCCTTTGCCGCCCATCTCATCCGCAGCGGGGCGGACATCCGCGCGGTCCAGGCCATGCTAGGCCATGCGGACAGCACCACGGCCCAGATGTACGCGGTGTATTCCAGGGGGAAGTAACGGTTCTGGTTTAAAAGAAAGCAGAAGCAATGTCTGGCGGAGGGACAGGGCTTCTGCTTTTTAAAATAGCTCTCCTTTCCGAATAAAATATCCTGGCGTCAAGCCGGTTCGCCTGTCTTTTCCCGCCTCTTTCCTGTCTCCCGCACAAAGTCCAGAACCTGCCTGGCGTAAGCCGCAGATATCTCGGGCTTAGAGAAGAGCTCCTCCTTGTAGGGCGTGTAGCTTAAGGGCGCGCTGTAGTCCTCTTTCAGGGCCGGCTTCCACAGGGGAGAGAACTGGGGGAGAAAGAGGCCGCAGCTGCGGGTGTAGCAGGTGCGGGCTGTGGCCTTTTTCCGGGCGGACCGGTCCACGTATTCCCCCACG
The DNA here is from genome assembly GCA_944384065.1 of uncultured Enterocloster sp. Taxonomy (GTDB): domain Bacteria; phylum Bacillota; class Clostridia; order Lachnospirales; family Lachnospiraceae; genus Enterocloster. Next base: position 3,911 of record CALWRY010000006.1, on the reverse strand, counting down.
CTCTTGTGCACTGCCTGGTCCTCCAGGGGAAGGTAGTAGTAGTCTTCGTAGTTGGGATAGAAATATTTCAGCTCGCCCTGGCGGAGGGAGATAAGGCAGGAGAGGGAGTTTTCCGCCAGCTCCAGATTTACCGGGGAGCGCTCCTTTTCCAGGGGGATGGGCACTGTGACAGGGCTCTCCCACAAAAGGCGCAGGCAGGGCGCGCCGCCCTCCCGGGGGAGAAGGCAGGACTCCCTGAGAAGAAAGGGGGAGCTTAGCGCGTCCGGATAGTGCAATATGGGGAGAATGGCGGGCATGCCCTTTAAGTCGTCCTCATTGTGGAGGAGGAGAAGGCGCAGAAGGTCTTCGTCCCCGGTATATAGATACCGGCGGTAGACGTCGATGAGCTCTCCCCCGGTGTAGACATCCTCCCGGCTCACCCCGAGAAAGGCCTCCACAGCCTTCTGCTTCATGCTCTCTAACCCCAAAAAGGAGCGCAGGGGCTTTATTTTTTTGTAGATATCCAGGCTTTCTATCCCGTCAAAGGAATGGGAGAGGCCCAGGCGGCTGCAGCATTTTAAGAGATAGGGGATATCAAAGCCGTCGCCGTTGAAATGGACCAGCACCCGGAAGTCCTTCATAAAGGAGAAAAAGGCGTCAAGCAGCTGGGCCTCGCAGCCGCGGGTATCCGCGAACCACTGGATCAGCCTCCAGCCAAAGCCGTCGAAGTAGACGCAGCCGATGAGATAGAGCTGGGAGCTTGTGCCGGAAAAGCCGGTGGTCTCAATGTCAAAAAAGAGCAGGTCCTCCCGGGGCGCAATGCGCTCCAAGGGATAGGCCGGGGAAAAGGCGATGGGATGCTTGATGGTTTTCATGTGCGGATTCTCCTTTCTCCCCGTTAGTTTATCGCAGATTCCCCAGGGGCGCAAGAGGCACAGACAGAATGTGTGTTCGAAGCCTTGCATTGGCGGGCGCTCTATGCTATGATGGAGGACAGTATGAGGAGACAGGAGAGAAGCGGATGATTTCATATGTCAAGGGAAGACTCAGCGCGGTGGAGGAGGACCGGATCATTGTGGAGGCAGGGCCTGTGGGGCTGGCGGTCCACGTCCCCCTCTCTCTTCTGGACGAGCTGCCAAGGGTTGGGGAGGAGATTCTGGTCCATACCTATTTTCAGGTCCGGGAGGACGCCATGACGCTCTACGGCTTTCTCCACAAGCAGGACCGGGATATGTTCCGCCAGCTTTTAGGGGTCAGCGGCATCGGCCCCAAGGCGGCGCTGGGAATTTTATCGGCTATGAAGCCGGACGCTCTGCGGCTCGCTATTTTGGCAGGGGATGTGAAGGCCATCTCCAAGGCTCCGGGAGTGGGGAGCAAGACGGCCCAGCGGCTGATTTTGGATCTGAAGGATAAGATGCCCCTGGAGGCCTCCCTGTATGCTCTGGGAGAGAGCGCGCCGGGCGGGGAAGCGCTGCCGGCGGCAGGGCTTGACGAGGCTAGAAAGGAGGCCGTGGAGGCCCTGGTGGCCTTGGGATACACCCAGGGGGAGGCCGCAGGCGCTGTGCGCAGGGTTGAGAGCAGGGAAGATATGACGGCGGAGGATGTGCTGAAGGCTTCGCTGAAGTATTTGACATTTTTATGATAGCAGAGGTTTACGGAAAGTATGGAGCGGCGGATGATTACGACGGATGTGACCCAGGAGGACGTGCCCATAGAGGCCACGCTGAGGCCCCAGTATCTGAAGGACTATGTGGGGCAGGAAAAGCTTAAGTCCACCCTGAAAATTTATATAGAGGCGGCGAGGAGCCGGGGAGAGGCATTGGACCATGTGCTTTTTTACGGGCCGCCCGGACTGGGAAAGACCACCCTGGCGGGGATTATCGCCAACGAGATGGGAACCCGGATGAAGGTGACCAGCGGGCCGGCCATCGAGAAGCCCGGGGAGATGGCGGCTATTCTCAACAATCTCCAGGAGGGGGATGTGCTCTTTGTGGATGAGATCCACCGGCTGAACCGGCAGGTGGAGGAGGTTCTCTACCCGGCCATGGAGGATTTTGCCATTGACATTATGCTGGGGAAGGACTCCACAGCCCGATCCATTCGGCTGGAGCTGCCCCATTTTACCCTGGTGGGGGCCACCACAAGGGCAGGACTTCTCACTGCGCCCCTAAGGGATCGGTTCGGCGTGGTGCAGAGGCTGGAATTTTACACCCCTAAGGAACTGGCCACGATTATTCTCAATTCCGCCCGCATTCTGGGGGTGGAGATGGAGGAGAGCGGGGCCATGGAGCTTGCCAGGCGATCCCGGGGCACGCCCCGGCTGGCCAACCGTCTGCTCAAGCGGGTGCGTGATTTTGCCCAGGTCAAGTACGACGGGAGGATTACCCGCGAGGTGACGGATTTCGCCCTGGACATCATGGATGTGGACAAGCTGGGACTGGATCAGAACGACAGGAACATCCTTCTCACCATTATTGAGAAATTCTCCGGGGGCCCGGTGGGGCTTGACACCCTGGCCGCAGCCCTGGGGGAGGACGCGGGAACCCTGGAGGACGTGTATGAGCCTTACCTTCTTATGAACGGCCTGTTAAACCGGACGGCCAGGGGCCGGACGGTCTCGCCGGCCGCCTACCGGCATCTGGGAATTGCCATGCCGGAGCAGGCGTAGGAAAAGGGCGTATGCCGGGGTTGTGACTTGGGCGTTCGTATGTTACAATGAAGATACGGGAGAAAGACGATGGATACGAAAAATTATGCACAGGTTTTGATAGATGGTAAAATTTACACCCTGACGGGAAGCGAGGGCGAGGCCTATCTCCAGAAGACAGCCAGCTATGTGAATGAGAAGCTGACGGCGATGCGGAAGATTCCTGGTTTTGGCAAGCAGAACAGCGATTATCAGATGGCGATGCTGGGACTGAATGTGGCGGACGATTATTTTAAGGCCCGGGAGGAGGCCGACAGGGCGGTGAGCGAGCGGGACGCCATGGAGAAGGAGACCTACAGCTTAAAGCACGAGCTGGTGGGAACCCAGATGAAGCTGGAGGCCGTGCTGAAGGATCTGGAGGAGAGGCAGAGAGAGCTGGAGCAGCTGCAGAAGAAGGCCGCCTCCCTGGAGGCGGAGCGGGAGAAGCTGCGGGCGGAGGCCGAAGCGAGGCAGGCGGAAGCGGAAAGGCTGCGTGCGGAAGCAGAGAAGCGGCAGGCGGAGACGGAAAGGCTGCGCGCGGAAGCAGAGAAGCGGCAGGCGGAAGCGGATAAGAAGCCTGCGGAGCAGGTAAGCGGCTTTGGCCAGGCCAAGCAGGAGGCTGCGGCGGCCAATGAGGCTCTGGTGCGCAGAGCGCTGGCAGCTGCGGAGAAGGCAGGCGGCCACAGGGATGGACGCAGATAGGCTGGCTGCAGGAACGCTGGGCGGGGCGTTTTTACTTGCCGACGGAACCGCTTGTTGAAACGTTGAAACGGGGGTGTCTCATGGCTTTGCCTGAGGCATCTTTTTGCGCTTTAGAGCGTGTATGCTCCAGCAAAAAAGGAGATTGGCGATGAGAGAGAAGAGACAGGCGGAGCTTCTGGCTCCGGCAGGATCCCTGGACTGCCTGCGGGCAGCGGTGGCGGCTGGCGCGGATGCCGCCTATATGGGAGGCCCCCGGTTTGGGGCCAGGGCTTACGCGGAGAACGCGGACGAGGAGGGGCTTTTGGGGGCCATTGATTTTGTCCACCTACACGGGCGGCGGCTGTACATGACGGTGAACACCCTGTTCAAGGAGGAGGAGCTGGCGGAGCTCACAGACTATATGACGCCCTTTTACCGGCAGGGATTGGACGGGGTGATCGTCCAGGATCTGGGGGCTTTGCGGGTGATGCGGGAGCATTTCCCCGGCATGGAGCTTCACGCCAGCACCCAGATGACCATAACCAGCCAGTGGGGGGCTAAGCTT
>CALWRY010000005.1 GCA_944384065.1 uncultured Enterocloster sp. | reverse complement strand
ATACGGCTCAGGTTGGACCTCAGGTAGCACAGAGACTGGGTGTTCCGGTAGTGACCTATGTGCAGGATATCCAGATGGGCGACGGCAAGGTGACCGTACAGCGCCAGATGGAGGATGGCTATGAGGTGATCGAGGTAAAGACTCCCTGCCTGCTGACCTGCGTAAAGGAATTAAATGAGCCGAGATACATGTCTGTTGGATCCATCGTTGACGCTTACAAGAAGGAAATCACCGTGTGGAACCATGAGGATGTAGAGCTGGATCCCGCGGACTGCGGCCTGAACGCTTCCCCGACCCAGGTGTTCCGCTCCTTCACGCCGCCTCAGAAGGGCAAGGGCGAGATGCTGTCCGGAACCATCGATGAGATGGCGGGCGCCCTGGTAGGAAAGTTAGTAGAGAAGCACTTACTGTAATAGAAATGAGGAGGGAAGACTACAATGGCAGTTCAGGTATTAAAAGATAAATGTAAGGGGTGCACCAAGTGCGTGAAGAGCTGCCCCTTTGAAGCAATCACCATGGAAGGAAAGCTGGCGGTTATCGGCACGGCTTGTACCGGATGCGGCCAGTGCGTGGAGGTTTGTCCGTTTGGAGCCATTGAGAAGACAGAGGAGGAGACCGGAGCAAAGGATCTGAGCGCTTACCACGGCGTATGGGTATTTGCGGAGCAGAGAGACGGAAAGCTGATGCAGGTAGCCATTGAGCTTCTGGGCGAGGGCAAGAAGCTGGCCGGGGCCGTTGGCTGCGAGCTGTGCGCGGTTCTCTGCGGAAGCAATGTAGACGGGCTTGTGGACGAGCTCTATGAATACGGTGCAGATAAGGTGTACTATGCCAACGCTCCCGAGCTGGCTCACTACACCACCGACGGATACACCAAGGCTATCTATGAGGCGATTGAAGAGTATAAGCCGGAGATCGTGCTCTTAGGCGCAACTCACATTGGCCGTGACTTAGGGCCCTGCCTGGCCGTGAAGTGCAACACCGGTCTGACCGCAGACTGCACCAAGCTGGAGATCGATCCGGAGACCAAGGGCATCAAGCAGACCCGTCCCGCTTTCGGCGGCAACCTGATGGCTACCATCGTTTGCCCCAACCACAGACCCCAGATGTCTACGGTTCGCCCCGGCGTTATGGAGAAGGCTCAGAGAACCCCTGGAAAGAAGGGCGAGCTGGTGAACTTAAAGGTATCCTTTGCCGACGGCGACATCCGCACCAAGGTGCTGGAGGTAGTAAAGAGCGCCAAAGAGATGGTATCTCTTACGGACGCCGAGGTTATCGTATCCGGCGGCATGGGCCTTGGAAAGCCCGAGGGCTTCGAGCTCTTAAAGCAGCTGGCGGACAAGTTCCACGGCACCATCGCTTCCTCCAGAGCGGCAGTGGACGCAGGCTGGATTGACCATGCTTACCAGGTAGGCCAGACCGGAACCACTGTAAAGCCGAAGATTTACTTTGCCTGCGGCATCAGCGGCGCTATCCAGCACGTGGCCGGTATGCAGAACTCCGGACTTATCGTGGCCATCAACACCAACGAGAACGCACCCATCTTTGATATCGCCGACATCGGCATCGTGGGCGACCTGTACAAGGTAATCCCCGCGATTATGGAAGAGATGGACAAGCTTCCGGAGAAATAAGTTCATGTGACTGCCGTCCGGACGGCAATCATTTTGCAGACAGAGAGGAAGGGGCAGCTTTGGGAAACCGGAGCTGCCCTTTTCCGGCATTGCGCTGGACGGGCGCGTTTGGACATCATAAGGAGAGCACATTATGGAAGAAAGACAGCATGAGGAAAAGAAGTGGACGGGAATTGTGGAGGTTCTTCCCGGCATCTACCGGATTCCGGTTCCCCTGCCGGGGAATCCGTTAAAGGAACTGAACAGCTATGTGATACGGGGAGAAGGGAACAAAAACCTCCTGATCGATACGGGGTTCCGCCTTGAGGCCTGCAGGGAAGCCCTGACAGAGGGGTTTAGGAGCCTTCAAATTTCTATGGATGACACGGACATTCTGCTCACCCACTTGCACGTGGATCATACAGGCCTGGCGCCGGATCTAGTCCGTCCGGCAAATAAGGTGTATATCGGGGAGGCAGACCGGAGGTTTATGAATGATGTGGAAGGGGTGCATGTCCACCGGGTAAAGCGTCTTGAGAAAAATGGGATTGCGGGACAGCTCATCAGAGAAATGCTGGCGGCAACACCCTCTCGGACCATGGCGGCGGACGAATCCTTTAACGGTTATACCTGCTTAAAGGAGGGGGATGTGATAGAGGCCGGTCCCTACAGGCTGCAGGCGATCAGCACGCCGGGACACACGCCGGGACAGATGTGTTTTTCCATCCTGGGAACAGGGGCTATGATACTGGCAGATCATGTGCTCTTTGACATTACCCCCAACATTACGGATTGGGAGGCGCTGCCTGACGCGCTGGGATCCTATCTGGAAAGTTTGGATGTGATCGATAAATATGAGGTGACGATTCCCCTCCCGGGGCACCGGCAGCCGGGAGATTTCCATGGCCGCATCCGGGCCTTAAAGGAGCATCATAAGAGGCGTCTGGAGGAGTGCCGCCAGGTGATTGAGAGCCTGGGAAGGGCGCGGCTCTACGATATTGCAGGCAATATGACCTGGAAGATACGTGCCGCAGGCTGGGACGATTTTCCGCCTGCCCAGCGATGGTTCGCCTTGGGGGAGTGCCTGTCCCATATTGATTATCTGAAGAAGAGAAAATTGATTGAAGAAAAGGAAGAAGGAGGGCAAATCTGGTATGAAGCGTAATCGATCCTTTTACGCGGTTCTGGGCCTTGTTATGCTGTTGCTGGCCGGCCTTGTGTACGCCTGGAGCGTGCTCTCTCTGCCAATCGGCGCTTATTTCACATCCTGGAGCAAAGCGCAGCTGTCCATGACATTCACCATCTGCATGATGTTTTTCTGCCTGGGGTGCATGGTGGGAGGCATGGCAGCCGGGAAGCTCCCTGTGCGCCTTGCGGTGTGGGGGTCCGGCATTCTGTTTCTGGCAGGCTTTTTTATTGCCAGCCGGGCAAATTCGCCCGCAGTGCTCTATGCGGGCTACGGGATGTTATGCGGTTTTGCGTCGGGCTTTGTGTACAATGCGGTTTTGAGCAGTATGAGCGCCTGGTTCCCGGATAAGCAGGGAATGATTTCCGGAATTCTGCTTATGGGTTTTGGGTTCAGCTCCTTCTTTGTGGGCAAGATTTACCAGGCCTTTACCCCGTCGGGGGAGGGAGTTGAGGCCTGGCGCAGCTCTTTTGTGGTGTTCGGCATCCTGATTGCGGTGATTTTTCTTGTATGCGGCCTATTCTTTGACAGACCTGGGGATGAAGACCGCGCATTTCTTTCACGACTTTCCGGAGGAAAAAAACGCGTCCGGGAGGCGGGACTGGATATTGACACCCGGTTAATGATTAGACGGCCAAGTTTCTGGATTTTTTTCTGCTGGACCATCTGCATGGGCGGCGCGGGTATGGCTTTAATCGGGCAGGCCAGCGGTATTGCCCGGGAGGCGGGGCCGGGGACAGCGGAGGGAACCATCGCCACGGTGGCAGGGCTGATTTCTATTTTCAACGGCATCGGACGGGTATTTTTCGGAACGCTGTTTGACCGTAAGGGCCGGCGGATTACCATGCTCTCTGTAGGCGTGGGCTTTACGGTTTCCGCGCTTATTCTTGCGGGAGCTCTGGGAAGATCAAGCCTTGCGCTGGTGATTGCGGGATTTATCTGCAGCGGCTTCTTCTACGGCGGATTAAATCCCAGCATATCGGCCTATGTAAACTCCGCTTACGGCCCGACGCACTATCCGGTGAACTTCTCCGTGATGAACCTGAATCTTCTGCTTGCCTCCTTTGGAGGGACTATCGGCGGACTTTTATATGACGCGGGCGGATCCTATATAACGACCATCTGGTATCTGGCAGCCAGCGGGCTTGTGAGCCTGGGGATTACGATGCTGCTCCGGAAGATCTGAGGCGTCGGAGGATAAATACGTCAAATGGTGATTTTATAGGCGGTAGGCTTTTGCGGATTATAGTATACCAACAGTGCGCGGTCCCCGTCCCTGAACCAGTGAATATCATCCCGCAGCCGGGAAGTAAAAAGGACGTGGTTTTCCGTGTCCTTGAAGGCCACGGCATCACGCGTTCCATCCAAGCAGGAGTGGGCGGTGGCATCTGCGCAAAAAAGTTCCTTCTTTCCCCGAAGCGATTTCCGGAAGCTTTTGTCCTGGGCATAATTCGAAATATGTACGGCGCAGCAGGCCAAGAGCATAAAGGCGCCCAGCATAATTCCGCCTGAGTTAAGGCGAAATATCTGAAAAACGAGGAAGGCTGCCGAGGCTCCGATAAAAAGAAGCTGATTTTTCAGATAGAGATGACGGCGGATTCGGATCCGCTCCTTTTCCGCCGCCAGAATCTTTGGCAGATCCTCTGCGCCAATGGGGCGCAGGGCGTGTGCGCGTATGGGAGAATCTTCCTGGTTTTTGGAAGATGATATTTGAAGCACAGGCTGCGGGAGACCGAAAAAGCAGAAGGAATTCCCTTCGTTTGCAGCAACGACAAAGACCCTGCCTCCTGCAGGGATTTCGTCCCAGTGTTTTTTGGCAAAGGGGACGGCGTCCAGATATTTGCCCGAGGAGAGGCGCACTCTGGCGGAATAAATGGAGGGAGAAAGCTTCTTAGCTTCCATATTTTTCAACGTGCACACGCCGGTGCAGAGGAGAAAGTGCCCGCTGTGCCTGCGAAAATCGTACTTGATGCCGGAAGAACCCCATATCTGACGGATTCCCGGAAATGTCTGAGATGCGCAGGTGAAAACTAGGATTGCCAGAAACATGAGGAGGGTCTGATGAAAACCTTTATAAAGGCCGGAAACAAGGCAGGCGAAAAACAGAATCAGCATCAGCACAGGGGCCGCCCGCTTTATGATAAGCTGCGCAAGGCCGCCCCGGCGGGGCAGATCCTGGATAACAATGAGAAACTGCTGGATAACCGCGTCCTGGACGGGGAGACTATCCTTAAAGCCATATTCTTTTTTAAGCTCTTTTTCTGTAATAATCATAAAATGCACACTTTCCGTCTGTTAAGATTGATAGGCTGCAGACTGATATAATTATAACAGGGGAATGCCTGTATGTCCATAAAAAGGAAACACAAAAAAATAATAAAATTGCATAATAAACAGTTTACAAATTACGGAATGAGTGGTAAGATTAGCTTATAAAACTTAATTGGATCTATAAAAATTCAACTGATTTACCCAAAAGAAAAAAGATACATTGATTGCTATGCTATAAAATTTTTTGGAGAGAGGTTTCTTGTACACAAGTATGGCGGAATGCATGTCGATTGAATATGAGTAAAAGGAGGCGAAAATAAGTTAAAAAATTAACGAGAAAGGGGATCAGGGAAAGAATTATAGATCATTTGCAGTAAAAATACTGCGCCTATTTTAGCTGGAGGGAAAGCATATGGGAATACTATTTGTATTAATTAGTTTAGGGTTACTGATCTTCTTCTGCTTCCGCGGCGTGCCGATTTTTTTTGCCGCCCTTATTTCGGGCATTTTCCTGCTTATCACGGCAGGGCTCAACCCGATTGAGCAGATGACAACAACGTATGTGAATGGCCTGGCTGGGTATTTTGGCCAATTCTTCTTTATCTTCGTACTCGGATCATTGTTTGGAAAGCTGACGGACATAAGCGGAGCGGCGGACGCAATTGCCCAGGCGATCATTGATAAGCTTGGTGATAAGTTTATTATCCCCTCCCTTATGGTGGCCGGTGCGGTTTTGGCTTACGGCGGCGTTTCTGTATTCGTCTGTATGTTCACACTGTATCCGCTGATGGTTTCCCTGTTCAAGAGGGGCGATATTTCCAGGACGCTGATTCCTGCGGTGTATTTCTGCGGTGCAGGTACATTTGCATGTATGATGCCCGGATCTCCTCAGATTCAGAACCTGATGCCCGGGCAGATTCTGGGAACCCCGGCTACGGCGGCCTTTGTTCCCGGTATGATTTCCGCAGTCTTTGAGGCTGTTTTAGTATTTGCCTTTATGATTTGGTACGCAAAGCGCAGCAAGGAGAAAGGCGAGCACTTTGAGATGACGGAGAAGGATCGCCAGACACTTGCTCTCAAAGAGGGACGGGAGCTGCCCAGTGTTATCATTGCCCTGATCCCCATGATTATCCTTCTGGTTACGTTAAACGTATTTAAGTTTACGGCGGAGCTGGCCCTGTTTACCGGATGTATTTCCGCCCTTATTTTCTATTGCAGGCAGATTCCGTGGAAGGATATCTGGAAACACTTAAATGATGGAACGAAGGATGGAACCGGATCTCTGTTTAATACATCTGCAGTGGTAGGCTTTGGCTCCCTGGTTCAGATGACGCCGGCTTTCGATACGCTGATCACAGCGGTTACCGGCATTGGAGGAAGCCCTCTGATTGCATCGGGTATCGCGGTTACACTTCTGGCCGGCGTGTGCGGTTCCGGATCCGGAGGTATGGGAATTGTACTGCCCATTATTAAAGAATATTTTGTGCCCATGGGAGTAAATCTGGAAGCTATGCATAGGGTCTGCGCACTGGCAAGCCTGGGACTTGATTCCCTGCCCCATAACGGCCTGGTAGTATCCGTTCTAAATGTAACGGAGAATGACCACAAGCATTCTTACTTCCCGGTATTTATTACAACCTGCGTGATTCCCCTTGTGACGCTGGCATTTATGATTGCCCTGTTTTACGCAATGGGAATGGCGTAAGCCCTGAGCATGTTTTGGAAAGGAGTATGCAGTATGTTTATTCAATTTCCTGAGATACACACACCGATTCAGGGAATGGAGCTGGTCCCTATCCCTAATATGGTGACTATCCGGCAGAGCTATGACACAGCAAAAATTGAAGATATCAGGGGACATATGCTGGCAGAGCTGGAAAAGGTAGAAAACAAGGAAGGCTATAAAGGCAAGAGAATCTGCATCACAGCGGGAAGCAGGGGGATTCCGGACATGGATGTTATGCTCCGGACTATCTGCGATACATTAAAAAGCTGGGGCGCTGAGCCATTTATCATTCCTTCTATGGGAAGCCATGGGGGCGCTACCGCAGAGGGACAGCTGGAAATGCTGGAGGGGTATAATATTACGGAGGAGTCCATGGGCGTGCCCATTTTGTCATCCATGGAAGTGACGCAGTACGATACGCTCAACGGCATTCCGCTGTACTGTGACAAATATGCATATGAATCCGATGGGATTGTCGTGTTCAATAAAGTAAAGCCCCATACGGATTTCAGGGGACCTCATGAAAGCGGCCTTGCAAAGATGCTGGCCATCGGCATTGCCAAGCATAAGGGTGCAAGTATGTTCCATTCCTTTGGATTTCACCGTTTTACGGAGCTGATTCCTCCGGTGGCGGAAAAGTTCCTGAAGAATTGCCCCTTTGCTTTTGGGGTGGGAGTGGTTCAGAATGCATACGATGATATTTGCAATATTGAGGTGTGCGGGAGGGACGATTTCATGGAGACGGATGCCCGCCTTCTGGAGATTGCAAAGGAAAAGATGGCGAAATTCAAATTTGACGATATTGATGTTCTGATTATTGATGAGATAGGAAAGAATATCAGCGGCAATGGCCATGATCCGAATGTGACAGGAAGAAATATTACCCATACATTTGGGGATACGCTGAACCTCCGCAAGCTGTTTATCAGGGGAATTACTCCGGAGGCCCACCATAATGGAGCGGGGCTTGGCGCTGCGGATGTGACCACCAGAAGATGCTTAAATGATGTGGACTGGGAGGTTACCTGGACCAATACGCTGACGACCGGGCTTATGGATGCCTGTCCGATTCCTATGTATGTGAACACAGATAAAGAGGCGGTGCTTATGTGCATCCGCTGCTGCCATAACCTGGATTATAAGAAAGCGCGGGTGGTCCGCATCAAGAATACCCTGTGCCTGGGAGAAATTCAGGTGTCGGAGCCCCTATATGAGACGATAAAGGATATTGACGGCATCAGCTATGTGAGCGGACCGGAGCCAATGAAGTTTAATGCGGAAGGAATGCTGGATTGAGCGCGGTGTTCTGTGAACCGGACATAAATTTGCCTTCGTTTTTTAATAAGCAGGCGGGATATGGATAGAATCCGTTCTCGCCTGTTTTTGATTTCCCGCTATGAGCGGCTTCCGATAGGCACGGCAGCCCGCGCAAAAAGCAATTGTCCGGATGGCGGGAATCTTAATTATATCGAAATAATTTCCGCAATATTTGAAAAAATAGCGTTAGTGTGGTATCATGGGACAAAGAATACAGGGCGCGGCCTTAAGCGAGGGGCCGCTGTGCGCCTTTTACCAGGAGGAAATGAATGAAGGGAATTATACTGGCCGGAGGAAGCGGTACCCGCCTGTACCCGCTGACAAAGGTGACATCCAAGCAGCTGCTTCCGATTTATGACAAACCGATGATTTACTATCCCCTGTCCGTGCTCATGAACGCGGGGATCCGGGACATTCTGATTATCTCCACGCCGGACGATACGCCCCGGTTCGAGGCGCTTTTAGGGGATGGGCACCAATTCGGCATCCGCCTCTCCTATGCGGTGCAGCCCAGTCCCGACGGACTGGCCCAGGCATTTATAATCGGCGCGGACTTTATCGGCACGGATTCCGTGGCTATGGTCTTGGGCGACAATATTTTCCATGGCCAGGGCTTAAACAAGCGCCTGCGGGCCGCAGCCTCCAAGGAGAAGGGAGCCACGGTGTTCGGCTACTATGTGGATGACCCGGAGCGTTTTGGCATTGTGGAGTTTGACAGGGAGGGGAAGGCGATCTCCATCGAGGAAAAACCGGCTCACCCCAAGTCCAATTACTGCGTGACCGGCCTCTACTTCTACGACAACCGGGTGGTGGAGTACGCGAAGAATTTAAAGCCATCCGCCAGAGGAGAGCTGGAGATCACGGACTTGAACCGCATCTATCTGGAAAACGGGGAGCTGGACGTGATTTTGCTGGGACAGGGCTTCACCTGGCTGGATACCGGAACCCATGAGTCCCTGGTGGAGGCCACCAATTTCGTGAAGACCGTGGAGACGCATCAGCATCGCAAGATTGCCTGCCTGGAGGAGATTGCCTACCTGCGGGGATGGATTACGAAGGAGCAGGTGCTTGAGACTTACGAAATTCTCAAGAAGAATCAGTACGGCAAGTATTTGAAGGATATTCTGGATGGAAAATATGTGGACAAGCTCCACAATCAGGAATTTTAACTGCCGGGGAAAAGCCTGACAGGAATTTTACGGAGGAAAGCTATGAAGATTATCGTGACCGGGGGCGCCGGTTTTATAGGAAGCAACTTTGTGCAGCACATGGTGAATAAATATCCGGAGTATACGATCATCAATCTGGATCTGCTCACCTATGCGGGAAATCTGGAGAATCTAAAGCCGGTAGAGGATAAGCCCAACTACCGCTTTGTCCGCGGGGATATCGCGGACCGGACCTTTATCTTTGACCTGTTCGAGAAGGAGAAGCCGGACATGGTGGTGAATTTCGCTGCGGAGAGCCATGTGGACCGGTCCATCACGGATCCGGAGGCCTTTGTGCGCACCAATGTGATGGGAACCACCACCCTGCTTGACGCCTGCCGTACCTACGGCATCAAGCGCTATCACCAGGTGTCCACGGACGAGGTCTACGGGGATCTGCCCTTAGACCGTCCGGACCTCTTCTTTACGGAGGAGACGCCCCTGCACACCTCCAGCCCCTATTCTTCTTCGAAGGCCAGCGCGGATCTCTTTGTCCTGGCCTACCACAGGACCTACGGGCTGCCGGTGACTGTGTCCCGGTGCTCCAACAACTATGGCCCCTACCATTTCCCGGAAAAGCTCATTCCCCTGATGATCAGCCGGGCCCTGGCGGACGAGGAGCTTCCGGTCTACGGCACCGGGGAGAACGTGCGCGACTGGCTCCATGTGTCTGACCACTGCGAGGCCATTGATCGGGTGATCCACAAGGACCGCGTGGGGGAGGTCTACAACATCGGCGGCCACAATGAGCGCACCAACCTGGATGTGGTGAAGACCATTCTAAAGGAGCTTGGGAAGCCCGAGAGCCTGATCCGCTTTGTGACGGACCGGCCGGGCCACGACCGGCGCTATGCCATTGACCCCACAAAGATTGAGACGGAGCTTGGCTGGAAGCCCAAGTATACCTTTGACACGGGCATCCGCCAGACCATTCAGTGGTATCTGGACAACCAGGACTGGTGGAAGAACATCCTGAGCGGGGCGTACAGCAGCTATTTTGACAAGATGTACGGCGAGCGCCTGGAGGAAGGAGAGAAGGCATGAGAGTACTGGTGACCGGGGCCAAGGGACAGCTGGGCCAGGATCTGATGGCGGAACTCGCATCCCGCGAAATTACGGGCATCGGAGTGGACGTGGAGGACATGGATATCACCGACGCCGAAGCCTGCAGGCGGGTGATTTCGGCAGAGCGGCCGGACGCAGTTATTCACTGCGCCGCATATACTGCAGTAGACGCTGCGGAGGATAACGCGGAGCTCTGCCGGAGAATCAACAGCGAGGGGACGGAACATGTGGCCCGGGTCTGCCGGGAGTTGGACATCAAGATGATGTACATCAGCACGGACTATGTGTTCAACGGCCAGGGAGAGCGGCCCTGGGAGCCGGATGATCCCAGGGAGCCTCTCAATGTGTACGGACGGACCAAGTACGAGGGGGAGCTTGCCGTGGAGCAGGCCCTTGACAAGTACTTTATCGTGCGGATCGCCTGGGTATTTGGAGTTTACGGAAAGAACTTCGTGCGGACCATGCTGCGGCTCGGAGCGGAGAGAGGCGCGGTGAGCGTGGTGGACGACCAGATCGGCTCCCCCACCTACACCCCGGATCTGTCCCGCCTGCTGGCGGACATGATTCAGACAGAGAAATACGGCCGCTATCACGCCACCAACGAGGGGATCTGCAGCTGGTATGAATTTGCCTGCGAGATTTTCCGCCAGGCAGGCATGAAGGATGTGAAGGTGACGCCGGTGGATTCCTCGGGATTTCCCGCCAAGGCGAAACGGCCCTTTAACAGCCGCATGAGCAAGGAGAAGCTTTCGGAAAATGGGTTTGAGCGCCTGCCCGCCTGGCAGGATGCGCTGGGGAGATATCTTGCGGCCCTTAGGGTGAAGGGGCTGTGGGAGTGAGGACGGATTTTTGACGGAGTATTTGTGAAAGGAATGAGTAAGATGGGAAAATATTTTGGAACGGACGGCTTCCGCGGGGAGGCTAATGTGGATTTGACGGTGGAGCATGCCTACAAGGTGGGGCGTTTTCTGGGCTGGTATTACAGCCAGGAAGCTCCTGACGAGCGCTGCCGCATTGTGATCGGCAAGGATACGCGCCGGAGCAGCTACATGTTTGAGTATTCGCTGGTTGCGGGCCTCACGGCCTCCGGGGCGGATGTGTATCTTCTCCACGTGACCACCACCCCCAGCGTGTCCTATGTGGTGCGCACCGAAGGGTTTCAGTGCGGTATTATGATTTCCGCCAGCCACAATCCCTACTATGACAACGGAATCAAGGTGATCAATGAGCGGGGAGAGAAGCTGGAGGAATCTGTGATTGAGAAGATTGAGGCATATCTGGATGGCGCTATGGGAGAGATTCCTCTGGCAAAGAAGGACGCCATCGGACGGACTGTGGATTTTGCCGCAGGCAGGAACCGCTACATCGGCTACCTCATCTCCATCGCCACCCGCTCCTTCAAGAATATGAAGGTGGCTCTGGACTGCGCCAACGGAAGCGCCTCCGCCATTGCTAAGAATGTATTTGACGCCCTGGGTGCGGAGACCCATGTGATCCACAATGATCCAAACGGCTTAAATATCAATGAAAACTGCGGATCCACCCATATTGAGGAGCTCCAGAAATTCGTGCTCCAGGAGAAGTGCGACGTGGGCTTTGCCTACGACGGGGACGCGGACCGCTGCATCGCGGTGGACGCAAACGGACAGGTGGTGGACGGCGACCGCATCATGTTTATCTGCGGCAAGTATATGAAGGAGCAGGGAAGCCTCTTTGACAATACGGTGGTGACCACGGTGATGTCCAACTTCGGCCTCTACAAGGCATTTGAGCGGGAGGGGATCGGCTACGAGAAGACTGCGGTGGGCGATAAGTACGTCTACGAGAATATGGCGGCCACCGGGCGCTGCCTGGGCGGCGAGCAGTCCGGCCACATTATTTTCAGCAAGCACGCCACCACAGGGGACGGAATCCTCACCTCCTTAAAGGTGATGGAGGTGATTCTGGAGAAGAAGCAGACCCTGGCGAAGCTGGCCTCCGAGGTGGAGATCTATCCCCAGGTGTTAAAGAATGTGCGCGTGGAGGATAAGAAGGCGGCCCAGGAGGATGAGGCCGTCCAGGCGGAGACAAAGAAGGTGGCGGAGGCGCTGGGAAGCAATGGCCGCATCCTTCTGCGCCAGTCCGGCACGGAGCCCGTGGTGCGGGTGATGGTGGAAGCCCCGGATATGGAGACCTGCGAGCAGTACGTGGACCAGGTGATTCGGGTGATGAAGGAGAGAGGACACTGCCTGTAGGCAGAAGATTTTCAGAAAGGTTAGGAAAAGAGACTGTAAAAATGGGGCCGAATGGGGCATGTTTTTACAGTCTCTTTTAAAGATTACAGAGGGTTTCTATTAAAGTTGATTCCTTCTATGCTTTTAAGAATTGCAGACCGGGGCTTATCATGCAGATAGGCTTCGTTCAGTTTTGATTTATTGTAGCGCAAATACGATTGAGCGGTTTCTTCCGTCAAAAGCCGGGTAAAATACCTTTCCCAACTGAAAAATTCTCTACTGTCAATATATTGCTCAGGCTCCGCTAATATTGTTTGAATCTCTTTTCTTGAAATTACCCCTGATTTCAAAATAATCCATTCAAAGGATTCCGGAAGATATAGGGAAATATTCTTATGGTGCTGCGTCTGCTTATATAGACGGTTCATCTCCGGGCCAATCGCGGCGCCGTCAGCAATGACACAAGTTCTTTCCGGACCGATATGCTGCAGCAGGGTAAAAATATTGGATTTGCCGCCCGCGCTTTCGCAGACTATCCCGTTTTCTCTGCATATTGCCTGGAAGAACGTATATCCCGAATTGGAGTCTTCTGTAATGACTTTTTCAGGATCTATAGGCAGCCAGGGATTATTTGCATAGATGCGATACATTTCCTGGTACACTTTTCGGGTGTTCTGATATTTCCCAGAGGAATGCAGGCCGTATATTTCCTCCGCACTGTAAGGCAGATTATAAAGATTTTCTCTCGTGATTAACACAAAGTAATTGTCAGAGCCGCGTGCAGCGGAGGCAAATTCCTCCGTGTTGATAAATGTATTTTCCTCGTCTATAAATAGTATACTCCCCGTTACGTTTTCCAGGACAAGCTTCCAGTGCGGCCCTTCTAATATCCGACAGGGTACGTCGCAGCGCACATCAATACCGCTGGATTGTCCCAGATTTTCTGCCTGGCGCAGCATGTTAATTAATGTGGTTTTTCCAGTAGCGCTGTCTCCTTGAATTACGGTAATGTTTCGCTTTATTTCGAATTCATAATGCAGCCGATTATTCTGTACAATGATTTTATGCTTCCCTCTCATAGCGCCCCTATACGTACTCCCCTGCGATTGAAACAAATTCATCCATGTTATGGACAATTTTTCCAGTATTGAGAATTTCTGCTGTGAATGCTTCATCTCCGAAGTCCATGATGTGCCGGAGATTGATGGTTAAATCCTTTTTCTCACTGATTTTCAAAATCCATTTCGCACAGTTGTCGCCGCAAGCAGATGCGTTAAATATTTTATCGGAGTTGTCAAAGGCCATCAGCATCAGGGTCTTTACTCCGCCGGATAATTCTCTTGTAGAAATAGGGCCCAAAACGGGACTGTCAATTAAATGGGAGCTTATCACGTCGGATTTATCAACGTCCTTTATCATCGCAACGGACAAGGGATCCGTTATCCATTCATCCTCATATTGGTTATCAAAATAGGTTGGCGGATGATAAATAGCTTTATCCAACTGGCCTAGATAGATACGCAGCATCAAGATTCTCCTTTCTAAAGCGCTGAATGGCTGTGCTTGCACCAGGATGGCTGCGTTTAGTATAGCATATGCTGTATAGATATGCCAGCCTTAGTCCGTTCCATTTTTATAAATTGCAGGAATACATACAATAACCACAAAGAATAGTAAATGCGAGGGCTAAACTTGTAAGTTATAAAGGCTTGTGTTATAATATTTTATAATTGTTCAGGACGGCGCGAAAACAGGGGCAAGAGGATGCGCCGTCCTGAATAGTTGCAATTTAACTGTTTGAATTTTACAGCAAAGGAATGATGCGGGAATGGGGCTGGCCCAGTAAATGTAATTCTGTTCATTGTCCGCCGCTATGGTGTCATCGAGCGACTGCCCGTAACGGGCGTATGAGAAATTTTGGCGGCTGTTTTTGACTGCCGTATCTTTTGAGGAGTGCGGGGAGACCTGCGCGGGCTGGACATGTAAGCGAGTGAACAGAATGGAGGAGAAAGTTTTATGTTAAATTATCAGAGATATAAGAGAGTACCGGTTGTGAATTTTCCGGAGCGCACCTGGCCGGATAAGGAGATTCAGAAAGCGCCCGTCTGGTGCAGCGTGGACCTTCGGGATGGCAATCAGGCGCTGGTGGAGCCCATGGTTGTGGAGGAGAAGGTGGAGATGTTCAACCTCCTGGTGAAGCTGGGCTTCAAGGAGATTGAGGTGGGATTCCCCTCAGCCTCCCAGATCGAGTATGATTTCCTGCGGACCCTGGTGGACCGGAAGCTGATTCAGGACGACGTGGTGATCCAGGTGTTGGTGCAGTGCCGGGAGCACCTGATCAAGAGAACCTTTGAATCCTTAAAGGGAATCAAGAAAGCCATTGTACATATCTACAACTCCACCTCCACCCTTCAGCGGGACGTGGTGTTCCACAAGGACAAGGAGGAGATTAAGGAGATTGCGGTGGTTGGCACCAAGCTGGTGCAGAAGTATATGGCGGACTGCGATACCGAGATCCGCCTGGAGTATTCTCCCGAGAGCTTTACGGGGACAGAGCTGGATTTTGCCCTTGATATCTGCACGGCGGTCCAGGAGACCTGGGGCGCCACCAAGGAGAACCCCATCATCATCAATCTGCCCTCCACGGTGGAGATGACCACGCCGAACGTGTATGCGGATCAGATTGAGTGGATGAACACCCATTTCAAGAACCGTGAGAGCATTATCCTGAGCGTGCATCCCCACAATGACAGGGGCTGCGGCGTGGCCTCCACGGAGTTGGCCCTTCTTGCAGGCGCGGACCGGGTGGAGGGAACCCTCTTTGGAAACGGGGAGCGCACGGGAAATGTGGATATTCTCAACCTGGCCTACAACATGTTCTCCCAGGGCATCAACCCGGAGCTCAATATTGAGAACGTGCGGGAGATTGCGGAGGTCTATGAGCGGTGCACCAAGATGCAGATTCCGCCGAGACACCCCTATGCGGGCAAGCTGGTGTTCACGGCGTTCTCCGGCTCCCACCAGGATGCCATCAGCAAGGGCATGCAGGCCCTCAAGGAGAGGAACAGCGAGTACTGGGAGGTTCCCTATCTCCCCATCGATCCCAGCGATATCGGCCGGGTATACGAGCCGGTTGTCCGTATCAACAGCCAGTCCGGAAAGGGCGGCGTGGCCTTTGTCATGGATACCTTCTATGGCTTCAAGCTGCCCAAGGGCATGCACAAGGAGTTTGCGGATGTGATCCAGAAGATCTCCGAGCAGCAGGGCGAGGTGGCTCCGGAGCAGATTATGGACGAGTTCAAGAAGAACTATCTGGATCGGAAGGAGCCCATGCACTTCCGCAAGTGCCGGATTACAGATACAGAGACGGGAGAGGGCGAGTTTGCAACCCTTGCCAAGGTCACCTATACGGATCACGGCATGGAGAAGACCTTCGAGGGCATTGGAAACGGACCCATCGACGCGGTGCAGAGAGGTCTGGAGGATGCTCTCGGGATCCAGATCAAGGTGCTGGATTACTCCGAGCACGCCCTGGCCTCCGGTTCCGGGGCGCAGGCTGCCTCCTACATCCACCTGGTGGATCAGACCACAGGAAAGGCGACCTACGGCGTGGGCGTGAGCTCCAATATTACCAGGTCTTCCATCCGCGGTATCTTCAGCGCGGTGAACCGGCTGTTCTACTAGATGCACGCGCAAGTGCGCAGAAATGAGAGACAGTGCCTGCTGGAAAGAGCGGCGCTGTCTCTCTTTTATCAGCCCGCATCATAGATTTGAATATATATGCCAGTTTTATTCCGGTGCGGGGGCGGATGGATTAGAAAAAATACACATAAAACTATTTACAAAAAGAAAAAATGGTGTTATTATCTTATAGTGTTGAACACGCGTTTATGAGGTGCGTTTATGAAAATAACCAGTGAGGAAATTGCAAGACTGGCGAATGTTTCTCGGAGTACGGTGTCAAGGGTTATAAACAATTACCCCAATGTCCCTGAGCCCACAAGGCAGAAAGTCATGGGTGTGATTGAAAAATATGGATACAAGCCAAACGCGTTTGCCCGCGTCCTTGCGGGGAAAAGCAACATGGAAATAGCGCTCTGCATTTCCAATGACAATAGTGGAGATGGAAACCGCTGGAAAGGAATGGAATCTCCCTATTTTATGCGCCTGATTGCGGAGCTGATTACCCAGAGCAAGGCATATGGCTACATGATCTCGGTTCTTGTTATTTCAACAGAAGCGGATTATGAAGAGATTGAGAATAGGTTTTTGAACAGGGAGATATGCGGAGGCGTTTTCGTAGGATTTGAATTCCAGATGGAGCGCATTAATGCCATAGCGGAAAAGGGATTTAACATGGTCGTCATCGACCCGGATGACAGCCTGAAGCAGGCGGATAATGTGAAGGCCATTTACAGTGAGAATGAGAGGGGAGCTTTTTTGGCAGTGGAGTATCTGCTGAAAAAGAAATATGCCCGGATTGGCCATATCCGCGGAGACAACCGTTTGTCAGCCAGAGAGCGCTTGGAGGGATACTGCAAAGCGATGGAGGCGGCTGGGTACCGGCGGGAAGAGCTGCCGGTGGAATATGGCGGGTTTAATCGCGAATATGCGTATAGAGCTGCAGTGAGGCTGATGCAGGAGCATCAGGTAGATGCCATCTTTGCCGCAGATGATATTACTGCGATAGCGGCGACGCGGGCCGCAGCGGATCTTAACAAAAGGGTTCCGGAGGATGTGGGGATTATGGGATGCGACTATGTATCTCTGTATGACGACTTGGGGATTCACTTGACAACGGTTGAGATTTCCGTCCGGGAAATCGCCAAGATTGCAGTTCGGGCAGTTTTGGATATTGAAAAGGAAAAACAGATTGTCTGCCGCGCAGCAATACGGGTAGGGCTCACTGCCTAGCGCGGCGGCATCTGGCAGATGCTTAAAAAAGGAGGGTAAATGCAAACAGAGAGGGAAAGGTTTAGAGTCAAAAATAAACGCGCGTTTAAACGCGAAAATTGAAATTATACGGATAAAGTATATAGTATACAATAAAAATGCGGAATATATTTTTGCAGAAAAAATAAACGCGCGTTTATAAAGGAAAGGAGCTTAAAGAAGTGCCGAACATTATTTTCAATCAGGAGACAAAAGAGTTTCACCTTCAAAACAAACGAATCAGTTACATCTTATGCATTCTGCAGAACGGACAGCTAGGACATTTGTACTTTGGAAAACGAGTAACCCACAGAGACAGCTTTCAGCATTGGCTCCAGCTGCGCACATGCAGCCATACAGCATATGCGTTCGAAAAGAACTTTTTATTTTCCCTGGATTTGATCCGTCAGGAATATCCATGCTATGGGACAACGGACTATCGGGAGCCTGCTTACCAGATGGAGCTGGAGAATGGAAGCCGGATTACAAATTTTGTCTATAAGGGCCATGAAATATTTGATGGAAAGAAGCCGTTGGAGGGACTGCCGGGGACCTACGCGGAGGAGCCGGGGGATGCCTGCACGCTGGAGGTGGTGCTGGAGGACAAATTGATACAGGCGGAACTCGTGCTGTCCTACACCATCTACGAAAACTATGATGTTATCTGCCGGAGCGCGCGGTTTATCAATCATGGAGAGGAGCGCCTAAAGCTTCGCCGCGCACTATCCGCCTCCATTGATTTTTATGACAGTGAGTTTGAGATGCTGCAGCTGGACGGATCCTGGGCAAGAGAGCGGCATATTACAAAAAGAAAGGTTGAAAAGGGAATTCAGGCAATTACCAGCACCCGGGGGGAGAGCAGCGCGGAGCACAATCCATTTCTTGCGCTGAAGCGCCCGGACACCACGGAAATGCAGGGGGACGCCTATGGATTCTGTCTGGTGTACAGCGGGAATTTCCTGGCGCAGGTGGAGGTTGATCGGTTTGAAACCGCCCGCGTAAGTCTGGGAATTAATCCCTTTGAATTTACCTGGATCTTGGACAGCGGGGCCGCGTTTCAGACTCCGGAGGCGGTTCTGACTTATTCCGCCCAGGGGCTGAACGGCATGAGTCAGAATTTCCATGCGCTGTTCAACGAACGTCTGGTGAGAAGGTGCTGGAGAAACCGGGAGCGGCCGGTGGTGCTGAATAACTGGGAGGCCACCTATTTCCGGTTTGATGAGCAAAAAATACTGGAAATTGCGGAGAAGGCAAAAAAACTGGGGGTAGAGCTCTTTGTGCTGGATGACGGATGGTTCGGAAAGCGAAACAGCAGCCGGAGCTCCCTGGGAGACTGGTACAGTGACAGGGAGAAGCTTCCCGACGGCGTGGAGGGACTCTCGAAGAAAATAGAGGCAATGGGGTTGAAATTCGGTCTCTGGTTTGAACCGGAGATGGTGAACCGGGTCAGCCGCCTGTATGAGGAGCATGAGGATTGGGTGATTCGCACCCCGGGCCGCCCCATGTCCCATGGGAGAAGCCAGTATGTGCTGGATTTTTCCAATCCAGAGGTAGTGGATTATATTTTCCAGGCCATGCGGAAGATATTGGAGAATTCAAAGATTTCCTACATTAAGTGGGATATGAACCGCACAATTACAGAAGCCTACGGGTCCAGCTTGGGGACGGACAGGCAGGGGGAGTTTTTTCATAGATATATTCTGGGGGTATATGCCCTGTATGAGCGCCTGATAGAGGCGTTTCCAGAAATTTTGTTTGAATCCTGTGCCAGCGGCGGAGCAAGGTTTGACGCCGGACTGCTGTACTATGCGCCTCAGTGCTGGGCCAGCGATGATACGGACGGTGTGGAGCGGATTAAAATTCAGTATGGAACCAGCATGGTATATCCGATTTCATCCATAGGGGCCCATGTATCCGCAGTGCCGAACCATCAGCTGAGACGGACCACGCCTCTGGATTTCCGGGCAAATGTGGCGTTTTTCGGTGCATTTGGATATGAACTGGATCCGAATGCGATGACAGAGGAGGAGCAGCAGCAGATCATCGGCCAGATTCAGTTTTTCAAGAAATATAGAAAGGTATTTCAATTTGGGAAGTTTTACCGCCTGCAGGATCCCTTTGCCCATCAGGGGAATGCTGCCTGGATGGTGGTGTCGGAGGACAGGCGTACCGCGATCTTCAGCTGCTTCAAGGTGCTGGCGTCGCCCAATCCTAAGCTGAAAAAAATAGCGCTGGCGGGGCTTCTTCCTGAGAAGCAGTACCGCTGCAGCAGAGCAGGGGAGGTATATTATGGAGATGAGCTGATGAATATGGGATTCCTGCCGGAGATGGAATTTACCGGCACCTATGTAAGGGATCCTGAAATTACGGAGGAAAATTCCGGGGGGGATGCGGGTGATTTTACATCACATCTCTATGTATTTGAGTGCCGCGATGGGGAGTAAGTCCGCCGGCGGGGTTTAGTAAAGGAGGAAGCGTATGAGGGAAAAAAAGAGCGGAAGCTATACACCATTTTGGAGGAATATAAAGGTGGTGCCATACCTTTATATTCTGCCGAACATGATCCTGTTTTTGACATTTATGATCATTCCCATTTTCATGTCTTTTTACTACAGCACAGTGAAATGGAATGGCTTGGGCGATCCGAAGTTTATAGGCCTGGAAAACTATCTGTACATATTTACGGATGATGTGTTTATCAAGTCGATGTTCAATACCGTGTATTACAGCGCGGTGACGGTTCCGATCCTGATGGTTTTGTCACTGCTGTTTGCGGTACTGCTGAATAATAAGATTCCGCTGCGCGGCCTGATCCGTTCATCGATCTATGCGCCTGCGGTTGTCTCTACGGTGGTAGTGGGAACTGTTTTTATCTGGATCTTCCAGGATCAGCTGGGCCTGATTAATTATATTATCACGCTGCTGGGAGGCGAGGGGATCAACTGGCAGAACGATACGCGCTTTGCCATGGTGATGATCATTGTGGCAACCATATGGCAGAAGACCGGCTACAATATGGTAATTTATCTGGCCGGCCTGCAGGGAATCCCGACCGAGCTGATGGAGGCCGCAACCATTGATGGGGCTACAACCTGGCAGAAATTCCGGTATGTGACTCTCCCGCTTTTGAAGAATACCCATATGTTTGTAATAATCACCTCGCTGATCAATAGCTTTCGATCCTTCGACCTGATTTACACAATGACACAGGGAGGTCCTTTGAATGCGACAAAGACCATCGTAATGTATGTGTATGAGCAGGCGTTCCAGAAGAATTATTACGGAAGAGCTGCGGCTGCAGGAGTAGTGCTTTTTGTGCTGATGGTTGCTTTTACAGTTGTACAGATGAAAGCGAAAAAGGAGGATTGAGGTTATGGAAGGAAACGGTCGTATGGGAATGGACAAAAGAAAGTACATGATTATGAAGATCTGTATTTTCCTGATAGTTTTCCTTGCTGCGCTGGTAGCGCTGTTCCCCTTTTACTGGATGTTTGTGACAGCTGTTAAGCCGGTGGAGGAGATTTTCGAATTTCCGCCCAAGCTGTGGCCAGGAGAATTCATATGGAGCAATTTTGCCACGGCGCTGTCCAGAGCGGACTTTGGCCGGTACTTTAGGAACAGCTTTATTGTTACCTTTACGTCCACAGCGATTACGGTCAGCATTAACCTGCTTGCGGGCTTTGCATTTGCAAAATACAAGTTCCGGTTTAAGGAGTTCTTTTTCCTCATCGTGCTCAGCACCCTGATGATCCCCCTGCAGGTAACCATGATCCCGAATTTCATCATTGCTACGAAGCTGGGAATCCGGAACACGCTGTGGGGAGTTATCATCCCGCCCTGCGCGGAGGCATTTGGCCTGTTCATGGCACGGCAGTTTATCAGTGATATTCCGGACGAGCTGCTGGAGGCCGGGCGAATTGACGGGGCGACGGAATTTACCATTTTCAGCAGAATTATTCTGCCGAATGTTAAGCCCCTGATCAGCGTTCTGGTAATTTTCACGGTTATGTGGCGCTGGAATGACCTGCAGTGGCCCTTGATCCTGATATCGAATGAGAAGTATTACACAGTGCAGCTGGGTCTTTCCATGCTGAATGGGGCACAATATGTGAACTGGAATGATATGATGAGCGCTTCGCTGATATCCACGCTGCCGGTGCTGGTGGTATTCCTGATCTTCCAGAAGGAGTTTGTTCAGGGAATGGCATCCAGCGGCATTAAGGGTTAGTGGAATAGAGGAGAAAAAATCGCGGATCTCTTACATCCTCTGCCGTCCCTGCGGACAAGCGGAGGATTGGGAAAACGCGAAAAAAATAAAAGGAGGAAGCAGTATATGCGTAAAAAGGAGTTCAAAAAAGTATTAGCAGCTGTATTGGCGGTGGGAATGGCAGCAGGCCTTTCCGCGTGCGGAGGCGGGGAAACCGCGTCGGAGACAACCGCAGCGGCGGCAGCCGCCCAGGAAGCGCAGGAGGAGACCGTCGGCGAGGCCGGCGGGGCGGTGGAAGGTCTGGTGGCCGAGGAAGGAGCGGAGATTGAGATCGCCTATTGGGAGGGATCCACTTCCGATAAGGCGGCCTGGGATGAGCTTCTCGCCAATCTTCAGAAGGATCATCCGGAAATCAAGATTGTTCCCCAGACGTATCCGTCGGGTGATTTCCCGGAGATGCTGGATACCCGAGTGGCAGGGGATGATTGGCCCGATGTAATCCGCTATACGTATCAGCGCCTTGGAAAGTTTAAGGCGGCAGATGTGATGCTTGATTTGACCCCCTATATTTCCCAGGAAAGCCTGGATGATGTATCAGACGCCTTTTTGTCCGCTGGCACCTATGACGGAAAGGTAGTGGCAATGCCGCACCATGCAGATACAATTGCCATCTACTACAATAAGCGCATGTTTGAGGAGGCAGGCATCCGCATCCCCACCAGTGTGGAGGACGCCTGGACCTGGGAGGAGCTGACGGATATCGCAAGAACCTTAAAGGAGCAGTTTAATCTGCCCTATGCCTGCGGCGGTATTTGGGAGGGTGGCAGCGGCTACCGGTATCTTCCGTTTGTATATATGAACGGCGGAGCGCTTTTGAACGAGGATCAGACGGCAGTGACGATGAATAGCCCGGAGGTTTTGGAGGCAATTCAGTTCTATGAGAATCTTCGGAAAGAGGATCTGATCTGCAATACGGCTCTGACCGGTACGGCAACCACCAACTCTCTGTTCGTTGCGGAGCAGATTGCATTTACATTCTCTGGAAGCTGGCACTGCTCCTACATGGAAGAGAATATGGCTGGAAACTGGGGAGTTACCTATATGCCGATCCGGAATGGAAAGACCGGTTCCGATATGGGCGGAAATGCCATCTTTGCTTATGCGGGAACGGAGTATCCCAATGCGGCAGCCATTGTAGTTGACTATATTACGAATGCGGAAAATATGCAGAAATTCTGCGAGACCGGCGGATTTATCCCTGTGCGCACAAGCCTTCTGGAGACGGAGCTGAATTACGCAAACTTCGGGGATGAGATGAAGATCTTCAGCGAGATCGTAGGAACGATTGATCCGAAGCTGGCTGCGGATGAGACATCTGTGCCCTTCCAGCAGTTCAACGAGATTTTCAATGAGGAAATGGATCCCATGGTTGTAAATGGTTCAGCCACAGCACAGCAGGTGGTGGATAACTGCCAGACCCGAATGACAGAGATCTTGAACGAGCAGTAAGCCCAGGGGCGGCCTGCGGGGAAAAGACAATACCGGGATACATGAGGAGGGGAGCTTCCAGGAGGAGCCCCCTCCTTTTTGGGTGGAACAGGCTTAGGCGTGGACTTCCCGCATGGGTTGTGCTATAGTGAAGCAAAGCGGATGGATAGGCAGCCATTGCCGGAGCTGCCGCAGATATATGGGGAAAGGAATGAGGCATACGTTATACGGAAAACAGGGGCCCCGGGGCGGCGGGCAGGGGCTGCGGGGACGCAGGAAGCAGGCGGAGCAAGGAAGAGACAGGGGACTTAGCGGAAGCGCCCTGAAATACATCGCTGCCTTCAGCATGCTCCTGGACCATGTGGGGCTGGTGCTGCTGGAATATCTGCTGGTGTATGGGGGACATATCCTGGCCTTCGATTCGCCGTACCGGCCTATGGTGGTTCTCTGGGCCCGGGGGCTGCGGATGGCGGGCAGGCTGGCCTTCCCTATTTTCTGCCTGCTGCTGGCGGAGGGGGTTGTGCACACCCGAAGCCGGGGACGCTATCTGCTTCGCCTGGGGGTATTCGCCCTGATTTCGGAGATTCCCTTTGATTTGGCTGTCTATAACCAGTGGGTGTGCTGGGACGGGCAGAACGTGATGCTTGAGCTGGCCCTGGGGCTTATGACTCTGTGGGCGGCAGAGGAGGCGGCAAGGCGGAGCGTGTGGGGCAGGAATCCTTTTGCCTTTGGGTGCATTGTCCTTGTGGGATCGCTGGCGGCGGAGGCGCTGCGGGCGGATTACGGGGCTGTGGGAATTTTGTATATGGCAGCGTTCTTCTGGCTCCGTGAGAACCGGGCGGGCCGGGGGGCAGCGGCTGGCCTTCTGGGGCTGCTCTCCACGCTGGAGGTGAATAAAGGCGCCGGCGCTCTCTCCGGGATTTTTGTGTATCTGTACAATGGAAGGCGGGGGCGGGCTGGCTGGAGGTACGGCTTCTACCTCTTCTATCCGGCCCACCTGCTGGCGCTGTTTTTGATACGGAGGCTTGGGATGGGGATTTGAGAGCATGAGCGGTACGGCGTTCAAACACGCTCTGGGAACCGGTAATGTGTGACATAGCGGGTGAAGGCTCGGATGGATGGGTAGTCCAGGAGCTCCCGCAGCGTTACGTAGTAGATGGGCCGCGCCGGCGATTCGTCCAGGGGAAGGACTTTGAAATCCGATGTCCGGAGGGATTCTGCGATGAAGCTTGATATTCCCCTCGGGGCACTGCAGTCAGCGGACACCGGGAATTTGTACGGAGCCGGAAGGATTGTATCCTCCGACGAGGCGGCTTTTGCGGCGGTGCGGGTGATGGGCACCTGCTTTGCCACAGGCCATGCGGCTGGTGTGGCTGCCGCCTGCCAGGCTTTGGACGGTACAGCAGATATTGGCAGAATCCGGGAGGAGTTAATCCGGCAGGGGACGTTCATCTAAGCGGGAGGAAGAAAAATGACATTAGAAGAAATCAGAGAAGAAATTGACCAGATTGACCAGCAGATGAAGGCGCTGTTTTTAAAGCGCATGGACTGCGCCCGGCGGGTGGCAGAGACAAAGGCAAGGACCGGCGGGGACGTGTATGTGGCTGAGCGGGAGGCCGCCATGGTCAAGAGGCGGACCTCAGATATTGCGGATGAGGAGCTTAAGGAGAATTATAGGGATTTTCTGACGCATACCATCTGCATCAGCCGGAAGCATCAATATGGGATTCTGACGAAGATGCAGGACGAGACGGTCCGGGCCCTCCTTGCAGAGGCGGGTCTGGAAGAAGGAGCCGGGAAGGAGGCGGTCCGCGTCAGCCTCCGCTGCAGGGAGGAGGACCTGCACCGCTATATGGATATGGCTGCGTTAAACCATGTCAGTGTAAAAGAAATGGCGGCAAAGGAAACCGAGGAGGGAATGCGCCGCCTTCTCTGCCAGCTTGCCAAGGAGTCCGGAACGTTTAAGGTGCTGTCGCTTGAGGCTGTATCATGAAAGCAATATTGAAAAAATATGTTTTGCCTGATGCTGTTAATGCCGTGTGGGGGATGAAGCTGGCTGCAAGCCTGCTCATTCCCCTGGGCATTCTGCTATTTCAACCGCTGGGGCTTAATGCGCGGCAGTCGGGCGTGCTGGCGGGAGTGCTCTTAACCATCATCTGGTGGTCAGCGAATATTGTGAAAAAAATCCCCGCATCCGTCTTCCTGCTTGCTGTATTTTGCGCGGTGAGCGGGGCTGGTTTTCAGAAGGTGTTTTCCTTTCCTCTTTCGGAGACCTTTCCCATGCTGGTTGTCACTTACCTGTTCAGCCGTGCAATCTCCAATGCGGGGATTCTGGAAAAAATAATACTGCCGGTTTTGGAACGGACGGTCCATACAGCCTTTGCCTGTGTGCCGGCGATTATACTGACGTTTTTTCTCATGGTTTATGTGGTTCCGCAGCCTCTTGCCAGGCTCATTATCGTGGCGGCGGAGTTTTCTGCTGCGGAGATTACAAACCGCATCTGGATGCGGGAGATGTTTCTGCCTACTGCCCTTGTCTGCGTTCTGGTCGTGGGGTTATTCGGATTTTTATTTCGCAGGCAGCTGGCAGGACATCCGATTTCTATGGGCAGAGGCGAGAGGATAAAGGGCTTTTCGAAACGGGAGAAGGCAGCGTCGGGGATTATCCTTGCGACGGTGCTTTTGTGGATGACCCAGGATATTCATGGAATCAACAGTACTCTGGTCACCCTGGCGGCAGTTATTCTTTTATTTGCCATAAAGACACTGCGGCTGAAGGATTTTAATGCGATTGACGGAACCACTCTGATTTTCCTGACAGCAGCCTTTTCTATCGGCGGGGTGATGGAGGCCTGCGGGGCGGCGGATAAGGTGTTCGGGCTGTTTTCCGGGGTATTCCCGTCAGAATTTTCTGTCGCATACCTCTGGATTATGGTGGCAATCAGCATGGCCCTGCACATGCTTCTGGGCAGCAACACGACCACGCTCTCCGTGGTCGTCCCTGGAATGATGCTCTTGTGCGGGGAGCAGGTTCCGGCGGAGGTGATTGTGTTCACCGCTGTTGTAAGCGTATCGTTCCATGCCATACTGCCCTTCCACTCTGTTTCCATGATGATGGGGGCCTCGGACGGATACTTCCCCTCTGGATATGTGACAAGGTTCGGACTTCCGGCTACTCTGCTGGTGTATTTTGCGGCTGCGGCGGTGTATCTGCCATACTGGAGACTGACGGGGCTGCTGTGAGAGAGGACGGCGGTCCATTGAAAATAGAGCCGTCCAAAAGCTCATCAAAAAGAAAAATCGCTTGACTTAAACCATACTTGAAGCTTTATAATAAAAACAGAGATTTCGGGGGCAGGAGACTGCCTCCGAAAGGGTAAATAACGCCGGCCTGCATGAGGTGCGGCGGACATTATAAAGAAAGGGGTATGGCGGTATGATTTACAAGGAATTTCAGGATTTGAAGCTCTCGGCTCTGGGAATGGGGGCTATGCGTCTGCCAGTCGTCGGCGGAGACGACGCGAAGATTGACGAGGCGGCGGCCTCCAGGATGGTGGATATGGCCATGGAGCAGGGCGTGAATTATTATGATACGGCCTGGGGCTACCACAGCGGCAATTCAGAGCTGGTCATGGGCCGGGCTCTGAAAAAGCACCCGAGGGAGAGCTTCTATCTGGCCACCAAGTTCCCAGGCTATGACCTGGCGAACATGGACAAGGTGCAGGAGATTTTTGAGAAGCAGCTGGAGAAATGCGGGGTGGAGTATTTCGACTTTTATCTGTTCCACAACGTCTGCGAGATGAACATTGACGCCTATCTGGATAAGAAATACGGCATCTTCGATTATTTGATGGAGCAGAAGAAGGCCGGGCGCATCCGCCATCTGGGATTTTCCGCCCACGGAAGTCTGGAGGTGATGGAGCGGTTCCTGGCAGCCTACGGAAAGGACATGGAATTTGGACAGATTCAGCTCAATTATCTGGACTGGACCTTCCAGGACGCAAAGGCCAAGGTGGAGCTCTTGACGAAGTGGAATATCCCGGTGTGGGTGATGGAGCCTGTGCGGGGCGGAAAGCTGGCCAGCCTGGCTGCGGAGGACGAGGCGAGGCTAAAGGCGCTGCGGCCTGACGAGGGAATTCCCGCCTGGGCCTTCCGCTTCCTGCAGACCATTCCGGAGGTTACGATGATTCTTTCCGGCATGTCCAATGAGGCCCAGCTGGCTGACAATCTGGCTACCTTCGCGGAGGACAAGCCCCTGAACAAGGAGGAGATGGATACTCTTCTGAGCATTGCGGACGGAATGTTAAAAAATACAGTTCCCTGCACGGCATGCCATTACTGCACCAGCCACTGCCCCCAGGGACTGGATATTCCCAGGCTTTTGTCCCTGTACAATGAGCACAGCTTTACAGGCGGCGGCTTTATCGCTCCTATGGCTCTGGCAGGGTTCCCGGAGGACAAGCGCCCGGATGCCTGCATTGGATGCAGGAGCTGTGAGGCGGTCTGTCCCCAGCAGATAAAGATTTCGGAGGCCATGGCGGATTTTGCGGCGAAGGTGAAGGCGTAAGGACGGCGATGCATTTTAAGCCCTGCGAAGGCGCTTTTGGAGGAGGAAAAGGTTTTCCTTCAGATGGGAGCCTTTGCGGGGCTTTTGTCTTCCCGCCGGGTGTGTGCAGACTTGCTATGAATTTTTATTTTTCAAGACATCCCGGGTCAAGCAGGAAGTCGTAGATGTTTATGGTCAAAATACCGTATTCATCATAGTATGGCTGAACAATATCCTTGGTAATGATAATTTTCTTGAAGGAATCATCAATCTTTCTAAAAGGTCTGATTTCCTGTGTGCGCTTAGCTTCGTCGGGCAGTGAATAGGCTGACTGAATATAATATCTGGAGGAGCCGAGATTACAGATAAAATCAACCTCCAATTGTCTGCGGACTGCCCTGCCGTCCGGAGCCCTCTCTGCAATCGGTATTACGCCTACATCTACGCGGTAGCCCCGCATACGAAGCTCATTGTAAATCACATTCTCCATGGAATGGGTCTGCTCAAACTGACGGAAATTGATTCTGGCGTTGCGGAGCCCAAGGTCGGAGAAGTAATATTTTTTTGGCGTTTCAATATATGCCTTTCCTTTGATGTCGTACCGTTGGGCGGATTCAATCAGGAAAGAGTCCTCAAAATAATCCAGATATTTTTTATAGTGGCTGCAGTAATTCTGGATTTCTTTACAGTTTTGAAGGTATTCTTTAATTTTTCCGGATTGGTAAGTGAGCCAATGGAAGAAGAAAGGATGTTTAGCAAGTCCTCCAGTTCTCCCATGTTTTTTACCCGGTTTCGCTTGGTAATATCCCGAATATATATCTCATTGAACAGGTTTTGTAATGCGGTAGCCTTTTCTCCTGCACCGTCGCGCAGAACAATCAGAGGAATGCCCCCGTAAAGCATATACTCAGATAGTCCCATGTATTTATCACCCTGATATACGGACATAAATTCCGCAAAGCTCAAAGGATACATATGAACCTCGTCGCCACGGCCGGCAAACTCGGTGGCAATATCTTTAGACAGTAGTTTTGCATTGCTTCCGGTCACAAATACATCCATATTCTCTTTACGCAGATAGCCATTCAGGACGGCCTCAAAGCAATCCAGCATCTGAATTTCATCAAGCAGCAGATAATACATTTCATCGTCAACGATCCTGGAACGGATATAGGCCATGAATTATAGATTTTTGCAACATGATGCATTTTTCTATTCTATCGTATGGCATAGGCAGGACGCCTGTTTCGAAATTTTACGCAGATTTTACCCAATGCTTACATAACGTCGATATCGGGAGCGGGGGAATTTTTATATAATACTATATTGGATAAATGTACATAGCGGATAAGGGGACGAAACGACATTCGGGATGGCATTTTTTCATCTGACCCCGATTTTAAAAAAGAAGAACCGTATACTATAACCAAAGGGGGAGTCTGCTGTATGAAGGACGAGCACAAAATCATCCGGCAGGTATATGCAGCAAAGGAAGATATGGCGGAGGCGGACGCGCTCATCCGCACCTATATGCCCTTTATCCGGGCGGAGACGGCCAGGTGGCTGAAGCGCCCTCCGGCAGAGGGCCAGGACGATGAGCTGAGCATTGCCATGATTGCCTTCCATGAGGCGGTTCGGGGATATTCGCGGACCAAGGGCGCCTTTTTTAAATATGCGGCCATGCTGATAAGGAGCAGGCTGATTGACTATCACCGGAGAGAGGAGCGGCACCGTGGTTCCCTCTCCCTGGACGAGCCGGAGGGGGAGAGCGGGGAGACGCTGGGGGAGAAGCTGTCGGAGGACAGAGACCACAGCGAGGAGCTGGCAGTGCGGGAGGCTGCTCGCGCAGAGATTGCGGAGCTGACCCGCCAGATGCAGGCCTTCGGCGTGGGACTGGAGGATGTGGCGGAGAACTGTCCCAGACAGCAGAGGACCTTGGCGGCCTGCCAAAAGGCGATTTCCTTTGCCAGGGAGAATCCGGAGCTTTTGGAGGAATTTCTTCGGACTAAAAGGATTCCCATTTCAAGACTTGCAGCAGGCGCAGGGGTGGAGAAAAAGACGCTGGAGCGGCACCGCGCCTATATGGCGGCCCTCCTGCTGATTTATACCAATGGCTATGAGATAATTCGGGGACACCTGTACCAGGTAATGAAAGGAGTGGCAGGAAAATGAAGTATATTGTGATGGAATGCCGCCCCAGCTATGCCATTGTGCTGGATGAGGAGGGCCGTTTTCTGCGGACGGCTAACCTCAGGTATGAGGTGGGACAGACCGTGGAACACGTGGTGCTTATGCGGGAGCAAAAGGCTCCTTCTGTGCGTCTGCGGGTGCTGGCGGGCGCGGCAGGAGCAGCGGCTGCCTGCCTGGCCTTGACTCTGGGAGCCGGGTATTACCAGACCTATGTTCGAACCTATTCCCATATCTATATGTCCATCAATCCGGATGTGCAGATGGATTTGAACCGGAAGGGGACAGTGGTGGGGCTGTCTGGCATGAATGCGGACGGACAGGCCCTGCTTGCGGATTATGACGGGAAGGGTAAGGATAAGACGTTAGTCGCGGACGAGCTGATTGACAGGGCGCTCGATATGGGATTTTTGACTGCGGGCGGCCAGGTTGCTTTTCTGATAGATGCGCCGGAGGAGGAGATTTTTGAGGCGTATGGGATAGAGCTGCGGACCCAGGTGGGAAAGCAGCTGGAAGGCAGCGTTCCCTTCGATATTGTAATTATGGAGTATGAGGGGGAGATGCCGGAGGAGACCCCGGAGGCTGCGCCGGTGTTTCAGAAGGAGACAGAGGAGACAGTGCCTGCGCCCGCGGGGCCGCCTGAGACGGAGGCACCGCAGACACCTATTGCGCTGCCTGAGACAGAGACGCCGCCTGCGTCTGCTCCACCGCCTGCGGCGGAGACGGAAGTGCCGCCCACAGCACCTCCGGCAACGGAAGCGCCGCCCGCGTCCGCCGCTCCGTCAGCGGCAGAAACGGAAGCCGCGCCCTCCGTTCCCCCAGCAGCGGAAGCGCCGTCTGCTTCTGCTCTGCCGTATTCGGAGGATACGGATTATGGAACGGATGATGTCACGGATTACCGGGATGGAGATACGGATTACGAGCCGGATTGGGACGAGGATACGGATTATGGTGACGATGACGGCTAAACATTTTTACAAAAAATTTTTCCATGAACCCTGGTTTTGAAAAAGGGGGCGCGTAATCTATAGGTGTAAGGCAGAAAAGCCAAGAGCTATTTGCGAATATACAACATTGTACCTAAAAGAGAGGAGTATTATTATGATGAAGATGAAAAGACGTACAGCGGCATCGGTTTCTTCCCTGGCTGTTATGGCGGCAGTCCTTCTGACCGGATGCGGGACGGGGGCGCAGAGCGCAGGTGCACCGGCACAGGGTCAGTCCCAGGGAATGGCATCCCAGGCACCGGTTCAGACCCAGGCTGCGGCATCCGCCGCATGGGGCGGGGCGCAGGGAGCAGCGGCCCAGACATCAGATGAAATGGATGCGGGAAGCCTGCTTTTGAGTGTAAACCCGGAGATTCAGATTGAGTACAACCGGGAAGGCAGAGTGACGGATTTGAACGGAATGAACCCGGACGGGGAGGTTATCGTGTCCTCCTACCGGGATTATATCGGAAAGCCCTGCGGGCAGGTGCTGGAGGAGCTGGTTGCCGCAATTAATGCGGCTGGTTATTTTGTGGATGATGTAGACGGCGGGGCGAGAAATATCGTTCTGCAGCTGGAGCCGGGCTCTCTTCTTCCGGGCAAGGATTTTATGGAGGATATGAGCACCAGCACCCGGAATGCGGTGTATGAGCAGCAGCTGGCTTCCCGTGTTGTGCTCATAGAGGATGATGATTATGACCCCAATTACAGCCGGGAGGGCAGGCCGTCCCACTATATCACTCTGGATAAGGCGAAGGAGATTGCTCTGGCTGACGCGCAAGTAAACGCGGCGGATGCGGTTTTTGTGGACCGGGAGTTTGACCACGACGACGGGACGCCCACCTTTGAGCTGGAATTTACCGTCAATGGACAGGAATATGAATACGAGGTACATGCGGAAAACGGAAGGATTTTAGAGGGAGGACATAGGCCGTCAAATCCCGGGCACGCGGGGGGGCAGGGACAGCCAGGCCAGCAGAGCCAGCCGGGCGGCGCAGCCGGATACGCGGACACGGATTACGGCCCAGACAATGACGGCGTAACGGATTACGCGGATACGGATTACGGCCCGAATAATGACGGCGTGACGGATTACGCGGATACGGATTACGGCCCGAACAATGACGGCGTGACGGATTACGCGGATACGGATTACGGCCCGGACAATGACGGCGTGACGGATTATCACTACACGGATTATGGCGATACGAACTACGGCAATGACACGAATTACGACGACTATGGCGATACGGACTACGATGATGGCGGCGATACAGACTATGACGACTAGGCGCTTGGAGCAGGAGTACAGGCCTGCGGGGCTAAGGCAGCCGCAATCCGCCGCCATGCGCCATGAGCAAAAGCACCTGATACGCCCTGAAGAAGCTTTGGTGCTGGCCGGACGGCTGGGAAAGCTGTTTAAGCGGGACAGCCACGCGGGGGAGGACGGGAGCTACCGGGTGACAAGCCTGTATTTTGATACGCCCTATGACAGTGCTCTGCGGGAAAAGATAGGCGGGGTAAACCGGCGGGAAAAATTTCGGCTCCGCTACTATGGGGAGGATACCTCCTTTATCCGGCTGGAGAAAAAATTTAAGGACCGGGGGCTGTGCGGAAAGCGCAGCGCCCGCCTTGCAAAGGAGCAGGCAGAGGAGCTGCTTGGGGGAAATGATGCGTTCCTTCTGGAGGAGGAGAACCCGCTC
This sequence comes from uncultured Enterocloster sp., assembly GCA_944384065.1. Lineage (GTDB taxonomy): Bacteria > Bacillota > Clostridia > Lachnospirales > Lachnospiraceae > Enterocloster. Next base: position 33,117 of record CALWRY010000005.1, on the reverse strand, counting down.
TGCGCGGAATTTTACAGCAAGCTGCGGGGAAAGGGGCTGCGTCCGAGGACCGTAGTCAGCTACGATAGGGAGGCCTTTGTGTATGAGCCGGGCAATGTGCGTATTACCCTGGACAGAAATGTGCGCACGGGTCTGGGAAGAGTGGATTTTCTTGACACGAACCTGCTGCGCCTTCCGGCCCTGGGCCAGCTGGCAGTGCTGGAGGTAAAGTACGACGAATTTCTTCCGGACCTGGTGCGAATGGCAGTCCAAATACCCGGGAGGCAGGCGTCTGCCTGCTCCAAGTATGCGGTCTGCAGGCGGTACGACTGACCCCATGGGCAGGGACAGCAGATTGGCGGCCCGCAGGCAGGACAGGGCAGACGGACGCGGCTCCGGCCGGGAGCATAGAGAAGAGAAAAGGAGGTCCTCCGATGACCTTTCAGGATATTTTTAAATCTAGCTTTTTGGAAAATGTGGGAAGCGTTTCCCTGGCTGATATGGCAATTGGCCTTGTGCTGGCTTTTTTGCTGGGAGTGTTTATTTTCTTTATTTATAAGAACAGCTATAGCGGCGTGATGTATTCGGCCAGCTTTGGAGTGACGCTGATTGCCATGGCTATGATTACCACCCTTCTGATTATGGCGGTAGTCAGCAATGTGGTGCTTTCCCTGGGCATGGTGGGCGCCCTGTCTATTGTGCGCTTCCGGACGGCTGTCAAGGAGCCCATGGATATCGCGTTTTTGTTCTGGGCCATCGCGGTGGGAATTGTGCTGGCCGCAGGGCTGATTCCCCTGGCAGTGCTCGGAAGCGTCTTTGTGGGAATTGTGCTTTTGGCATTTGCCAAGAAGAAAACGGTGGATGCGCCGTATATTTTGGTGCTGCACTGCGCGGACAGCCAGGCGGAGGAGCAGGCCCGGATTTTTGTGTCCACCCAGGTGCGGAGGATGAATTTAAAGAGCAAGAGCGTGGAGCGCGGCGTGGTGGAGCTGAATTACGAGGTGCGCCTCCGGGAGGATTCCAGCGCCTTTGTGAATGAGCTGGAGGCTATGGACGGGGTGAGCCGGGTGGTTCTTGTGTCCTACAACGGGGATTATATGGGATAAAGCGTATGGCAGGGAGCAGATATATCGACGCAGTGGGAATAGGGGCAGGGCTGTTGGCAGTCTTGGCCGCCGTGGCCTTCCTTGTGCTTGGCAGCGCGCGGCAGGCGGACGGGGCGGCGGCAGGTAAAGGCCAGAAAGACGGAGGGATTTTTCAGGCCTATGAGACCCGGCTGTTTGACGACAGCCGGGTTCACCATATCAATATTCAAGTCGGTGACTGGGAAGCGTTTCTGGAAAATGCGCAGGAGGAGCAGTATACGGCCTGCACGGCTGTGGTTGACGGGGAGGAGTTCCGACAGGTGGGACTGCGGGCCAAGGGGAACAATTCCCTGCACCTGACCGGGGACTATGGGCTCAGACGGTACAGCCTGAAGCTGGAGTTCGACCATTTTCTGGAGGGCGGAAGCTATCACGGGCTGGATAAATTTTCTTTGGACGCGTCCTTTCAGGATAATAGCTATATGAAAACCTGGCTCACCTATGATATGATGGAGTATATGGGAGTGCCCTCTCCGCTGTGCAGCTTTGTCTGGGTGCAGGTAAACGGAGCGGATTGGGGTCTGTTTTTGGCGGTGGAGGAGCCGGAGGAGGGCTTTGCCAGGCGGAATTTTGGCATGAACCATGGACAGCTCTATAAGCCGGATTACCGCTCGCTGAACGCGGAGAATGCGGATGTGGCCCTGCGTTATATCGGCCGGAATCCGGAAAGCTATCCGAATATTTTTGAAAATGCCAAGCTTCAGCCCTCGGAGGCGGACAAGCGGCGGCTGGTGCGGGCGCTGGAGATACTGTCCACTGGGGTGAGCCTGGAGACGGCCGTGGATGTGGACGAGGTGCTGCGGTACTTTGCGGTTCAGGTCTTTGTGATGAACTGGGACAGCTATCTGGGGCATACAGGGCACAACTATTTTCTCTATGAGGAGGATGGCATTCTGCATATGCTGCCCTGGGATTATAACCTGGCCTTCGGGACCTACGCCCTGGGTATGCCGAATCCTATAAAGGATGCAGAAGTGCTGATTAACGCCCCAATCAATACGCCAGCGGAGGGCAGCGTGATGCTTAAGCGGCCCCTGTACCACAATCTGATGAAAAATCAGGCGTATTTTTCACGGTATCACGGATATCTGGGGCAGCTTATTTCCGGGTATTTTGAGAGCCGGAAATTCGATGCGGCGTTCTGGGAGACCGCCCGGCTGATTTCCCCGTATGTGGAGAAGGACCCTACGGCCTTCTGCTCCTATGAGGACCATCAGCTGGCAGTGAGGACCCTGGAGCAGGTCTGCCTGCTGCGGGCGGAAAGTGTGAGGCGGCAGCTTGCAGGGGATATTCCCGCCACCATCCGGGGACAGCAGGAAGAGCCGGGGAGGCGGGTGAAGGTGTCGGAGGTACGGCTGGAGGATTTGGGGGATTTTGACGACCTGCGCTGGGCGGCGCAGAGACAGCGCGGAAAGGAAGGGATAAGGGCGAATGGAGATTCTCAGATGTGAGGCGGTGAGCCGGGTATACGGAGCTGGGGCGGCACAGGTGCGAGCCCTGGATCAGGTGGATTTATCTGTGGAAAAGGGGGAGTTCTTGGCTGTGACGGGGCCTTCCGGGTCTGGAAAATCCACGCTGCTCTATATTTTGGGAGCGGTGGAACGGCCCACCTCCGGCCGCGTCTTCGTGGACGGGGAGGATATTTCCGCTTTAAATCCTACCCAGGCGGCGCTCTACCGCAGGAGAAGGGTGGGGCTGGTCTATCAGTTCTACAACCTGATTCCCACGCTTACGGTTCAGAAAAATATTCTTCTCCCCATGGCCCTTGACAAGAAAAAGCCGGACCGGGAATATTTCGACCAGCTGGCGGAGGCGCTTGGGATTGCGGACCGGCTGGATTTTCTTCCGGGACAGCTCTCCGGGGGCCAGCAGCAGCGGGCGGCTATTGCCAGGGCCCTCCTCTATCGGCCCGCCATTCTGCTGGCGGACGAGCCTACAGGGAATCTGGATAAGAAGAATTCGGAGGAGATTCTGGCGCTTTTGAGGGAGGCAAACAAAAGCCTTAATCAGACCATTCTCATGGTGACCCATGACGAGCGGGCGGCAGGGGAGGCGGACCGGATTATAACGCTGGAGGATGGCCGCATTGTCCGGGATACGAGGGGGTGAGGGCATGTGGAATGCGTATGTGCGGGATAATCTGAAAAATGACCGTTCCTCCGGCGCCGGGGCAGCGGTCTGCGCCTTTTTCTGCGCTCTCATGCTTTCCCTGCTCTGCGGTCTTCTCTACAATATGTGGAGCTATGATGTGGAGCGGGTCAAGGCGGAGTGGGGGGATGTGCATGGGCGCATCGACGGACCGCTCTCCCGCGAACAGCTGTCCGCCATGGAGGCGTATGACAATGTGGAGGCCGTGGTGCCGGAAGGGGAAAATGTGGAGGAGCTCCCGGCGTCTGAGAAAGAAAGCGGAAAGACGGCTCCGCCAGCTGCAGAGGGAGCCGATGGGACGGTTTCGGCAGCTGACATCCGGCTGAAACGGCCGGGAACGGCCTATGAGGACCTCCCCAGGATTGCGGCCCTGGCAGGCCTTGGCCCGGAGGCCGTGGAATACAACGAGGAGCTGTTAGACCTGTATTTTGTACCAAATCCGCAGAATCCGGATGTCTATATGGTTTTAATTTTGTTTCTCGGAGCAGCGGCCCTGGCCTGTCTGTCCCTCATTTTGATTATCCGCAGTGCCTTTGCCGTGTACATGGAGGAGCGGGTACAGAGAATTGGAATTCTTGCCAGTGTGGGTGCCTCGCCCCGGCAGATTCGGCTCTGCCTTCTGGAGGAGGCCGCCGGGCTCTGCGCTCTGCCTGCGGCGGCGGGAGGTATCCTGGGAATCGGCGCCTGCGCGGCCGCTATCCGGTGGATAAACGCTTTTGCGGGGGAGCAGGTTCCCGGGCGGCGGGATGCAGTATTTTCCTATCATCCCCTTGTACTGGGAGTCTCCCTTCTGTGCATTGCGATTACGTTGTGGACGTCAGCCTGGCTTCCGGCCAGAGCGCTTGGCCGGACGACGCCTCTGGCGGCCATCCGCGGCGGCAGCGCGGGAAGGAGAGAAGCGAGAGGAAGACTGGGACGGAGAGGCTTGGACAGAGGAATACTGGGCCGAAGGGGGCTGGGCCGGGGCATACTGGGCCGAAGGGAACCGGGCCGGGGCATGGGCGCGGCTTCCTCAGCGCTGGGCATGGCCTTTGCGGCCTTTATCCTGGTGCAGAGCTTTTTGAGCCTTTCTGAGGCCAGCACGCAGATGACGTATTTTGACCGGTATGCCGAGGCCTGGGACGTGATGGTGACAGTGGAGAACACGGATATTGGTGATTTTACAGAAACGCAGGCGGTAAAAGGGCTTGCGGGGGTGCGTGATGCGGCTGTGTACCAGAAAGCCCCTGCAAGGCGGCTTCTGCCGGCGGATGCGCTCAGCGGGGAGTTTGCGGATGCAGGCGGATTTTTGGAGGAGAGTGCCGGATATGTGAGGCCTTATGGAGATGGATGGTCGGTTGGCGCTTCCCTGGTGATACTGGACGACGAGAGCTTTCTTGCCTTCTGCCGCCAGATAGGAGCGCCGGAGTGCCTGGACGGGCTGGTGGTGTATAACCAGGTGCGGGATTTGCGCAATCCTAATTTCCGTGAACCATCTTATCTGCCCTATGTGAAGGAGGAGGCCGGGAAGGCCATTCTCGCCAGGACCGGGGATGAGGGAAAACAGGTGCAGGCAGAGGTGCTTGCCTATACCCGTCAGGCGCCCCTTCTGCGGGATGATTTTCAGGCGGAAGCCTACGATGACTATGAGATGGTGCATTTCCTTCCAGCCAGCCTGTGGCGGCAGCTGCGGGGCACGCTGGGGGAAGGCGGGGCGCAGACCCAGGTGCGTCTTCTGGCGCGGGAGGGGGCGGACCTTCAGGAGCTGGAGCAGATAGAGGCGGAGGCGCTTTCTGTCCTCTCAGCGGATGGCCGCACGGCTGCGGCGGAGAATCGGATTGGGGAGCAGCAGGCCAGCCGGCGGGCCCAGGAGGCCCTTCGGGGAATTTTAGGCGCCTTCTGCGTGATGCTGGCCCTGATTGGGCTGGGAAATGTATTTGTCACGGCGCTCGGATTTGCCGAAAAGCGGGGGCGGGAGATGGCCCTCTATCTGTCCGTGGGGATGACGCCTGGGGAGATAGGCCTTTTATTTTTCCGGGAGGCGCTTCTGCTTGTTGTCCGGCCGCTGGCGTTCGCACTCTTGGCATCCGGTCTGCTGATAGGGCTCTTTATGCGCTCTGCTTATCTGGAGTCCGGCATTTTCTGGGAAAATGCGCCGGCGCTGCCCGTTGGCGTCTTTGTGCTGGGAGTGTGCGCGGCGGTGGGAGCGGCGTATTTTATGGGGTACCGGAGGATTTTTCGGAGGAGCTTGGGGGAGATGCTGCGGATGAGCGGGAGATACGGCTAAAAAAAGTTAAGAGAGAAAAATTTGAATAAAAGCCTCCGCTTCCTGCCATACTAAGGCTGTAACCAAACAAACTCTTTTCAGGAGGTATTTGAGATGTCAAAGAATAATTACAGAGATGACATGGAAAATGGAAGCAACAGCAGCAACATGGAGCAGAAGAACAGCGCGAAGAATAACGGACAGAACAGCAGCAGAAACAGCTCCCAGAACAGCACAAAAAACCGGGCGCAGAACTGCGGAAGGAATGACAGCGACTACTAAAACAGGGCCTGCCTGTTCGGGGCAGGGGCTATGACAAGGGGAACCCGCTTTGGCCGTGAGGGCCGGGCGGGTTCCTTTTGGGTGGGAATGCCGGGCGGCCTCCTTTTGCCGGGCGCGCTGGCGGAGCTGGTTCTTTAAATTATAGAAGCAGCGGGGCAGACCATTCCGCCTCACCCTGTCCACCAGACATGCATATAGTAAGAGTGAAAAGGCAGGTGAAGGAGAATGTCGTCATTTCCCATGATTGCATACAGAGAATTGGACCGCTGGCTTGAGGAAGGACGGGTGGGCCAGCTGATTGATTTGCGGGAGCCCTGGCTTTTTGGCCGGGAGCGGATATGGGGGAGCGTGAATATTCCCTACGGGGAGATAGAGGAGCAGATGGACCGGCTTTCCCCGGAGGGAACGCTGGTTTTTTATTGCGACCGGGGCGCCAAGAGCATGGTGGTCTGCCGGGACCTCTGGCGCCAGGGCTGGGATGTGGCGGACCTGGCTGGAGGAATCCTGAATTACCGGGGGAAATACATTGACAGAAGCCCGCTCCCAAACTAAAATAAAGCATATCAATTCAGACGGAGAAAATGAGGAGGACACCCCAATGAAAATAATGTTTGCGTCAGATATACACGGTTCTGCCTATTACTGCCGGAGGATGCTTGAGGCTTACCGCGATTTGGGCGCTTCCCGGCTTGTAATTTTAGGTGATATTTTGTACCATGGCCCCCGCAATGACCTGCCTCGGGAGTATGCGCCCAAGGAGGTCATTGCCATGCTGAATCCCTTAAAGCGGGAGATTTACGCGGTGCGGGGCAACTGCGATACCGAGGTGGACCAGATGGTGCTGGAGTTCCCGATTTTGGCGGATTATGCCCTGCTCGCCATCGAGGGGAAGACCTTCTATGCCACCCACGGACATGTCTATAATCAGGACAGCCTTCCGCCTATGCAGGAGGGAGATATCCTGATTCACGGCCACACCCACCTTCTGAAGGCGGAGCAGGTAAAGACAGAGGACTGCGGACAGATTACCGTGTTAAATCCCGGCTCTGTGTCCATTCCCAAGGGAGGCAATCCCAATACCTATGGGGTGTTCGCGGACGGCGTATTTTCCATCCGCACGCTGGACGGTGACGTTGTGAAGGAAATCAGGCTGTAGGAGGGGAGCAAGGTACATTGAGCGGAACATATGAACTGATTGCGCCCTGCCACTTTGGGCTGGAGGCGGTACTTAAAAAGGAAATATTGGATTTGGGGTATGAGATTTCCCTGGTGGAGGACGGCCGCGTCACCTTCTTAGGAGGGGAGGATGCCATCTGCCGGGCCAATCTATTCCTGCGCACTGCAGAGCGGGTGCTGTTAAAGGCGGGAAGCTTTCGGGCAGAGACCTTTGAGGAGCTGTTTCAGGGCACGAAGGCCATCCCCTGGGAGGAATTTATCCCGGAGGACGGAAAATTCTGGGTGGCCAAGGCCTCCTCTATTAAGAGCAGGCTGTTCAGCCCGTCAGATATTCAGTCCATCATGAAAAAAGCGATGGTGGAGCGTCTGAAAAGCCGCTACAAGGTGAGCTGGTTTCCAGAAAATGGGCTGAGCTTCCCCCTGCGGGTATTTCTCTATAAGGACATGGTAACGGTGGGCATTGATACCAGCGGGGATTCCCTCCACAAAAGGGGCTACCGCACGCTTTCCAGCAAGGCCCCCATCACGGAAACCCTGGCGGCGGCGCTGCTTCTTTTGACACCGTGGAATAAGGACCGGATTTTGGTGGACCCCTTCTGCGGAAGCGGCACATTTCCCATCGAGGCGGCCATGATGGCGGCGCGTATGGCTCCAGGCATGAACCGTTCCTTCCTGGCGGAGGAATGGCGGCACCTGGTAAAGCGGAAATACTGGTATGAGGCGGCGGACGAGGCCCAGAGCCTGGTGCGGACGGATGTGGAGACAGACATCCAGGGCTATGACATTGACGGGGACATTATCCGAGCAGCTCGGGCCAATGCCAGGGCTGCGGGGGTGGACCACCTGATTCATTTTCAGCAGAGACCGGTGAGTGAGCTGAGCCATCCGAAAAAGTACGGCTTTCTCATCACCAATCCGCCCTACGGCGAGCGGATTGAGGATAAGAAGAATCTTCCGGCTCTCTATCGGGAGATAGGCGAGCGGTTCGCGGCTCTGGACAGCTGGTCCATGTATCTGATTACGGCGTATCAGGACGCGGAGAAATACATTGGCAGGAAGGCGGATAAGAACCGCAAGATTTATAATGGAATGATGAAGACCTATTTTTATCAGTTCCTGGGGCCGAAGCCGCCGAGAAGGGGGCCGGCGGAGCGGAATCCCCGGCCAGAGGATCGGGCGCCCCGGACAGAGGAGCTGTGAGCATGCGATCTGAGAAACCAGCGGGAAGGCGACCCGGGGGATTTTCCGGAGCCGGGCTCCTTTTGGCGCTAACGCTTGTTCTGGCCTCCTGTGCGGAAGAGCCCGCCGGTGAGGCAGCGCGTGTCCGTGCGGAGGAGTCCGCGGACGAGGAAGCGTCTGCCGGTATAGGGGGGCTTGCCGCAAGCTCGTCCGCTCCGCTGCCCGCCTCCTACGACTACCGGAAGGAGGGCCGCGCCCCCCGCATCGGGAATCAGGGGGAGCTTGGCACCTGCTGGGCCTTTGCCTCCCTGACCGCGCTGTCCTCCTCCCTGCTCCCGGAGGAGGATTTGACATTTTCCGTGGACCATATGACCAGGCACAACCACTTTCAGCTGGAGCCCAATGAGGGAGGGGAATATACCATGTCCATGGCCTATCTCCTCTCCTGGACAGGGCCGGTGCCTGAGGAGGCAGACCCGTATGGGGATGGAATTTCCCCGGAGGGGCTTTCTGCCTGCCGCCATGTGCAGGAGATACAAATTCTGCCCTTCAAGGATTATGAGGCCATCAAGCGCGCGGTTTATCTGCAGGGGGGCGTGCAGAGCGCCCTGTATACCTCCATGGAAAACGGGATGGACGAATCGCCCCATTACAATCCCCAGACCAATGCCTACTGTTATGAAGGGCCCTCTGCGCCCAACCACGATTCGGTGATTATCGGCTGGGATGACGCCTACCCCAAGGAAAGCTTTTCCATAGAGCCGGAGGGGGACGGCGCCTTCATCTGCACCAACAGCTGGGGGGAGGAATTCGGCGATGAGGGATATTTTTATGTATCCTATTATGACACAAACATCGGCGTGAACAATATTGTCTACACGGGAATTGAGCCTGCGGACAATTATGACCGCATCTGCCAGGGGGACCTGTGCGGATGGATTGGGCAGATAGGCTATGGAAATGAGGAGGCCTGGTTTGGCGCGGCCTACACGGCAGAGGCTGGGGAGCACCTGGCTGCGGCCGGCTTTTACGCCACGGACAAGGACACGGAATATGAGATATACCTGGCCCGGCAGCTGCCCCGGGAGCCGGGGATGGCCGGTGTGCCGAAAGCAGGCGGAGGCGTCCCGCTCAATGACCGCCGTCTTTTGGCCCAGGGAGGCCTCCGCTATGCGGGGTATTACACCATTCCCTTTGAAGAAAAAATTCCCTTGGAGGAAGGGGAAAAGTTTGCTATAATGATAAAAATAATGACGCCGGGCACAGTGCACCCGGTGGCCATCGAATACGACGCGGGCGACGGCACTGCCCAGGTGGATTTGACGGACGGAGAGGGATATCTGAGCTTCGACGGGAAACGCTGGGAGCATGTGGAGGAGACCCAGAGGTGCAATGTCTGCCTGAAGGCTTATATGGAAGCGGGAGAGTGAAGCATGGGACACAGAATTATATTTGCCACGGGAAATGAAGGAAAGATGCGGGAGGTGCGGGCTATCCTGGCGGACCTGGGGCTCCCGGTGCTGTCCATGAAGGAGGCGGGGGCGGACCCTGTGATTGTGGAGGACGGGAAAACCTTTGGGGAGAATGCTCAGATTAAGGCCCAGGCTGTGTGGAACTGCACGGGAGATATTGTGCTGGCGGATGACTCCGGGCTGGTGGTGGATTACATCGGCGGGGAGCCGGGCATTTACTCCGCCCGCTACATGGGAGAGGACACCTCCTATGTTATAAAGAACCAGAATATTATCGACCGGCTGAAGGATGCCAAGGGGAAGGAGCGCAGCGCCCGGTTTGTCTGCAATATCGCGGCGGTTCTTCCGGACGGGCGGGTGCTGCACGCGGAGGAGACCATGGAGGGCTTGATTGCCGAGAAGCCCGCGGGGACAGGCGGCTTTGGCTATGACCCGATTCTGTATCTGCCGGAGTTTGGCATGACCTCGGCGGAGATTACCATGGAGGAGAAAAATAAGATAAGCCATCGGGGCAAGGCGCTGGAGGCCATCAAGAGGGTCCTGGCAGCAGAGCTTGAGAAGGACGGGAGAGACAGCCAGTGATGAAGATATTGATTGTCAGCGATACCCACCGCAAGGACAAGAATCTGGAGCGGGTAATCGAGAGGGAGAAGCCCCTGGATATGTTCATCCATCTGGGGGACGCGGAGGGAAGCGAATATGCCATCGCCTCCTGGGTGAACCCCTCCTGTGTGATGGAGATGGTTTCGGGAAATAATGATTTCTTTTCCCGGCTGGACCGGGAGCAGGATTTTATGCTGGGCAGATACCGGGTGCTTCTGACCCATGGACATTATTACAGCGTGTCCGTGGGCACGGAGTACCTGCGCCAGGAGGCCAGGGCCCGGGGCTTTGACATTGTCATGTTCGGCCATACCCATAGGCCCTATTACGATGTGGACAAAAAGAAGGGGGATAAGGACCTGATTGTGCTGAACCCGGGAAGCCTGTCCTATCCGCGGCAGGAGGGAAGACGGCCCTCGTATGTGGTTATGACGCTGGATAAGGAGGGGGAGGCGCATTTCGAGTTTCGCTATCTGGACCTGGAGGATGACAAGGACGAATTTCCGGAGAATGAGTGGCTGTAAAAGAGCCGGATAGGAGATGAGCGGATGCGCCGTTTCCTGTCCGGCCATTTTGCGCTTTGGGGCTCTGTGTTTGCAGCCTTATATCCCATCCCAGCGTCGGCAGCTGTCCCGCTCAATGATGCGGTGGGGGACAATGATCTTAGTGGCCATCAGATTGGGGTTCTCCATGTGGCTGATCATCTGTGCTGCGGCCTCTGTTCCCAGCTGGAGGGAATTGATATCCACGGAGGTGAGCTGGGGGGAGGTCAGACGGGCGAAGAGGGAGTTGTTGAAGGAGAGAATGGAGATATCTCCCGGTATGGAAAGCCCCATTTCCATGCACACCCGCTCTACTGCCACCGCCAGGATATCGTCGCTGACGATAACGGCGGTGGGGCGGTCGTCCCGTCCCAAGAGCTGACGGATGGGAGCCCAGCCCTCCTCTGTGAGGGAGGGAACCTCCACACAGAAGCCGGGATCCGGGGCGCATCCTTGCCGGAGCATGGCGGCCTCATAGCCGGAGCGCCGGTCGGCAGAGAACATAAGGCTGTTCCCGCTTCCGATATAGGCGATGCGGCGGTGGCCCAGATTCCACAGATAGTCTGCCGCCTCCTGCCCCGCCAGCATATTGTCATTATCGATGTAAATGGTCTGGTTGGCGAACTGGTAAGCCTTCCCGATGAGGACAAAGAGCAGGCCTTCCCCGTAGAGATAGTCAATGATGGGATCCTTCTGCCGGGAATAGAGGACGATAAAGCCGTCCGCCTGCCCGCTGCGGGTCATGGAGCGGATGGCCTGAAGGATTTCCCGGTCATCTCTGCCAGTGATGACGGTGTTGATGTACTGGCGCTGGTTGCAGAACTGGCTGATGCCCCGGATGACCTCCAGATAGAAGGGGTTTTCAAAGGCCTCCTTTTCTGAGGGGGGAAGTATAATGCCGATGGCCCGGGAATTCTGGGAGGCCAGATTGCTGGCCTGGAAATTGGGCTCATAGCCCAGCTGGGCCATGGCCCGCCGCACCCTTTCTTTTGTCTCCTCACTGATGGAGGGATTGTTTTTGCAGGTTCTGGATACGGTAGAGGGGGAGACTCCGGCCAGCGCAGCCACCTCTTTGATTGTTACAGCCATTATGCTTCCTCCATTTCTTGGTAACAGTTCAGACGGCGGGTAAACAGGGGCAAAAGCAGGTGTCAAGCTTGCTTGTAAACATGGTTTTGCCCCTGAAGAATTTGCTATCATTGTAAGCCAGAGCAGGGGGAAAGTCAACGGGGCCGCGTATCTTCCTGGCCGCCTTCTCTTGACGCTCCCTGACGCGGGCGCTTTGCGCTGCCTGCGATGCAGACGTGTGCAGCTAATATTGTACAAAAATGGAAGCGGATTCTTGTATAAAAGGGAGAAAGAAGTTTAAATTAAAAAAAGAGCTTGAAAAGATGGAAAAAACGCAATATATTTAATGCAAGCGTTTGCGCAAACAATGCAAACACTGACGAAAGCGAGAGGGAGGCTGCGGAAGATGGCCAGCAGAGAAACCGCACAGGAGAGAATACAGATTTTGGCGCCGGCTGCAGGGCGGGCTGTGCCGCTGGAGGAAGTGCCGGATCCGGTATTTTCTCAAAAAATTATCGGGGATGGAATCGCGGTAATCCCGGAGGACGGCAGGATTGTAAGCCCGGTGACAGGCGAAGTGGTATCCGTGGCGGACACCCTTCACGCTTATGGATTCCGGACAGAGGAGGGGCTGGAGATTTTGATCCACATTGGTTTGGAGACCGTAGCCCTTAAGGGAGCCTGCTTTAAGGCCCTGGTCAAAGTGGGGGACAAGGTGCAGGCTGGAGATCCCATAGCGGAGGTGGATCTGCGCTTTCTGGAGGAGAAGGGCATCAGCCCCATTACCCCGATCCTGCTCTGCGGGGGGATGGAGGGAAAGCGTCTGCTGTACCACGAGGGGGCCTGCCGCGCGGGAGAGAGCGCAGTGCTGACGGTTCTCCCGGCCGCCCAGGAGCCGGATGGAGCTGCCCAGGAGCAGCCCCCGGCCGTCCAGGAGCCGGATGGAGCCGCTCAGGAGCCAGACGGGGCTGCCCAGAAGCCAGATGAGGCCGCCCAGGAGCCGGACGGGGCCGGAGAGCGCAGCGGGGAAAAGAAGCCATCTGTTAACTTTGACCTGCTTCAGAAGCTGGGCAAGGTGCTGATGACGGTTATTGCGGTCATGCCTGCTGCGGGACTGATGATAAGCCTTGGCAAGCTGGTGCAGATGAGCGGATCCGATGTACGCATGCTCTTTATGGTGGGGAGCACCATGGAGAGCATTGGATGGGCCATTATCAATAACCTGCACATTCTCTTTGCTGTGGCCATCGGCGGATCCTGGGCAAAGGAGCGGGCGGGCGGCGCCTTTGCGGCTGTCATCGCCTTTATTCTCATCAATTCCATCACGGGTGCGATTTTTGGAGTGACAGCGGATATGCTGGCGGATCCGGAAGCCGTGACCCGCACGCTGTTTGGAAAGGAAATACCGGTGGACGGCTATTTCACATCCGTGCTGGGGGCACCTGCCTTAAATATGGGTGTGTTTGTGGGCATTATATCCGGCTTTGCAGGGGGAGTCATTTACAATAAATATTATAATTACAGAAAACTGCCGGATGCCCTTTCCTTTTTTAACGGAAAACGGTTTGTGCCCATGGTGGTGATTGCCTGGTCCGTCCTTATCTCCCTTGTTATGGCTCTGGTATGGCCTGTGGTGCAGGCGGGAATCAATGCCTTCGGCGTGTGGATTGCCAATTCATCCTCCACATCCCCGGTGCTGGCGCCCTTTATTTACGGAACGCTGGAGCGCCTGCTTCTCCCCTTTGGCCTTCACCATATGCTGACCATACCCATGAATTATACTTCCTTCGGCGGAACCTACCTGATACAGACAGGGGTGAATGCGGGAAGTCAAGTATTTGGCCAGGATCCGCTGTGGCTGGCCTGGGCCAATGACCTGATTAACTTTAAGAGCGCAGGGGACATGGCGGCCTACGAGCATCTTCTGACCTCTGTGACCCCGGCCCGCTTCAAGGTTGGACAGATGATTGGCGCAACGGGCCTTCTCACCGGCATTGCCCTGGCTATGTACCGCCGGGTGGATGCGGATAAGCGCAGGCAGTACAGGTCCATGTTCCTGTCAACGGTGCTGGCCGTGTTTCTCACCGGCGTCACAGAGCCGCTGGAATTTATGTTCATGTTCTGCGCACTGCCCCTATACATTGTGTATGCCGTTCTGCAGGGCTGCGCCTTTGCCATGGCGGGGATCATTGACTTAAGGCTGCATTCCTTTGGGAACCTGGAGTTTTTTACGAGAATTCCGATGTCCGTGCGGGCAGGACTTACAGGGGATATTATCAATTTTGTTATCTGTGTGGCGGCATTTTTTGCCATAGGCTATGCAGTGGCATATTTTATGATTGGAAAATTTCAGTTTGCCACGCCGGGCCGTCTGGGCAATTACACGGACGAGAACAGCGGCGGTGAGGAGAGAACCGGCCAGGAGCAGGGCGGCCCTGCTGAAAGCAGCAGCCAGGCGGAGCGCATCATCGGCCTTTTGGGCGGACGGGAAAATATCGTTCTGGTGGACGCCTGCATGACCCGCCTGCGGGTGACGGTGAAGGACCCCTCCAGGGTGGCGGAGCTTCCGGCCTGGAAGGCAGAGGGCGCTCTTGGGCTGCTTAAGAAGGACACGGGGATTCAGGCCGTGTACGGTCCCAAGGCAGATGTGCTGAAATCAGATATTAATGATGTCCTATGAAGATTCTAACGCTTAACACTCACAGCCTGGCGGAGGAGGAACAGGAGAGGAAGCTCCTCTGGACAGCCCAGTGGATTGCCAGAGAGAAGCCGGATATTTTGGGGCTTCAGGAGGTAAATCAGGGGGCTTCCGAAGGGCTGCTTCCCGAACACATGCGGCGGGGATTTTGGGTGCCTGAGGCAGGGGAGACATGCCAGGAGAAAATTGCGCTGCGGTGCGGGAATTACGCGGCCAGGCTGGCAGAGCTTCTGCGGGAGTATGGCTGCCGGTATTTCTGGACCTGGCTGCCTGTAAAGCTGGGCTATGGAAAATATGACGAGGGGCTGGCTTTTTTCAGCCTCCGGCCCATAGAGAGGGCGGTCGGGCTGCCATTGAGCAGGATTCAGGATTATTCGAATTGGAAGACGCGCCAGGCGTTGGGGATCCAGGTTCAGGGCATTCCGAATGTCTGGTTCTATACGGTCCATATGGGCTGGTGGGAGGATGAGGAGGAGCCGTTTAAGGCCCAGTGGGATCGGCTGGAGGCCTACGTAAGGGAGCGGCAAAAGGCGGGAAACGTATGGGTCATGGGGGATTTTAACAGCCCGTGCCACATACCGGATCAGGGGTATGCGTATGTCAGGGACCATGGCTGGAGGGACACATACCTTCTGGCGGATGTGCGGGATGACGGCCTGACGGTACAGGAGGCGATTGACGGCTGGAGGAACCGGGGGAGCGGGGAAGGCATGCGGATTGATTATATCTGGTGCCGGGAGGATCTGCCGGTGCTTACGTCCCGCACTGTTTTTAATGGGACGGACGGTCCAAGGGTATCGGACCACTGCGGGGTCATGATTCAAAACGGAGGGCCTGCATCGGAAAGAAAATAAAAGGGAAGCGGCGATTTGCCGGAAGGAGCGAAGATGAACCGAGGAGCGGGAATACTGTTATCTATTACCAGCCTGCCGTCCAAATACGGCATCGGCTGTTTTTCAAAAAGCGCCTATGATTTTGTGGACTGGCTGAAGGCTGCGGGGCAGACGTACTGGCAGATCCTTCCTCTGGGCCCCACAAGCTATGGGGATTCGCCGTACCAGTCCTTTTCCACTTATGCGGGCAACCCGTATTTTATCAGCCTTGAGGCCCTGATTGAGGAGGGCGTATTGACGGAGGAGGAGTGCGGGGCTGCGGATCTGGGAGAGATGGAGGGCACGATTGATTATAAAAAGCTGTACGAGAACCGTTATCCCCTGCTGCGCCGGGCCTATGAGCGCAGCGATATCAGCAATAATCCCGCGTATATCCGGTTCGTGCAGGAAAATGGATGGTGGCTCTCTGACTATGCCCTGTTTATGGCTGTGAAGGAGCGGTTCGGCGGGGCGCCCTGGACGGAGTGGGCGCAGGATATCCGCCTGCGCTGGGACTATGCCATGGATTTTTACCGCAGGGAGCTGTATTTTGATATTGAGTTCCAGCAGTACCTGCAGTTTACCTTTTACAAACAGTGGCGGGCGCTTAAGGAGTACGCCAACCGCCAGGGCGTGCGCATCATAGGAGATATTCCCATTTATGTGGCCATGGACAGCGCGGATGCCTGGGCCCACCCGGAGCTTTTTCAGCTGGATGGGGACAATGTGCCCACGGCGGTGGCCGGCTGCCCGCCGGACGGCTTCTCCGCTGTGGGGCAGCTGTGGGGCAATCCCCTGTACCGCTGGGAATACCACCGGCAGACAGGCTATGACTGGTGGATGAAGCGCCTGGCCCATTGCTTTTCCCTCTATGATGTGGTGCGCATCGACCATTTTCGGGGATTTGACGAGTATTATTCCATTCCCCGGGGGGCGAAGACGGCTATTGACGGACACTGGGAAAAGGGGCCGGGCATGGACCTGTTTCGCAGAATGCGGGAGGTGCTGGGAGAGAAGGAGGTCATTGCCGAAGATCTGGGGTACGTGACGGATTCGGTGCGCCGGCTGGTGCGCGACAGCGGCTTTCCCGGCATGAAGGTTCTGGAATTTGCCTTTGATTCACGGGATTCCGGCTGCGCCAATGATTATCTGCCCCACAATTATACGGAAAATTGCGTGGCCTACACGGGCACCCATGACAATGAAACCATCCGGGGGTGGTTTGAGAGCATCACGGAGGAGGAGCGGCGTCTGGCTCGGGCCTATATCTGCGACCGCTATACGCCCAGACAGTACCTGCACACCTCCTTTATCAGCCTGATTATGGCCAGCCGCGCCAGCCTCTGCGTGATTCCCATGCAGGATTATATGGGATATGACAATACCTGCCGGATGAATCAGCCCTCCACTGTGGGCATCAACTGGAAATGGCGCCTGAAAGAGGGGGAGCTGACGGAGGAGCTGAAACGGGAGATAAGGGGAATTGCCCGCCGCTATGGCCGGCTGGCCTGGCAGTGGGATGACCGTCTGGACGGGTGACAATCCCGCCGCCGGAGCCGCTGCCAAATCTGACGTAAAAAGATAAAAAAGTGCTTGCATTATTTGCAAACCTATGGTAAACTATAGCACGTTGACAGCAGAGACGGTATAGCTGCGGCAGTATGGCGGGCTGTCAGGTGTGTGAGTCTGTAGCTCAGCTGGATAGAGCAACGGCCTTCTAAGCCGTGGGTCGGGGGTTCGAATCCCTTCAGGCTCGTTTGAGCGAAAGCTCTTTTCAATTGGATATGGTGGGTATAGCGAAGTTGGTTATCGCGCCAGATTGTGGCTCTGGAGGCCGTGGGTTCGAATCCCACTACTCACCCTGATGTGCTCCCGGTCGATGGACCGGGAGCTTTGCTGTTATAGACATGCAGCGCTTTCACGGCATGTTTACGACGCAGTCCGGCTTCTCGCCGGAAGCAATGCGGGCCGCGTTTTCCCACGTGTGACGGTGCATGCGCTTGAAGCTTCCTGTGGTGATGCCGCCCAGGTGCGGGGCCAGGAGCACCCGGTCGGGAAATCTCTGCGCCAGGACTGCCACGGGATTATCGGCCTGTACCGGCTCCGGGAAAATGGTGTCAAGTCCAGCGCCGCCTAATTTTCCGCTTTCAATGGCCTGGCACAGGGCCTCATTTTCCACCAGCTCTCCCCGCCCGGTATTGATGAGAATTGCTCCGTCCTTCATCTGGGAAATGCGTTCACGGTTCATGAAGTGGGTGGTTTCTTCATTCACAGCCATATGAAGGCTTATGATATCGCAGGAAGAGAGAAGTTCGTCGAGAGGCAGATAGGACACGCCGCATTCCGCCTCCTCCTGGGCATTTCTTTTGTGTCTGGAGTAGTAGAAACAGGGGCATTCGAAAGCGGCCAGGCGCTTGGCTGTGGCCTTTCCGATATCGCCGAGACCGATGAGGCCAATCCGGCAGTCCGCCAGGTCTGTGATTCCCTCTACCATGAGGCGCTCCTTCATCTGAATTTGTTTGCCCTGGCACACAGCCTGGTGTCCGGGGACGACAGAGCGCAGCACGCCAAGCATCAGGAGAATGGCCTGCTCGGCCACAGCGCCGGCATTTCTCCCCTTGTTGTTGCACACGTAGATTCCCCTGGCCGCTGCGGCTGCCGTGTCAATCTTGTCAAAGGCCACGCCCTCGGAGTGGATCATTTTGAGATTGGGCATCTGCCCGATGAGCTGGGCAGAGACCGGGGTGATGGCGTCCGCCAGGATAACATCGGCGTCTCTGCCGTCCTTTAAGAGATCCTGATCCGAGGTCCCACGGGGGCAGAAGATTTTTTCGCTCTCATCATAGATGGGCAGATCCGGACGGAATTTTTCATAACGCTCCTTATTTCCGATAATGAGTAGTTTCATGCGGGGAAATTCCTCCTTTTGTGGTGATAAGTAAATGGGCGGCGCAGCTGCAGGCGGCCGCCGACATGTCTCCATTATACAACAGCGGCGGATGGAAAGTAAAGAGCGGCGCGCGGGGCTTGCAAAGAGTGGGATTCTATGATATGATGAAACAGTTCAGACAGCGGACATGAAACGGCGCGCGCAGATGTGCGCAGCGATTGGGCCGTCGCCAAGCGGTAAGGCACAGGACTTTGACTCCTGCACTCGAGGGTTCGAATCCCGCCGGCCCAGCTTCATAATATGGTCGAAATTCCTTGATTTTAGGGAGTTTCGGCCATTTTTTATAAAGAGTGAATAAAAGAAACACAGAATTCTCACAAATTTCCGCTATGCTGAAAATCATCAAGGAGAGAGGCGGACGGCGGATTCACATGACAAACGAACAGTATTACGGCCTGATTAAACCCTATGAGGATGCCAGACGCATATTGTACACCCGGATAGAAATTTTAAACCACAGCCTGTATGGGGATAAGCGGTCCCTGGGGCCTGTGCACAACATCCAGAGCAGGATAAAGGAGAAGCGCAGCATTGAGGAGAAGCTGCGGGGCATGGGGCTGACGGACAGCGCCTCCCACGCCAAGGACTGTCTGCTGGATATCGCCGGGATACGGGCCATCTGCTATTTTGTGGAGGACATCTACAATCTGGCGGGGAGCCTTAGGCGGCAGACAGACCTGGTGGTGATAAAGGAAAAGGATTATATTAAAAGCCCAAAGGAAAACGGCTACCGCAGCTACCATATTGTCCTGGGGGTTCCTGTGTACTGCATGGACGCCATGGAGTATTTTCCGGTTGAGGTTCAGCTGCGGACCATGGCGATGGACTTCTGGGCCAGCATGGAGCACCGGGTATGCTATAAAAAGAATCCGGACAATCAGGAGGAATTACGGCGGCAGTTTCAGCGCTATGCCCGGATGTTAGAGGAGCTGGAGGGAGAATTCGAGGCCTACAATGAGCGCAGGGGCCTTAGGGAAGCTGGGGAAAGGCATACCTGAGAAAATCAATCGCGGTATCTGCGCGCTGCGTAAAATGTATGTAAAATATTCATAAAACTGCTTCCTTCCGCCCTTCGGCATGCTATAATGGCCCCGGGCGCCTGCCCAGGCAGGTCCTGGAAAGGAAAAAGTGAGATGAATCATCTGTTTGACCCGGAGAATCGGTTTTGGTCCTTTGTGAACAAGATAATGGATGTATTTTTTATCGGCATCCTGTGGTTTGTATTTTCTATCCCCATCGTCACTGCAGGGGCGGCATTTACAGCGCTGTACCAGTTTACCCTAAAGCAGACGGACGACGAGGAGGGATATGTGTGGAAGAGCTTTTGGAGGGCCTTTGTGAAAAATTTCCGCCAGTCTACCCTTCTATGGCTTGCTGTGCTGGCATCAGGGGCATTCCTGGCGGCAGACCTGTATGCCTGCCTGCACATGGACCTGCCTGGGGTCTGGCGCAGCATGAGCTTTGGGATTCTGGCCTGTCTGGCTGTGCTCTGGCTGCTTACCGCGCTTTATCTGTTTCCTCTGATTTCCCGCTATGACCGCCCGATGGGATTGATTGTAAAGGATGCCTTTGTCATGGCGGTGGGAAATCTGACGGTTTCCGTGACAATTCTGGTTATATATGCGGCCTTTCTCGCCCTCTCATGGCTTCTGCCGATTTTATTTCCTATATTTATTGCGCTGGGAGCCTTCGTCAGCTCCTATCTGTTTCGGTATGTGTTCTCACGGTACTGGGAGGACGTCCGGTAGAGCCGCGGATTACGAGCTGGCTGGGATATTCCACCCGAGTGATGGAATTGGCGTCCATAAGCAGCTCAGATTCCCCGCGCAGCTTCTCGGCCAGCAGGCGGACGCTGCTTCTGCCGCGCTCCACAATGGAATGCTCTACGGTGGTCAGGTCTATCCCGTGGAAGCCGGAGGGATAAATATTGTCAAAGCCGCAGAGACTGATATCCTCGGGGATGCGCATGCCGGCGTCCAGGAGCGCATCCCGCACGCCGTAGGCCACCATATCGTTGATGGCAGCTATGGCAGTCACCTCCGGAGAATTCTTCATGCATTCCTGCGCCAAAGCATATCCCACAGTGTGTTCAATTTCCACCACATTCAACTCCTGCTCCGCAGGCACATCTCTGGTATAAACAATCACGCTTCCCTCGGGGCAGGAGCGCCGGTATTCATCCTCCAGGCCGCTCAGCCGGTTGACCCGGGAGGAATGCTCGCTGCTCAAGCCCGTAGAAATATAGGCAATGTGGCGGTGCCCAAGCCTTATTAAATGGGAGGCGGCTATGCAGCCAGCCTGATAGTTGCACACGTCAATGGTGTCAATGCCCAGGTTGGTATTCCGGTCGCCCACGGCTGTCATGGGAATGGACCGGGCGGCCTCCTCGGCCAGAGACCGCTGCTGGGGAATCATGGAGAAAATAACGCCGGCAATCCTTGGGTCGGCGCATAGCTCCAGGGCTGCCCGCTCCTCCGCCTTGTCCCAGTAGGTAGTGTAGATGATGGTAGTGTATCCCTGGCTCTTGGCCTCCTGCTCCATGCCCTGGACGAGGGAAGCGTAGTAGGGATTGGTGAGGGAGGGACAGATGATTAAAATGGCTTTCCGCCGCCCGCCCTTCTCCTGCCGCCGGGGCTTGTACTCGAGACGACGGCTGGCCTCATAGACCCGGCTGACTGTTTCCTGGGAAAAACGGGAAAGACTTTTTCCGTTTAAAATCATGGAAACGCTGGCAGGGGATACCTCTGCTTCTTTTGCAACATCGCGTATGGTAGGCTTTTTCATGGCATCTCCTTTCTTTTCTAAAGTTTAACATTGTTCAACAAAAAGGTCAACATCTGTTTCTGTCAAATTTTGTGCATGTTTGTAAAACACAGGTAAAAATATGGTAAAATATTCTAAAAATTAAAGAAGTTTATTGACATTACATGTGTAATTATGCTAGTTTAAAAATGCATATAGCAAACAAACCCAAATATGCATGCAAATGGACATAATTTGACAGCGGAAAAATTTAACAAAATTTCAACAAACTTCAACATTTATAACAGGAGGAAAGACGATGAAAAAGATGTTGGCAGTGGCATTGACGGCGGCGATGGGCTGCGGTGTGCTGGCGGGATGCAGCGGCGGAGGCTCCACAGGGGGAGCAGCGGTTCAGAGCGCGCAGACGGAGGCGCAGACAGCAGGAGGCGCAGCAGAGGGAGGCGCGGCGGAAAGCGGGGCGGAGGCGCCGGCGGCTGATCCGGCAAGCTTTGAGGTGACAGAGCCCATCACCATCCAGTGGTGGCACGCCCTGGAGGACCAGTATTCCGAGACGGTTCAGGAGGTAGTGGATGATTTTAACAGCTCCCAGGATTTGATTACGGTGGAGCCGGTCTATGTGGGAAGCTATGCGGAGGTAAATGAGGCGCTGGTGGCGGCCCATGCGGCGGGCACAGGCCTTCCGGCTCTGACGGTGGCCAATACCCCCTATGTGGCGGAGTACGGCGCAGGCGGGCTGACGGAGGATTTAACCCCCTACATAGAGGCCACGGGCTTTGAGATTGATGATTTTGGAAAGGGTCTGGTGGACGCCTCCAGCTACGATGGAAAGCAGGTGGCCCTTCCCTTCTTAATTTCTACCCAGGTTATGTACTACAATCAGGATATGGCGGATGAGCTGGGCATCACCATCCCTGAGAATTTCGCGGATATGGATGCGTTCCTGGAGCAGGCCTCAGTTATCGGGGCGGACGGCACCACGGAGCGGTACGGAACGGTCGTGCCGGGCTGGGACCAGTGGTATTTTGAAACCTTCTATTTAAATAATGGAGTGAAGATTGTCAATGACGACCAGGTGAGCACGGATTTGGGAAGCGAGGCTGCCGTAAGCCTGGTGAATAAGTTCAAGGAGTGGTGTGACAAGGGCTGGATTTATTGGGCCAACGGCACGGACGCCTCCTCCATCATGCGGCAGAACTTTATCGACGGAAAGGCATTTTCCGTAATTCATACCAGCTCCCTGTACAATACCTATGTGGACCTGTGCGATTTTGAGGTGGGGATGTCCTGGCTGCCCGGCGGCGATACCAAGAACCAGGAAATCGGCGGCTGCGTGCTGCTCATTCCTGCAAAGAACGACCAGGCCACCAAGAATGCGGCATGGCAGTTCCTCTCCTACCTGTGCAGCAAGGATGTGAATATGAAGTGGGCCACGGAGACCGGCTACATCCCCACCAGAAATTCCGTTCTGGAGACCGAGGAGGGACAGCAGTTCCTGGCGGAGAAGCCCGCGTTCCAGTGCATCTTTGACAATTTGGACCTGATTCAGCCCAGAATCCAGCATTCCGGCTGGAATCAGCTGGCAACCATCTGGATGAACTATATGGCGGAGATGATGATTGAGGATGTGGACATCCCGGAGATGATTGAGATGATGGTTGAGGAGATTGACGAGGTTCTGGCAGATTCATAAGCCCTGGAAACCGTCATAGAGGAAAAGAGGCTTCGGCGGCATGACCGGAGCCTCTTTGCAGGAGGAGAAATGTATGGAAAAGAAATCTCTTTTTAAGCCAAAGACCATAGCCAGCATCAAGGATTTTGCCTGTGTTTTGCCGGCGCTGATTTTTCTGGCGGTTTTTACCTATTATCCCATTGGAAAGCTGGTACAGATCAGCTTTACGGACTGGAACCTGTTAAACCCTACCTGGCAGTATGTAGGACTGGAAAACTGGAAGTGGCTGTTTTGCGGCTCAGGCACCCGCCATCTGCTCAATTCCCTGCGGGTCACGGTGCTCTACTCCATCGGAGAGCTGGCGATTACTCTGGTGGGGGGACTGATTTTCGCCCTGATTTTTAACCGCATGACCCGCGCCTTCTCCGTGATGCGGGCGGTGATCTTTGTGCCCCACTATGTGGCGATGTCCTCTGCGGCGGTGGTATTTCTGTGGATTTTGAACACAGACACCGGCATCCTCAATTACCTTCTGGAGCGGATGGGGCTTCCTGCTGTGGACTGGCTGGGCAGCCGAAGCACGGCTCTGATTTCGGTGCTGATGCTTACGGGCTGGCGGGCGGTTGGCTACGGCATGATGATTTACCTGTCTGCCATGATTGGCATATCCAAGGATTATTATGAGGCGGCCTCCCTGGATGGAGCGACGGCCTCCCAGAAGTTCTGGAGGATTACCCTGCCGCTGCTCTCGCCTACCACCCTGTTCCTGTTCGTCACCACCTTTATCTCATCCATGAAGGTGTTCCAGTCAGTGGATATTTTGACCCAGGGCGGGCCCTACCGGTCCACAGAGGTGTTCGTGTACAAGATTTATCTGTACGCCATGGAGGATTTTCGGATGGACCGGGCCTCGGTCATCGCTATCGCGTTCTTTGCGCTGCTGCTCGCCGTCACGGCTCTGACCTTCAAGGTGTCCCAGAGCAGCGTGCACTATGATTCGTAAGGAGGAGACGGCTATGAGCAGGAATGGAAATGCGGCTTATCTGTCCGCGGACAGGAAAGCAAAGCGCGCAAGAAGGATACGGACAGCGATTCAATATGTTCTGGCGGTTGCTGTGCTGCTGATAGTGGTATTCCCTCTCTACTGGATGCTGATTTCCTCTGTGAAATCTCAGGAGGAGATTCTGCTTTTGGAGCCCACTCTGTGGCCCAAGGAATTCCATTTTGAGAACTATATCAATGTGTTTGAGCGTGCAAATTTTGGAAAATACTATTATAATACAATTGTGATGACAGCGGGACTTTTGATTTCCCAGATTGTCACGGGCGTTTTCGCCGCCTATGGTTTTTCCAAGGGCAAATTTAAGGGACAGAATCTCTGCTTCCTCATCGTGCTGGGAGCGCTGATGATTCCCCTGCAGGTGACATTTATTCCGATTTACATCATGTGCGCCAACTGGGGCCTGTCGGATACCTTTCTGGGACTTATTCTCCCGGAGTGTGTGTCTCCCTACTATATTTTTATGCTGCGGCAGACCTTTATGGCCATCGATGACAGCTATGTGGAGGCGGCAAGGGTGGACGGCCTGGGCCGGATTGGGATTATCACCAAGATATTGGCGCCTATGTGCAAATCCACGCTGTTTACCGTGACCCTGGTGACCTTTACCAGCGGGTGGAACAACTACTTCTGGCCCAAGATTATTGCCAAGAATGAGACCCGCCGGGTCCTGACCGTGGGACTTGCCCAGCTGAAGAACACCTTTGCCGGCCAGGCCACCATGAACAACCACGAGATTATGGCTGGCGCGGTGATGGCGATTCTTCCGGTGGTGATTCTGTTCTTTATTTTCCAGAAATATATGCTCACCGGTTATTCGAAAGCGGCGATGAAGTAAGGGCGTTCAGAGAATGAGCGGCAGAATAAGGAGGACGGTACAATGAAAGTAATGGCCCACAGAGGCGACAGCGGAAAATATCCGGAAAATACCATGCTGGCCTTTGAGAAGGCGGCGGAGGCCGGGGCGGATGCCATTGAGCTGGATGTGCAGCTCACAAGGGACGGGGAGGTTGTGGTTATTCACGATGAGCGCATCGACCGGACCACGGACGGCACAGGCTTTGTGAAGGACTACACCTATAAGGAGCTTGCGCAATTTAATGCGGCGAAGCTCCATCCCCAGACGGCGGAATTCCAGCGCATACCCGCCTTTGAGGAGTACTGCGCCTGGGCGAAGCAGGCGGGAATCGAGACAAATATTGAGATAAAGACCGGGGTCTATTATTATGAGGATATCGAGAGAAAAACGCTGGATATTATTCGCAGGCACGGCCTGGAGGATAAGGTGATGTTCTCCTCCTTCAACCATGTGTCGCTGCTTCGCATCAAGGAGCTGATGCCGGAGGCGGTCTGCGGGGCCCTGATGGGAAGGGCCGGAATCGGAAACGCGGGATACTACTGCCGGACCAATGGCTTTGCCTTCTACCATCCGGATTACGAGGGGCTTACCCGCGAGATGGCGGAGAACTGCAAAAATCACGGAGTCGGCCTGAATGTGTGGACTGTGAATTCGATGGAAGGCCTGGAACGGCTCTATGAGTGGGGCTGCGAGGGGATTATCACCAACTTCCCGGGGGTGGCCAGGGGATGGCTGGATTCGGTGGAGCGGAGCGGGTGCAGCCTGCCACTACATCATCAAATGGTTGGACGGCGATGACTAATCGGTAACCAGCCTGTGGGTCTAAGCCTTCCCATAAAAGTAGGAATAGAAAATCCCCGGAGCTGCCACTCCGGGGATTTTCGTGTGTTCATGTGAAACAAACAAATTATAACAAAAACCCTGCAAGCCTCACGCTTACAGGGTTTTCTTCGCGCGCCAGAGAAGATTCGAACTCCCGACACTACGGTCCGTAGCCGTATGCTCTATCCAGCTGAGCTACTGACGCATCCTCGCGCTGAGAAGTACTTCCTCAACAACGCAAAAATTATTATAGCGAATCGGCGTGCGATTGTCAAGAACTTTTTTGAAAAATTAGGGGGCAATAAATTGTGATTTGGGGACAGCCTCCAAACGCGATTGAAACAGCCTCCAAAATGTGCTATTATAAGGTAAATATGACGGATGCAGCGGCAGCGTATGACACGTATATGGTACAAAAGAAGGGAATCTATAACCCATGAGCAGACAGAAATTATCCATCAGGAATCTTCTCTTAGTTGGTTTTACCCTGTTTTCCATGTTCTTCGGGGCGGGGAATTTGATTTTCCCGCCCTTTTTGGGCGCCCAGGCGGGGACCGCGTCCTGGAAGGCCATGGCGGGCTTTCTGGTGAGCGCGGCCTGCCTCCCTATCCTGGGAGTGGCGGCGGTGGCTCTCTCAGACGGAATCGAAAAGCTCTGCGGCCGGGTGGGACCGCGGTTCGCGTCTATTTTTCCGCTCTTAGTCTATCTCTTTATCGGCCCCTGTCTGGCCATCCCCAGGACGGCCAGCACCTCCTTTGAGATGACAGTGCTTCCGGCGGCAGGTGCTCTGGGCATCGACCTGGAAGGAAGCTTTCTGGGAATCGAGGGAAGCTTTGCCGCTCAGGCAGGCTACTCCGCACTGTTTTTCTGCATTGCCGTGCTTTTGTCGCTCCGGCCGGACCGGCTGACAGAGCGGCTGGGAAAGGTGCTCTGCCCCACGCTTCTCATTCTCATCGCGGTTATCTTTACAGGCTGCCTGGTGTGGCCTGCGGGGACGCCTGCGGGGCCGGAGGCCTCCTATCAGGCTGCGCCCGCCCTCACGGGCTTCCTGGCGGGGTATGACACCATGGACACATTGGCCGCGCTGAACTTCGGCATCATCATCGCCATGAATGTGCGGGCTAAGGGCGTGACCCAGGACGGCTCTGTGGTGCGGGAGACCATAAAGGCCGGTGCGGCAGCGGGCCTGCTCCTGGCTCTGGTGTACAGCGCCTTGGCCTATGTGGGAGCGCCGGTGGGACGTCTGGCGGGAGAGGGGGCCAACGGAGCACGGATTCTCACCTATGTGGCGGGGAGCCTCTTTGGCAGCGCGGGCCTGGCCATTTTGGGCTTTATCTTCTTTATTGCCTGCTTAAATACCTGCGTGGGACTTCTGTGCTGCTGCAGCCAATACTTTTCCACCCGCTTTTCCCGGCTGGGCTATAGGGCCTGGATGGGAGTCTTCGCCATTGCGAGCCTTTTTATATCAAGCGCGGGCCTGGATGCGATTTTAAAGATTTCGGAGCCGGTACTCCATGCCATATATCCGGTGGCGATTGTGCTGATTGTGCTCTCCTTTTTGAGCGGCCTGATTGGAAGGGATGGGAAGGTGTATCTGTGGACCGTGTCCTTCACCGCGGTGGTGAGCATCATCTATGGGGCCCAGAAGGCGGGGCTTGCCTTTCCGGGAGCATGGCTTGCGGGCTGGCTCCCCGGCTATGAAGCCGGCTTCGGCTGGGTACTGCCCGCTGCGGCCGGGGCTGCAGCCGGAGTGATTGTGCCGCGGTGCCTGAACGGTTTTCGCAAAAAGGAGGACGACGGGAAGCATGGACAGTAAAGCTGCAGTGTGGATGCTGTATACAAAGAAGGCGGATTTTAATGGGCTGGCGGAGCGGTTTCATATAAGCCCTGTGACAGCCCGGATTATACGGAACCGGGATGTGGAGAGCCCGGAGGATTTCGAGCGGTACTTAAATGGAGGCCTGGGGGACTTATATAACCCCAGGCTTTTGCCGGATATGGAGAAGGCGGCCCATATATTGGAGCAGGAAATCTCCAGGGGGAGCCGGATACGGATTGTGGGGGATTACGATATTGACGGCGTCTGCTCCGTGTGCATTCTCTGCACGGCGCTTAAGCGTCTGGGAGCAGCGGTGGATTATGTGATTCCGGAGCGCATCCGGGACGGCTACGGCATCAATGAGCGCATCATCGAGGAGGCCGCAGCGGACGGCGTGGAGGTGCTTCTCACCTGCGACAATGGAATCGCGGCAGTGAGCCAGATTTCCCTGGCAGCCTCTCTGGGGCTTCGGGTGGTGGTGACGGACCACCACGACATCCAGCGGACGCCGGAGGGGGAGGAGGTGCTTCCGCCGGCGTTAGCCATTGTGAATCCCAAGCGGGAGGGCGGAGCGTATCCTTTTCGGGATATCTGCGGGGCTATGGTGGCCTTCAAGCTCATGCAGGTGATGTTTGAGGAGGAAGGCGTGCCCCGGCAGGAGTGGCTAAAGCTTTTGGAGCTTGCGGCTATCGCCACGGTGGGGGACGTGATGCCCTTAAAGGATGAAAACCGCATTGTGGTGAAGGAGGGCTTAAGGCGGCTCGCTTACACAGAGAATCTGGGCCTGCAGAAGCTTATCCAGGCAAATGCCCTGGACCCGGCAGCCATCACCGCCTACCATGTGGGCTTTGTGCTGGGGCCCTGTCTGAATGCCAGCGGGAGGCTTCAGACCGCCCAGATGGCGGTATCCCTGCTGCTGAGCCAGGACGCGGGGGAGGCGGAGAGGCTGGCCGGGGAGCTGAAAGCTTTGAATGACCAGAGAAAGGATATGACCCAGCAGGGGGTGGACGCTGCGGCTGGGCTGGCGGAGGGACCATTTTCCCGGGACAAGGTGCTGGTGCTCTTTCTGCCGGACTGCCATGAATCCCTGGCTGGGATTGTGGCGGGGCGCATCCGGGAGCAATACCACAAGCCGGTGTTCATTCTCACGAGAAGCGAGGGCTGTGTGAAGGGATCGGGCCGCTCCATCGAGGCCTACCATATGTTTCAGGCCCTGGTGGAGGTAAAGGACCTTCTGCTGAAATTCGGCGGCCATCCCATGGCTGCGGGATTTTCCCTGGAAGAGAAGAATGTGGAGGAGTTCCGCCGCCGTTTGAATGAGAACGGGGACAGAATATTGAAGCCGGAGGACTTTATTCCCAAAATCTGGATTGACGCGGCCATGCCCTTTGAGTATATCAATGACCGGCTGA
This sequence comes from uncultured Enterocloster sp., assembly GCA_944384065.1. Lineage (GTDB taxonomy): Bacteria > Bacillota > Clostridia > Lachnospirales > Lachnospiraceae > Enterocloster. Next base: position 4,351 of record CALWRY010000005.1, on the reverse strand, counting down.
TCGAGGAGCTCTCCCTTTTGGAGCCCTTTGGCCAGGGAAATGAAAAGCCCCAGTTTGCCCAGAAATCCATGACGGTGCGGAGCGCCCGGGTCATGGGGCGGAACCGGAATGTGGTCCGCCTAAGCCTGGCAAATGAGAGAGGCTTTGGCATGGACGGCGTGGTGTTCACCGAGGGGGACCGCTTTATGGAGGAGATGGGGAGGAGCCGGCAGATGGATATTGTATACTATCCCACGGTAAATACGTACAATGGAAGCCGCAGCCTCCAGGTGGTGATCAAGGCGTGGAAGTTCCGATGAGAAATAGAAAAACCCGGAAGCTGGGGCGCCAGGCGGAGCACATCCGCCCGGGCCCGGACCTTCCGGGTTTTTGCGCGCTTTCTGCGCAGTTCCGATCACAGGGAAGCTTACTCAGCCTCAGTCTCCTCAGCGGCCTCGGTCTCCTCGGCGGACTCAGCGTCAGCAGCCTCAGTCTCCTCGGCGGACTCAGCGTCAGCAGCCTCGGTCTCCTCGGCGGACTCAGCGTCAGCGGCCTCGGTCTCCTCGGCAGACTCAGCGTCAGCGGCCTCGGTCTCCTCGGCGGACTCAGCGTCAGCAGCCTCGGTCTCCTCAGCGGCCTCCTCGCTGGTCTCCTCAGCCTCGGTCTCAGCTGCGGTGGTCTCCTCAGCAGTGGTCTCAACGGCTGCGGTGGAGGTCTCAGCGGTATCGTCAGATCCGCATGCGGTTACTCCAGCGGCCACCATAGCGGCAGCAAGGATAGCTGTCATGGTCTTTGCAAGTGATTTCTTCATAATAATCTCTCCTCTCCTTTGATGCCTCCAGGTGAGGCATCTGTCCTTGTCTGTGACACGTAAGATAATACGGAGAAATTGTGTCTAAAATGTGTCTAAACAATTAAAAATGTGGACAATTTCTGATGAAATTCTTAAGAGACGGATAGCCTTGCATTTTCCTGTGGGATACGGTATAATCAGCAGAAAAGGCAAAAAGGTAAAACGGTATACCAAAGAAAGGATGGGCAGGGAAATGGTTAAAGAAGTGATGGATCTGTTGGCCGGCTATGACAATGAGGTGGGCCAGGCGGTGGAGGCGGAGTTTGCGCGCCAGAGCCGGAATCTGGAGCTGATTGCTTCGGAGAATATTGTGTCGGAGCCGGTGATGCTGGCTATGGGCACAGTGCTTACAAATAAGTACGCGGAGGGGTATCCCGGAAAGCGCTATTACGGCGGCTGCCAGTGCGTGGACGTGGTGGAGAACCTGGCGATTGAGCGGGCCAAGAAGCTGTTCGGCTGTGATTATGCCAATGTACAGCCCCACTCCGGCGCACAGGCCAATATGGCGGTGTTTATCGCTATGCTGCAGCCGGGTGATACGGTTCTGGGCATGAATTTAAACCACGGCGGCCATCTGACCCATGGAAGCCCTGTGAACTTCTCCGGCCTGAACTATCACATCGTACCCTATGGGGTGAACGACGAGGGATTTATCGACTATGACGAGCTGGAGCGCATTGCCAAGGAGGCAAAGCCGAAGCTTATCATCGCGGGAGCCAGCGCCTATGCCCGCACTATTGATTTTAAGCGGTTCCGGGAGATCGCAGACGAGGTGGGCGCTTACCTGATGGTTGATATGGCCCACATTGCCGGCCTGGTGGCGGCAGGCGAGCATCCCAGCCCCATTCCCTATGCCCACGTGGTGACCACCACCACCCACAAGACTCTGCGGGGGCCCAGAGGCGGCATGATTTTGGCCAACAAGGAGGCGGCAGAGCAGTTCAACTTTAACAAGGCTATTTTCCCGGGAACCCAGGGCGGCCCGCTGGAGCATGTGATTGCGGCCAAGGCCGTGTGCTTCGGGGAGGCCATGAAGCCGGAGTTTAAGGAGTACCAGCACCAGGTAGTGAAGAACGCCAAGGCGCTGGCGGACGCTCTGATGGAGCGTGGCTTTAAGCTTCTCACCGGCGGCACGGACAACCACCTGATGCTGGTTGACCTTCGGGATATGGACATCTCCGGCAAGGAGCTTCAGAACCGCTGCGACGAGGTGTACATCACCCTGAACAAGAACTCAGTTCCCAATGACCCCAGAAAGCCCTTTGTGACCTCCGGCGTGCGCATCGGAACTCCGGCCATCACCACCAGAGGCCTGAAGGAGGAGGATATGCCGAAGATTGCAGAGTGCATCTGGCTGGCCGCCACGGACTTTGAGGCAAAGGCGGATTACATCCGGGCAGAGGTGACGAAGCTCTGCGATAAGTATCCGATTTACAGATAGATCCAACGAATCATATAGGGAAGGGCTGCGCGAATGATGAACAGGGCGCAGCCCTTTTTGGCTGCTGTGCGGCTGGCGGTCTGCCTGGGGAATGGGATAGGACCGTTTGCCTGTGGGAATGGGACTGTATTGAAAATTACCTGGAAATCCAGTATATTTAAAGCAGAGCACAGTGGTCCGAATGGCGTATTGAGCGAATCTTTGCGGAGGAGGTGTCTGTGTATGGGACAAAAGGCAGGGAGAACCGTAGCGATTGGGATACAGGATTTTGGGGATTTAATACGAAAAGGATACTTTTATATCGATAAGACGGATTTTATCCGGGAGTGGTGGGAGAGCGGGGACAGTGTGACGCTGATCGCGCGTCCGAGACGATTCGGCAAGACGCTGAACATGAGTATGGTGGAGCACTTTTTCTCCGTGGACTATGCAAAGGAAGAGAATCTTTTTGAAGGGCTGTCTATCTGGGGAAATGAGGCCTATCGGCAGATTCGGGGAACCTATCCGTTGATCAGCCTTTCTTTCGCAGGCGTGAAGGAAAGGGAATACCGGACCGCCAGGAAAAAAATTTGCCAGCTTTTGGCGAATCTTTACGTGCGGTATTCATTTTTGAGAGAAAGCGGCGCGCTGACAGAGACGGATCGGGCATATTTTGACCGCGTCCTCGCAGTGGATATGGACGACAGCGACGCAAGCCTGGCATTGTACCAGCTGTCCAATTTTCTGTGCAGATATTATGGGAAAAAGGCCATTATTCTCCTGGATGAATATGATACGCCTATGCAGGAGGCGTATGTGGACGGATATTGGGACGAATTTGCCGGCTTTACCAGGAATCTTTTTAACTCCGCTTTTAAGACCAATCCGTGGATGGAGCGGGCCATCATGACAGGCATTACGCGGGTGAGCGAGGAGTCCATATTTTCGGAAATCATGGGGATATGTATAACCCATGGTCTATTCTGAATTTTTTGGATACAGGAGTTTTGACGACCTACTGGGCCAATACCAGCTCCAACAGCCTGGTGGGAAAGCTGATCCGTGAGGGGAGCCGTGGGGTAAAGGAAGATTTTGAGAGACTGCTGCGGGGGGAAGTGCTGCGCGTTCCTATAGACGAGCAGATTGTGTATAAGCAGCTGGACGGGAACGAGGAGGCAATCTGGAGCCTGCTTTTGGCCAGCGGATATCTGAAGGTGCTCTCCTATGAGCAGATGGAGTTTTTGGAGTTCGGGAGAGAACCGCTGTATGACTTGACGCTGACCAATCTTGAGGTGAAGCGCATGTTCTTCACCATGGTGCGGGGGTGGTTTGCCGAGTCCAGGACAGATTACAATGATTTTATCAAGGCCATGCTGCAGGACGATATGGATGCCATGAATGAATATATGAACCGGGTGGCATTCCGCACATTTTCTTATTTTGATACGGGGAAAAATGCGTATAAGGAGGAGCCGGAACGTTTCTACCATGGCTTTGTCCTGGGGCTCATGGTGGAGCTGCAGGACAGATATATCATTACATCCAACCGGGAGAGCGGGTTTGGCCGGTATGACGTGATGCTGGAGCCAAGGAATCCTGAAAAGGACGACGCGATTATTTTGGAGTTTAAAGTGTTCAACGCCAGAAAGGAGTCCTGCCTGGAAGACACGGTTGCGGCGGCTCACCGGCAGATTGAGGAGAAGCAGTATGCGGCCGGGCTTGCGGCAAAGGGAATTGAGAAGGACCGCATCCGCAGCTATGGATTCGCCTTTCAGGGGAAAACAGTGCTGATCGGATAGTTATGTTTTACGCATACGCACATTTCAGTAGGAGCAGTTTCCGATGAAATAAATCGGATAACTGCTCTTTTTTGTTGGTGGAATGGGGGAGGGCAGGGAAGAAAAAGTTAATTGGTATACGGGTTTACAAAACTTCTTGTGCATTTCATCTTTTTTTGATAAGATAATCCCATCAGCAGCATTCAGACTGCTAAACGGTTCATTTATACCTGGAAGTTCCGGGTATCCTGGCTGTATTTCGGCAGCCGAGGCACCACTTTACAAGAGGTTTTAACTTTAGTACAATCAGAGGAGGAGAAC
>CALWRY010000004.1 GCA_944384065.1 uncultured Enterocloster sp. | reverse complement strand
GTTCCGGGGCAGACGCAGTTTACGCGCACTCTGTCCTTTATATAGTCCGCCGCCATGGCCTTTGACAGGGATAAAACCGCTCCCTTGGAGGCGCTGTAGGCCGCCCGGTTGGCGATTCCCTTTACCGCCACCAGGGAGGAGATGTTCACAATCACACCCTTTGTCTGTTTCAGATAGGGCATGGCATATTTGCACACGAGAAACGTGCCTGTAACGTTCACTTCCATGGTTCTGCGCCAGGTGTCCAGCTCCGTTTCCTCCACATTTCCGCCGCAGACAATGCCTGCGCAGTTTACCACAACGTCAATTTTTCCAAAAGCCTCTGCGGTTTTCTCCACCATCCCCTGAGCGTCCGCGGGACTGCTCACGTCGCCCTGGACAAACAGGGCTTTCAAGCCTTCCTCCTTCATTTTTTCCACGGCCTTTTCCCCTGAGGAGCTGACGGAGTTTACAGCCACACAGGCTCCGTCCCGGGCAAAAGCCAGGGCCGCCGCCTCGCCGATTCCGGCTCCCCCTCCGGTCACCAAAACTGCCTTATCCTTGAAATTAAACATCTCCTGTCTCCTTCCTGCGGCTTTTGCCGCCACGTAAGCTGGCCGTCACTTTAACTTCGCGCCAATCTTTTTTGCCGCCTGTATCAACTGCTTTTTATAAAGCTCCAGGTTCTCCCCGGACATGAGTCCCAGCGGGCCCGATATCCCGATGGAATACCGCACGGATCCGTGATAGTCGAAAATCGGAACCGCAATACACCTCACGTTTAAAAACATCTCCTCATCATCCAGAGAATACCCCCTCTGCCGTATCCGCTCCAGCTCTTCACGGAGCGCGTCCTTGTCCGTGATGGTGCGCTCTGTGTAGGGCGTCATCTCGTAATCCTCGAGAATCTCCTCCCGGCGCTGTTCCGTCCGGTAAGCCAGAATGCATTTTCCCACAGAAGATGAGTGGAGGGGCTCAATCATCCCAATCCGCGCCGACATGGTGTAGGGCAGGCTGCTCACAATCTGGTCAATCACGTACACGCTGGCCTTGTTGTAGGCGCACAGGTGGACGCTCTGGCCCAGGTAGCGGCTCACCTCCATGAGGACCGGCCTGGCTATGTCGATAATTTCTATACTGCTGGCCATGCGCTCCCCCAGGTACATGAGGCGGAAGCCCAGATGGTATTTGCGGGAATTTTTTTCCAGCTGCACCATGTCATGCTTGCGCAGGGTCTCCAGGACACGGGAAACCGTGCTCTTGTCCACTCCCATCTCCTTTGCCAGCTCGGTCACTGACAAGGCTCCCTTCTCGGCGAGCAGTTTTAAGGCCAGCATGCCTCTGTCCAATGACTGCAGTACCATATTACACTCTCCCTGAACGCTTTCTGTCGAGCAGAACGGCGATGACAATGATGCTTCCCTTTACCACCTGCTTGTAGAAGGCGGACACGCCCAGAAGATCCATGCCGTTGTTGATCACGCCGATGATCATGGTTCCCAGCACCATGTTGAACACGGTTCCGATACCTCCGGTGAAGCTGACGCCGCCGATGATGCATCCGGCGATGGCGTCCATCTCATATCCGGTTCCCAGGTTGGGGGAAGCGGATTTGAGCCGGCCGGCCATCAGGGTTCCCGCCAGTCCCAGGAGGGCGCCCTCGATGAGGTATGCCTGGATCTTCACCTTGTCCACGTTGATGCCGGCCACCTTGGCGGCCTCCTCATTGCCTCCCACCGCATAGAAGTAGCGGCCGATGGGGCGCTTTTTCATAATAAAGTTGATGACAAAGATAACGATGATGTAAATGATGATGGTATAGGGGATCACTCCAAACAGGGACTCGGATCCCAGATAGTTAAATGCGTCCGGAAAACTTCCCACCGGCATTCCATGGGCAAATATAAGGGCCAGGCCGCGGCAGATATACTGGGAGCCCATGGTCACGATAAAGGCGGAAATTCTTCCCTTTGCCACGATAATTCCGTTAAAAGCCCCGAAAAGAACGCCCATTCCGATGCCCGCTATGTAGCCCGCCACAGGCGGAAGGCCAAAGCCGCCCAGCCCTGTGGAAACAGCCAGACCAGAGGTCACGCCGATAAGGGCGAACATGGATCCGATGGAGATATCGTTGTTGTTCATAATGATCAGGATTCCCACGCCGATGGTGGCGATTCCAATACAGGAAACCTGCTTTAAAATATTCATCATATTGTCTGCGCTGAGGAAATTCGGCGCAAAGATGGACAGCAGAATAAAGATAATCGCAAATCCAATGACAATTCCGTTCTTATTTAAAATTTCTACAAGCGTCTGTTTTTTATCTGCTTTCGATGCCATGTTCAACTCCCCTTCGTCTCATTTTTTATCGCGTACTCCATTACCGTGCTGGGATCCGCCTCCGAGCGATCCAATATGCCTGTGAGCCTTCCCTCGTTGAGGACGATAATCCGGTCGCTGATTCCCAGGACCTCCGCCAGCTCCGAGGATACCATGATTACGGATTTTCCCTCGCAGGCCAACTGTGACATCAGCCGGTGAATATCGGACTTTGTCTTGATATCGATTCCCCGGGTAGGCTCATCCAATATAATAATATCCGGATCCGCGTTCAGCACCCTGGCAACCACTACCTTCTGCTGGTTTCCTCCGGACAGTTTCGCACAAATCTGTTCGTCGCTGCTGCGCTTGATCTCCAGTTTATTTCCAAATTCATCGCAGTACTTCTTTTCCAGAGATTTCTGTATCATTCCATGACGCACGCACTTTTTAATGGAAGACATCAGAATGTTGTCACGTATATTCAGCTTCAGTATCAAGCCGTTCTTCTTCCGGTCCTCCGGCACCATGATAATTCCCCGCTTGATAGCGTCCTCCGGTATCCGGTTCACAATCTTTTTTCCATATAGATAGATCTCTCCGCTGTCGGGCTTCCGCATTCCCATGATCGTCTCCATGAGCTCTGTCCGGCCTGCGCCCATCAGTCCTGCAAATCCAAGAATTTCTCCTTTTCGAAGGGTAAAGCTCACATCTTTAAATTCTCCCGCGCGGGTGAGATTCTTCACCTCCAGAACCACTTCGCCGATCTCGGCCTCCTGCTTGGGATAGAGCTCCGAGACATCCCGGTTTACCATATATTTGATCATCTGGGCCTCGGAAATTTCGCTCACAAGGCCGCTGTGGATAAAATGCCCGTCCCTGAGAATCGTCACCCGGTTGCAGACCCCGTAAACCTCCTCCAGCTTATGGGAAATAAACACAATGGCTTTTCCCTGGCTGCAGAGAAGACGGACCATCTTCAAGAGATATTGGATCTCGGAGTCGCTGAGGGCCGAGGTGGGCTCATCCATGATAATCACGTCCGCATTGTAGGAGATAGCCTTCACAATCTCCACCAGCTGGAATTTTGCCACCGTCAGATCCGCCATCTTTGTCTTGGGCTCCAGGTCCACGCCCAGGCTCTCCAAAAGTTTTTTGGAGTCCTCATACATCTTGTTAAAGTCGATGGAGCCTGTCTTTGTCTTCGGCTCTCTGCCCAGGTAAATATTTTCCATCACGCTCATATACTTTACTTGGTTAAATTCCTGGAAAATCATGCTGATTCCCAGTTTTTTTGTATCCATAACGGAACGGATATGGAGCTTCTCTCCTTTATACCAGATCTCGCCCTTATTCGGGACATAAAGTCCTATAAGAATTTTCATAAGAGTCGATTTTCCCGCTCCATTTTCCCCCATTAAAGCGTGTACCTCTCCCCGCCGCAGTGTCAGGGACACATCGTCCAGAGCGTGCACGCCCTGAAACCACATATCAATGTGCTTCATCTCCACAATCACTTCATTGTCCAATGCCATGGTACGCCCCCTTTTTAAAGGAGGATGCTGCGGCATACAGCATCCTCTCCCTGTGCAGCTCTATGTTTTAGAAATATTTCTTTGCAAGCTCGTCTCTTACCGCTGCCTTCTCCTTGTACTCCTCAATGTTGTCCTTCGTGCACACCTCATAGGGGATGATCACGTCGGAAACCTCTTTGCCCTGTGCCGCCTCGATGGCAACCCGCAGTGCGTTCTCGCCCTGAGCGATGCCGTCCTGCCAGATAGAGCAGTCAACCTTGCCGTCCTCGATGGCCTGCATAATCACAGGATCGCAGTCCATGCCGGCTAACTTGATCTTGTCAAGCTGACCCGCATTCTCCACTGCGGTGAGCACGCCTGTGAGCTGGCAGTCCGCCATGCACAGGATGGCGTCCAAATCCTTTCCGGACTGCAGCCAGTTCTCCACCAGACGCATGGACTCCTCGGGAGACCAGTTTCCAGTGTCATGGACAACCAGCTCCACGCCGGGGTTCTCTGCGAGAATATTGGCATAGCCCTCGGCTCTCTGTACCTGGGCGGAATGTCCTAAGGTTGCGTCCACATAAGCCACCTTTGCGTCAGGTCCGCACACATCGATAATGCGCTGCATCTGGAGTTCTCCGGATTCCACGTCATCGCATCCCACATGGGCCACATTGTTGGTGCTGTCCGTGATGGTGTTCAGAGTAATAAGCGGGATCCCTGCGTCCGCCGCCAGATCAACCGCTGCCGCGCCCTGGGTCTTGTCCACGGGCTGCATGATAATGGCGTCCACGCCCTTGCTGATGAAAGTCTCCACCTGGCTGAACTGCTTGGAGGCATCGTCATCCGCAAACACAACCTCCATCTCCACATCGGGGGCCTGTGTTGCCTGGTACTCATACATAGCGGAAGTGAAATACTGCACAAATCCGCTCTGGTTGCCCTGCATGGTAACGCCGATGGTGAGATCGCCTGCAGCCGCCGCTTCCTCTCCTCCGGCCTCTGCTTCCGCCGCCGTGGTGTCCTCTGCCGCCGCTGCCTCTGTGGCTGCCTCTGTAGCCGCTGCCGCCGCCGTTGTCTCCTCAGCCTTCTGCCCGCAGCCTCCCAATACTGCGCAGGCTCCTGCCAATGCCATTACTGCTAACCATTTCTTCCCCATAATTTTTCCTCCTTCGTTGATAAAAAATTGTATTACTTCGCTGCCCAGCCGCAGTCCACAAGCAGGTCGGTGCCTGTGATAAAGGACGCGCTGCCGCTGGCCAGAAAATAAATCGCCTCCGCAATCTCCGACGGGTCGGCCCAGCGCTTAAACGCCTGCTCTGCCTCCCGAATCTTTTTTACCTCCTCAAAGGGCATTCCCGTCCGGGTGGACTCCAGCTGGATGTCCGACCGGAGCATGGGCGTATCCACGGATCCGGGACTCACGGAATTTACCCGGATGTTGTAATCCGCCACTTCCCAGGCCACCGCCCTTGTAAAGGCAATGATTGCCCCCTTGGTCGCGCCGTAGATGGCGTGCTCCGTCTGGCCCACATGACCGGAGATAGAGCCCAGATTAACAATCGCGCCTGATCTCTGTTTCTTCATAATGGGAAGAACCAGCTTTGTCAGCACAAAGGTTCCTCCGATGTTTACATTGGCCACCCGCTCAAATTCCTCATAGGTGGTGTCCTCCAGAGGCTTTACCACCACGATGCCCGCATTGTTGTTGAGCACGTCGATATGCCCGTAGGTATCCATGATGGCTTTAAAAAATGCGGACATTGCCTCCTGATCCTTCACGTCTCCCACGCAGCAGATGCACTCGCCTCCCATGTCGTGAATCATCTTCTCTGTTTCGGACAGTGCCGGATTTACGTCGATTAGGGCTGTCGCGTAACCTTCCCTGGCAAATTTCAGCGCGGTAGCCTTCCCAATTCCATTAGCTGCTCCTGTCACAACCGCCACTTTCTTCTCCATGTTGTTCCCCTCCATATTCTCTCTGTCTGTCTTTTAGAGTCCCAGGATCTCCCTGGCCTGAGCGGGTGTTGCCACCTCGCGGCCTAAGCTGCGGGAGATGTCCGCGATCTCCTTTACCAGCTCATGGGTGGTGCAGACCTTGCCCTGCTGGTTGAAGGGATAATCCTCGGTTCCCACGCGCACGTTGTCGCCGCTCACAATAGCCGCCGCCATAATATCCATCTGGGCCTCGCACATGATGGTCACGGTGCAGGCGCAGTTGGCGGGCATCAGCTTTCTGCGGTAGAGGTACTCCTCGATGGTGGCGGGAGCCCAGGTGCCGCCGGGCCATCCAAAGAACAGGGTGGTGATGTAGGGCCCGTCTAAAAGTCCCTTCTCAATCAGCTGGTTCAGGTTCCAGATGGATCCGGAGTGCCAGATCTCAAACTCCGGCTTTACCCCGTACTTGCGGCAGGCCTGGGCGTACTCCTCCAGCTCCGCCAGGGGATGGAGCACGTCGCAGTTTACCTCCTTGAAGGCCTCCGCGTGGTGGTTGGCGATAATGGAAACCATGTCGTACTTCTTCTCAAAAAGCTCGATTCTGTCCTGAAGAGGAATGCTGGACATGCCGCCCTGGAGCAGAATATCGCTGGAAGCCCGGACCGCGTCGTATACCTCGTTCCACTGTCCCTCCGCATGGGTGTGGAGCACAGAGGCGCCGGCCTCCCGGCACAGGGCTGCCTCCTCGGCGATCTCAGCCGCATTCTTGGGGTACGCTACCTCCGGGTGCAGCCAGCAGATGTTGGGTGTCGCTACGATTAATAAGGGATCTTTCTTTCTCATGGTTTATAACTCCTCCTGCATAATATATTTGCCGCAGCCATTCTGGACGGCCGCATTATTTAACTTCCTTCTCAATAATGTACTTGGGAATGGTGGTAACCTTCTTGCAGCCGTCCTTGGTCACCACATAGGTGTCCTCCACCCCGATGAGGGCGCCGGCATAATTTTCCCATGCCTCGATCTCAAATACCATGTTCTCCTCGAACGGCCCGTCGATGGCGCCCAGATAGCCCAGGATGTGCACGTCCTCGCACTCCAGCCCGATGCTGTGCCCGATGGATGAGGCCAGGCTTCTCGGGTATTTGTTCTGGTAGTAGGCCCTGGCCTCCTCGCCCAGCTTCTTCATGTTCTGCCCCGGCTTCACCCGGGCCTCAATATACCCCTGGTAGTCCAGAAGGGCGTCGATGACCTCTTTCGCCTCCTCCGGGGTCTTGCCCACAATCACGTGGCAGTTTACATCCGCCACATAACCCTTGTAGGTGGCTCCGAAGTCCAGACGGATGATCTCTCCCTCCTTGATGGCCCTTCCTGTGCCGGGAGCTTCCGGATCCGAGTCCCCGATGGTCATGGTGGTGTGATCCCAGTCGGAAGCGCCGTCCTCCAGCATGGCCTTCTTGCCGATGGCCAGAAGCTCATTGTCCGTCACGCCCACGGCGCAGGCGTCGATGCAGGCCCTGAGGGCGGTCTCCGTGATCTCTGTGGCCTTCAGGATGCAGGCCATCTCCTCGTCGGTCTTTACCAGGCGCATATCCCGGAACACCTGATCCGCAGTGACAATCTCCAGGTTGTACTCCGGATCCTCTAACACCTCCATCACGTACTTGGGAGCTGTGGACTCCACGCCTACGCGCTTGCCCTCCATGCCCCACTGCTTTAACTTCCACTTCAATGCCCGCTGCACGTCCAGAGGACTCTCTATCCCCACGCTGTCCGCAGCCCAGCACAGGTCGTCCACACTCTTATAGACATTCCAGTGGAAAACCGTGTTCTCTCCTCTGCGGCGCACCAGGCCCATATAGGGGTACTGATTGGCTAAGGAGGCCAGAATGGGATTGGGCGCGCTGTGGAGCACCGGAAGCCCGGTCACATAGTAGGTGTGCATGGCGGAGGTTGCAATCAGCAGATCCAGGTTGTATTTCTCCATCAGCTTCGTCGCTTTTTCTTTCCTGTATCCAATGGGTTCTCTCATCTTAATCTCCTTTAAATTCTTATTAATAGGAATGGAGGCCGCCAGTTTTTCCAGTATCTCGTGGGTGCGTCCCTCTTCCCCCATTTTGCGCACTTCCTCGCAGCGCACCGGCCGCTTTTCAATGTGGGACAGGTATCCGGTCAAAATAGCCTCGATGGCGTGCATGGCCTGCTCGGGGGTAAACTCCGGCTCCTTATTTTCCAGCACACAGGTGGCAAAATACTCGTCCTCCCGCTTTACGGAGATGGGATAATACTTGGGGAAGGGCGCGTGCTCGCACTCCGGCTCGTACCATTTCTGCCGCATCCGCTCGTCCTTGGAGGTCATGGAGTACACCCGCACCGGCTTCTCCCAGGCGTGGTTTTCAAAAATCGTGCCCTCGGTGCCGTACACCTCCAGGCTGTTGAAGGGCGGGATCATCTGGGTGAAGCTCACCATCACGTCGGCGATGGCTCCATTTTCATACCGGGCGATGGCCACTGCGTTGTCCTCCGCCTTCTCCGGGAGATTGATCATCTGTTTGGCCAGCACGGAGGTGACCTCCTCGCAGCGGCTTCCCATAATATATTCAATTGTGGCAAATTTGTGGGCCGCCATGTCCATAAGGGAGCCGCCGCCCGCCTTGATGGGGTCGCCCTTCCAGAAGCCGCTCTGGCTGAGGCCCGGAATTTCATTTACCCCCTCATAGGCCCTTATCATGAGAACCCGGCCGATAGCGCCGGAAGCAATTAAATCGTGAACGCAGTTGTGTGCGGGAAGGAAGCGGTGATTTTCCGCTATCATAAAGAGAACGCCGTTTTCCCTGCAGGCATCAATCATCCTCTGACAGCCTTCCAGGGTGGTTCCCATGGGCTTCTCGCAGAGCACATGCTTCTTTTTCTGGGCGCAGCGCACCACGATATCGTCGTGAAATACGTGGGGAACCATCACCAGCACCGCGTCGATGTCACTGTCCAACATCTCGTCCAGCGTTTCATAAGCCGTCATGGGATTGTTTTGATATTTTCTCGCCATGCGCTTGGCATTCTCATAGTTCACGTCATAGATAGCCGTATATTCCAGGATCTCCGAATTGCGGATGCCGTTGGCGTGGAAGTAAAAAGCTCCGCCGCCGCCCACAACGCCGAATTTCACTTTTCTCATGGCTGACCCTCCTCTCCTGCTGTTTTGCCTATCCCTGTTTTTAAATCTTCCTTTTTTGCGGCTCCAGCTGCCTTCCTTGCCGCAGCTGCCGCTCCGTCCAAAACGCTCTCCAAAATCCCGATAAACCGGATTGCTCCGTCCTTATAGCCCGTATAGTCCACATCCCCGTTCATATGGGCCACTGCTGAATACACCTGGCCATTGATAATAGCTAAGGCCACCGGCTTGTGAATCTTAAAGGTTACATCCGGCAGGGAAATGGTGCCTTTAACTGTCCGGCAGCTCCCGTTTTCAAAGATGATCCCATAAGAATATTCATCAAAGTAAAACTGAAAGCTCTCCGTATAGCCCTTTAAGGTAAACAGCAGAATATCGTCCGTATTGCAAATCCGGGCGAACACTTCAAATACCGCGTCAAAGTCCTGTTCCCCCACTGCCTCGTCCAGGATTTTTCTGCCAACGGCCTCAACCAGGGCCTGCTCTTCTAACATATATCTGACCTCCTCCGCATCGTTTATCTGTGTTTCCTTCTTTTTACAATTCAACTATAGCATTATTTTTTCTATTTTTCGCCCCTGTTTTTCGCGCTCGTTGCGCTATGTGCAACAGCAGAAAAAAAGAATAGCCAGAGCGAACAATTTTTTAATCATTTTCGCTCTGACTATTGTGAATTTTTTATCAATTTATGGCGTAAGCCTGCAACAGCCCCGTCATTTATCCCAGAAGGACATATCTATTTAAGCTTCTTCCCGTCCGAGAAAGCGTTCCCCACCTTTTCCCCAATCACGTGATATGCATTGTTAAAGGGATCAAAGGTGATGGGAGCGGCCTTGGCCACGTCAACCTTTCCGTCCGTCATCGCGCTCTCGTCCACGCTGACATTGACAATCTCCCCCACCATGCGGCAGGTCTCCGGGTCATAGCTTATGAGCTTACACTCCAGGCAGATGGCCAGCTCGTTGATTATGGGCGCGTCCACCCGCTCGCTCTTTGTGGTGGTGAATCCCGCCTTCGCCAGCTTATCCGGCACCTTGTTGGCTGACTCAATGCCCACATAATCGCAGGCCTCCACGTGGGCCGCGTCCGCCATGCTGACGGTAAAGGCCTTCCGGCCCAGAATATTTTTCACTGTCTTGTGGCCCGCGCTCAGGCACATGGAAATCTCATTGGCCTCGCTGATGCCGCCCCAGGCCGCATTCATGGCGTCCGGAACGCCCGCCTCGTCATAGCTGGCGATAATCAGCACTGGCTGGGGATAGGTAAGAGGCTTTGCGCCAAAATTCTTTCTCATGGTAATCTCCTCGCTTTCTAGCTCCTCTTTATAAAATCCGTCCCGCACTTGGGACAGTGGATGCTCACCTTTCCGTGTCCCCTGGGGATACGGACCTTCTGTCCGCAGGAGGGGCACTTGAAAATACGGTATTTTCTTCCCTCGCTGAATCGGAAGCGAAGCTTCTTAAAATACTCGGACACATAGAACTGCATCCGGAGGTACGCCTGGTTCTCCTGCCAGCGGCGGTTCACATTTCTCGAAAACATGCGGAAATAAAGGAGAATAATCACCGCAAGCTCCAGCGCGTTCACCAATAGTCCCAGGGGGCCGAAGCGGATAAAGAGATTCAGCACCACCAGCACGCACAGTACGCCGAAGAGAAACCGGCCCAGCTGATCCATGCCGTACCGGCCAATCATAAATCTCTGAAGCTTTTCCCTAAATCGGTTCATCAAGTATGATTCATTCCTTTCCCGCTGTCTCGATCCGTTGGACTTTCACATCCTGGGCAGCGCCGGACAGCTGTACAATTGTCTGCAAGCTAAACTATACTCGCATTCCTGCGGAAAAGCAATGAAAGACAAATTTTTTTAGAGAAATTTAATGCATATGTATATTCCGTCCATCCAGCGGCAGGACGGCCATCTCGCCTACATCCGCTTCACCGCATCCATGGCAAGCTTCGAGCGCTCACATTCCTCCGCCTCCATGGTAATCTGCCAGCACAGAGGGCTTCCCTTCATGTGCTCCGCCGCATAGCTGAGGCCATTGGTCCGCTCGTCCAAAAACGGCCGGTCGATCTGGTTGGGGTCGCCTAAAAGGATAATCTTGGTTCCCTGCCCCGCCCGGGTAATGATGCCCTTTACCTGGTTGGGCGTCATATTCTGGGCCTCGTCAATAATCAGATAGGTCTTTACAATGGAGCGGCCCCGGATAAAGTTCAGCGCTTCCGTCTGTATCAGCCCCCGGTCAAATATCTCGTCGATCTTCCCTTTTAGCTCCGTCTCGTCCGCGTACCGCTGCTCCTCATTGGAGTCAATAAGCTGTTCCAGGTTATCAATAATGGGCCGCATAAGGGGGGAGATTTTCTCCTGCTCGTCTCCGGGAAGAAAGCCGATGTCCGCGTCAAACTGGGCGTTTGGGCGGCTCACCAGGATGCGGCGGTATTCCCCGGTGGGATTATTGAGCAGCTTCTCCAGGCCTGCCGCCAGGGAGTAAAATGTTTTGGCCGTTCCCGCCATGCCCTTTACAATCACCAGCGGCGCCTTGTCGGCGGTCTCCATCAGGGCCTCCTGGAGGAAATACTGGCCCGCGTTTCTGGGCGCGATGCCATAGGGCTTGCTCTTTTTGAAGCGCAGCGGAACTGCCCTTCCATTTTCCACCCGGCCCAGCAGGGTCTTCTTCACCGACTGGTCCCCTGTGAGAATCAGGAACTGATTTTCCCAGAGCTCCGGCGTCCTCTGCACGCCCTGGTCATCGGTCTGGTACAGACTTTCCAGGGGAACCCCCTTTTTCTTAAACTCCTTTAGGAGCTCCTCGGGCACATAGACCTGGGCCCTGCCCGTGTATTGCTCCTCCCGGCCGGACACCTGCTCCGTGGTAAAATCCTCCGCCCGGATGCCGATTATCTGGGCCTTGATGCGAAGCAGAATGTCCTTGGTCACCAAAACCACCTGGGCGTCCGCCCGGTCCGCCAGTCCCCGGCACACCTTGAGGATGCGGTTATCCATCTTGTCCTCCGGCAGATCCGGCGGGAGCTCCACATCCACGAAATTCTTTTCCACCCGCAGAGAGCCGCCTCCGGCCAGGGGCACGCCCGCCAGAAGATCCCCTTTACGGCGCAGATTTTCCAGCAGGCGGATGGCCTTTCTGGCATTGGCCCCCTTCTCTCCCTCCGCTTTTTTCAGATTGTCCAGCTCCTCCAGAACAGCCACCGGCAGGATCACCTGGTTATCCTCAAAGCATTGAAGGGCGTAGGGCGCCTGGATCAGGACGTTGGTATCCAACACATATGTTTTAATCATCCCCGGGAACTCCTTTTTCTGAAATATTTTAAATATTATCTATATTTTACAGAAAAATACAGAGGAATGTCACCGGAATCGTGTAAAGGGTTTGTAAAAAGTATCGGTGCTGGCGTCAAATGCTTTCGCGAAATCGAGAGCGTCAGGTAATAGGCGCCGGATTAAAGATGCACATATCATTGTGGAAGCCGTACTGGTCGCTGTAGGGCTTTTTGACTCCGGAAGCCACATCTATCATATACCGGAAAATTTCTGTCCCCACTTCCTCTATGGTCTTCTCGCCGGTAGCCACCTGGCCGGCGGAGATATCGATCATGTCAAACCAGTTGTCCTTCATCTCATTGCGGCTGCAGATCTTCACTACCGGGGCAATCTCTAAGCCGTAGGGGGTTCCCCGGCCGGTCATAAACAGCTGCAGGCCGATTCCTGCGGCAATCTGAGACGGGCCGCAGACAATATCGGAAGCAGGGGTGGCGGCATAGATGAGGCCTTTCTTTGCAGGCCGCTCCCCGGGGCCGATAACTTCCACAATAGGCGAGGTGCCGGACTTGGCGATGGATCCCATGGCCTTTTCCACGATGTTGGCCAATCCCCCCTTCTTGTTGCCGGGGGTGGGGTTGGCATCCCGGTCTACGCCCCCCTGTTCCAGGTAATCGTCGTACCACTTCATCTCAGCGGCCAGACGATCCCGCACCTCTTGGCTTACACAGCGGGCGGCCAGCATATGGACGCCGTCCCGAACCTCGGTGACCTCGCTGAACATCACCGTGCCGCCGCCCCGCACCAGCATGTCCGCCGCGTATCCGGCGCTGGGATTTGCAGTGAGGCCGCTGAAGGCATCGCTGCCGCCGCACTGCATGCCGACGACCAGATCGCTTAAGGGCAGGGGCTCCCTGCGGCGCGTATTCAGCTTTTGAAGCTTTCGTTCCGCCATAGCCATGATCTGGTTCATCATCTCGTCGTGGCCGTGGCAGTCCTGGATGGTCAGGCAATTTTCCGGGGTGATATCCTCGGGGGGAAGCAGGCGCTCATAGGTCAGCTTCTCACATCCTAAACCCAGAACCATGATTTCCCCGCCGAAATTTGGATGGCGCAGGATATTCTGCAGAGAACGGATGGGAATGTATGCCATGGCAGCGTTGATGGCCACGCCGCAGCCATAAGGATGGGTAATAGCAACCACACCGTCTACATTGGGATATTTGGGAAGAAGTTCCTTCCGGATGCGCTCAGCCGCCACCCTGGCAACGCCGGCCACGCACTGGACGGTAGTCATGATGCCTAAAAGATTTCTGGTTCCGGCAGGTCCCTGGGCATTTTTATAGCCCATCCAGGTGGTGATGGGAGGATCCGGGAGCTTATCCATAGAAACCAGGTTAGTACCGTAGGGCATGTGATCCAGGGCCGGGCTTTCCGGGAGAATGACCATATGCTCGTTGATCCAATCGCCGGGGGCGATATCGTCCTTCGCATAGCCAAGGACCACGCCGTAGCGTATAATCGGCTGATTCTTAGGGATCGCACGGAGAGCGATCTTGTGGGCCTGAGGGATCAGGCCTCTGGCTTTGACGTCCGGAAGCACCGGGGTTCTCTGGGGGATGTCCTGGACGGCGATTGCCACATTGTCCTCAGGCTTTACTTTGATAAATAGGGGTGCAGACATAACAATTCTCCTTTCTAAAAGCCATTGCTAGCGTAAAAATCATCCCAATACTCCTTGGACATGCGGATAAACTCCTTTAAGGGGCGGCTTAGGTAAAACAGCTCGTTGGAGGCAAAGAGCATGTCCCACTTGGGGTGGGAGGGCAGTGCGTAGAAAGTCAGCTCCCTGCGCTCCGCGGGCGTAAGCTTTAAAATATAGTATTTGGGGAGCAGGGCGCAGGCCAGCCCGGCGGAAACGAATTTTAAAATGCTCCCGGTGCTTGCGGTTTCAAACAGAATCTGCGGCTCAATCCCGGCTTCCTGAAAAATCTGGTCGGAAACAGCCCTTGAGGAGGATTCCCTGTGCATCATCACAAACGAGTCATCCTTAAAGCGCTGGATATCGATTTCAGGCGGCATATTCACGCCGGAGGGCATCTCCCGGCTTAAGGGGTGTCCGGGAGGGACGGCGATAAAAAATTCCTCCGAGCAGATGGGATAATAATGAAGGCGGCTGTTTCTCTGGCTGGCGCAGAGGGTTAAAAATCCCATGCTCAGCTTTCCGTCCGCGATCATAGCCTGCTGGCGCAGGCTTCCGATTTCAACGGTGGAAATGGAGATGTTGGGATACCGCTTCAGAAAACGGGAGTATACGGTGGCGAACATTTCCACGGTACGGCCCGGGATCAGGCCAAGGGTAAACTGGCGCTTTTTGTTGTCCAGCATATCCGCGATCTGATTGTAGGTATTTTTCTTGATGGCCATGATTTCCTTGGCGTTCTGGACGTAAAGTTCCCCTATCTCCGTCAGTGTCCAGTTGTTCCTTGTCCGGAAAAACAGAGGGGCGCCCAGCTCCTTCTCCAGCTTTAGAAGCTGCTGGTTTAAGGCGGACTGGCTGATGAACAGCTTTTCCGCAGCCTTTGTCACATTATTCTCTTCCGCGATTTTCAGTATGTATTCAATTTGCTTTAAATCCATAACGATTCCCCGCTTTTGTGAGCCGGAGCGCAATGTCCGGAATAACTGGCGTCTGAACTGTTACAAGTATAACAGAATTTTAGCAAAAAAGCTTAAAATTCAGTATTCATTTTTTTAAGAGTGTTAGAAATATAATGCGTTTTACGTGTGGTTATCTGGAATTATATAATTAGTGCATAAAGGAAATGCCGAAAGGAGAGTGGCATATGGAACATTTTGATATAGTGGTGATCGGCGCAGGGGTTGTAGGCTGCGCTGTGGCCAGAGAGCTGTCCCGGTATAAAGCGAAGATCGCCGTTGTGGAGAAGGAGCAGGATGTGGCCTGCGGCAACTCCAGCAGAAACACCGGTATGCTTCACGCCGGCTTTACCTATAAGCCGGGAACCCTGAAGGCTCAGTGCGCAGTGGAGGGTAATAAGGAATTTGACCAGGTGGCCCGTGAGCTTGACGTGCCTTTTAAGAGAACCGGGAAGCTGGTAGTAGGATTTGACAGCCGGGATATGGAGAATATCCTGAAATTTAAGGAGATCGGCCGGGTCAACGGCGTGGAAAATATCCAAATGCTGGATCGGGATCAGCTCCGGGCCATGGCTCCCGAGGCAGGGGGAGAGTTTGCCATGTATGTGCCCTCCTCCGGGATTTTGGATCCCATGCAGTACACCATCGCCCTGGCGGAGAATGCCTGCGCTAACGGCGTCCGCTTTTTCCTGGGGGAAAGGGTTACAGACATCCGCAGGGAAGAAGGGGAGTGGAAAGTCTGTACCCAATCGGGACAAATCAGCGCCCGATGGGTGGTCAACTGCGCCGGGATGCATGCCTCCTGGATTTCCAGCCTCCTGGGATACCCGGACTATCCGGTAAAGGGCTTTAAGGGAGAGTATTTTGTACTGGATAAGAAGGCGGGAAAGCATATGTCCATCCCCATCTATCCGGCCCCTGATGAGAGGGGAGGATTTGCCACCCACGCCACCCCTACCGTGGACGGCAATATTTTAGTAGGCCCGGATTCCTACCTGACGGAAGGGCGGGAGGACTATAAGAACACGAAAGACCACATGGACGGCCTGATCCGGGACGGGCAGAAGATGTTTAAAGAGATGCGCCGGGAATACTTTATCCGCAACTTCGCGGGCATTCGCTGGAAACGGTACAATCCGCAGACAGGGGAGATTCTGGACTTCATGCTGGAGGCTGATCCGGATAAGCCGGGCACGGTAAACCTGGTAGGGGTCGAATCCCCGGGCATCACCTGCGCCCTGCCTCTGGCCAGAAGAGCTGTTGGGAAAATCCTGGAGCAGGAGGCACTGGAGCCTAATCCAGATTTCAGCCCTTACCGCAAAGGCATCCGCAAGTTTTCCGAGATGAGCCTTGAGGAACAGGAGGAGGCCATCCGGGAAAACCCCGATTACGGCGAGGTGATCTGCCGCTGCGAGACGGTAACCAGAGCGGAGATTTTAAAGGCAATACACAATCCTCTGGGCGTACATACGGTAACAGGCATCAAAAACCGTACCCGGGCCACTATGGGACGCTGCCAGGGCGGATACTGCGAGGCGAAGATCACCCATCTGATCGAGGAGGAACTTGGCATACCGGAAACCCAGGTCCGCTATTCGAAAAAGAATTCGTATATGTTTACGGGAAAGGTGAGGGATATGGCATGAGACAGGTGGATGTGGCGATTATCGGAGGCGGACCGGCTGGTCTGGCTGCCGCAGTAGAGCTGTGGAAGAAGGGCGTGAGAAACCTGGTGATCCTGGAGCGCGAGAAAAAGCTTGGGGGAATCCTGCGCCAGTGTATCCACGACGGCTTTGGCCTCAGGCGTTTCAAGGAAACCTTAAGCGGGCCGGAATACGCCCAGCGTTTTATCGATATGGCACAGGAGCTCGGGATCCCCTATATCACCGAGGCCACGGTCATCCGGATTACGGAGGACAGGCAGGTGTACGCCGCAGCCCCTCAGGGCATGGTGGAGATTCAGGCCAAGGCGGTGATTCTCACCATGGGCTGCAGGGAGCGTACCAGGGGGGCTATCAGCATACCGGGGAACCGGCCGTCGGGAGTCTATACGGCTGGAACAGCCCAGGCATATATCAATCTTTACAACAAGATGGTGGGCCGCAGGGTAGTGATCTTAGGCTCCGGGGATATCGGCCTGATTATGGCCAGAAGGATGACTCTGGAGGGAGCCAAGGTGGAGGCGGTATTTGAGATCCAGCCCTACGCCAACGGTCTTGCCAGAAATATTGAACAGTGCCTTCACGACTACAATATTCCCCTTTACCTCAACCATACCGTGACGGAAATTTTGGGAGAGGAACGTCTGGAAGGGGTGGTTGTATCCCAGGTAGATGAACAAATGCAGCCCATTCCAGGGACAGAGAAGCGCTATGACTGCGATACCCTGGTGCTCTCCGTGGGACTCATCCCGGAAAATGAGCTGTCCGAGGGGGCTGGGGTAGTTCTGGATCCGAGGACAAAGGGGGCGGTGGTGGACGAAAATTACCAGACCTCGGTTTCGGGGATTTTTGCCGCGGGCAATGTGCTCCACGTCCATGATCTGGTGGATTTTGTATCCCTTGAGGCGGAGTCTTTGGCGGACGCAGTGGCGGATTACGTGGCAGGCGCAGAGTTTGAGCCCTGCCCCCTGGAGGTGGGCACCGACGGGATGGTGGGATACACAGTGCCCCAGAAGATCAGCGGAGCCAAATCCTTCCGGCTCTCCATGCGGGTGAGACGGCCTATGAAGAGCTGTTCCATCCAGGTATATCAGGGAGAAAACCTGGTGAAAGAGCTGAAGCTGAAAAAAGCCCTTCCGGCGGAGATGATCCAGATCCCCATCGATGGGAAAAAGCTGAATACACAGAAGGGACTGGAGGTGAGGGTGGTATGTTAAAGGAATTCGTGTGCATCATGTGCCCTCAGGGCTGCGGCCTGGAGGTTGAGATAGAGGAAGGGCAGGTAAAAGAAGTGCGGGGCAATACCTGTCCCAAGGGTGAACAGTATGCCCTCCAGGAGGCCCTAAGCCCTATGCGCAACATTGCCACCTCGGTGCTGGTGGATGACGGAGAGCTTCCCTTAGCCAGCGTCCGTCTGTCCGCGCCCATTCCTAAGGAGGATATCTTCCGGGCAATGGATGAGATCCGCAGGGTTCGGGTGGCGGCTCCGGTGACCATAGGGCAGAAGGTGATTGAAAATATTCTGGGATCGGGCTCGGATGTGGTAATCACAAAGAACGTGGGGCGAAAGTCCTAAAGGAGGAGCAGGTGAGATGAAAGTGGTAAAGGGAGGAACGGTGTCGGGGCTTTTGCGGGATGTACCCATTCCGCCTATGTTCAGGGCACGGCAGACATTTCCCAGAGAGCGGATCGAGCCGGAACAGATTCCGGCGGCGGTTTGGGGAGAATTGTCAAAACCAGAGTTTGACGAAAAAATCCAGCCGGGCATGAAGATTGCCATCACCGCCGGAAGCCGGGGAATCCGCAACGTAGATGTGATTACAAAGGCGATTGTGGATTATGTAAAGGGAAAGAAAGCGGATCCCTTCATCGTACCGGCCATGGGGAGCCACGGCGGCGCTACGGCGGAGGGCCAGACGGAGCTTTTAGAGAGCTTCGGCATCACGGAGGAGGCCATGGGCTGCCCGGTCAAGTCCTCCATGGAGGTAGTGGAGCTGGGATATTCGGAACTGGGACGGCGGGTGGTTCTGGACAAAAACGCCTATGAGTCCGACGGCATTATCATATCCTGCCGTCTAAAGCCCCACAACGCCTTTCGGGGAACCCACGAGAGCGGCCCCTGTAAGATGATGACCGTAGGCCTGGGAAAGCAGGTGGGGGCTTCCATCGTCCACAGCGACGGCATGGGGCGCATTGGAAGAAACATCCCCACCATGGCCAAGGTGGTGCTGGAAAAGGCGCCCATCCTTTTTGCCATCCCCTGCATTGAGAACGCTTACGATGAAACCTGCCGCATCGAGGCCATTCTCCCGGAGAACATTCTGGATCGGGAGGCCCAGCTTTTGAAATACGCCTTTGCCAATATGCCCAGCCTGCTGGTGGGGGAGGCGGATGTGCTGGTGGTGGATCAAATCGGCAAGAACTTCAGCGGAACGGGAGTAGATCCCAATATTACCGGAACATTTTCCACAGAGTACGCTTCCGGAGGGCTGAAGGTACAGCGCACTTGCTTTTTAAACCTCAGCCAGGAATCCCATGGCAATGCTCTGGGCTGCGGCCTGGCAAGCGCCATTACGAAAAAGATATTTGACGATATGGATATTGAGAAAATGTACCCAAATTGTCTGACAAGTACGGTTCTCTCCTCCGCCAGAATTCCATGTGTTGTGGCTACGGACAGGGAGGCCATCCAGCTGTGCATCAAGACCTGCAACGGAATCGATGGCAGGCCGGTGCGGATGGTGCGCATCCCCAACAGCCTTCACATCGGACGGATCATGCTGTCTGAGGCTTATTATGAAGACGTGAAGGCCGGAAAGTATCCGGGCTTAGAGGCTTTAGATGAGCCGAGGGACATGGAATTTGACGCCGGGGGCAATCTTACGGAACCGATTGTATAAAATTTCAAAGGAGGAAGGAAATGATACCAACAATTACCAAGATGGAAGTCTACCCAGTGGCAGGCAAGGACTGCATGGAGCTGAACCTGAGCGGCGCCCATGCCCCGTTTTTCACCAGGAACATTGTGGTGCTCTACGCGGACAATGGGGAGATGGGCGTAGGCGAGGTGCCGGGCGGCCAGAAGATCACCAAGGCCCTGGAGGAATGCATCCCGATTGTGGAGGGCACAAAGATCTCCGAGTACAAGAGCACCCTTCTGAAGGTAAAGCGCTACCTGGATTCCAAGGGCGAGGAGGATGTGAGAGGAAACCAGACCTTTGATCTGCGCACCGGCGTCCATGTGATCACAGCCATCGAGGCTCCCTGCCTGGATCTGCTGGGCAAGCATCTGAACGTTCCGGTATGCGAGCTTTTAGGCGATGGACAGCAAAGAGACAAGGTGCGGATGCTGGGCTATCTGTTCTTCGTAGGGGATCGAAACAAGACGGATCTTCCCTATGACAGCGAGCCGGATTCCGACTGCGCCTGGTACAGGCTGCGCCATGAGGAAGCCCTTACTGCGGACAAGATTGTGGCCCACGCCAAGGCGGTTAAAGAAAAATACGGCTTCCAGGACTTCAAGCTGAAAGGCGGCGTGCTGGCCGGAGATGAGGAAATGGAAGTGATCCGGGCGTTAAAGAAGGAATTCCCCGATGCCAGGATCGATCTGGATCCCAACGGCGGCTGGCTTCTGGAGCAGGCCGTGCAGTATGTAAAGGGGATGGAGGGCATCCTGACCTACTGCGAGGATCCCTGCGGGGCAGAGGGAGTTTACTCCGGACGCGAGATTATGAGCGAATTCCGCCGCCGCACCGGCTTCCCCACCGCCACCAACATGATCGCCACAGACTGGAGACAGGTGGGCCATTCCCTGGAGTCCCAGGCAGTGGATATCATCCTTGCGGATCCCCACTTCTGGACCATGAACGGCTCTGTAAGGGTAGCCCAAATGTGCCATGACTTCGGCTATACCTGGGGCAGCCATTCCAACAACCACTTCGACATCTCCTTAGCTATGTTTACCCAGGTGGGAGCCGCTGTGCCCGGTGAGTACAATGCCCTGGATACCCACTGGATCTGGCAGGAGGGAATCGAGCGCCTGACCAAGGAGCCCCTGCAGATTGTGGACGGCTGCATTGCGATTCCCAATAAGCCCGGACTTGGCATCGAGGCGGATATGGATCAGATTCTCAAGGCCCACCAGCTCTACAAGGACAACTGCCTGGGCGGAAGAGACGACTCCGTTGTGATGCAGTACCTGATTCCGGGATGGAAGTTTGATCCCAAGAGGCCCTGCCTGGTGCGCTGAATGATGTAGAGGAGGTAGCTGCTTATGACAAGCAAAACCCCGATTGTTACAGAGATGTTGGTGGTACCCGTTGCCGGCTATGACAGCATGGAAATGACCTTAAGCGGCGCTCACGGCCCTTTTTTCACCAGAAACCTGGTAATCCTCAAGGACAGCTGCGGACATACCGGCGTAGGTGAGATCCACGGGGGCGAATACACCTGCCAGTGCCTTAGGGCGTGCATCCCTCTGGTGGAGGGACAGGAGATCGGCCGTTACCGGGCCATCCTGGGGGCTATCCACCGGGGAGAAACGCCATCCGAGGAGGATGACGGGGAGGGAATCCAGACCCTGGACATCAGCAAACTGAAGTTTGTGGTCCGGGCGGAGTGGGCCATCGAGTGCGCCCTTCTGGACCTGCTCGGCCAATTTTTAGGCGTTCCCCTGTGCGAGCTTTTGGCTGAGGGAAAGCAGAGGGAGCAGGTGGAGGTGCTGGGCTATTTGTTTTATGTATCCGATAAGGGAAAGACCGATCTCCCTTATCTGGATGAAGACGGGAGCCCGGATCCCTGGTTTCGGATGCGGCGAAATGAGATGCTGTCCCATGAGCAGATTGTGGAGCAGGCCTGCTGCCTGCAGGAGAAATACGGCTTCCGCAATTTTAAACTGAAGGGAGGCGTTTTTGAGGGGGCATATGAGATGGATACGGTCCGTGCCCTGAAAAAACAGTTCCCCCTGGGGCACATCAACATCGATCCCAACGGCGCCTGGAGTCTGGCAGAGGCAGTTCACCTGTGCAAAGGAGCTCAGGATATCCTCACCTATGTGGAGGACCCCTGCGGCCCTGAGGCGGGATTCTCCAGCAGGGAGATTATGGCGGAGTTTAAAAATGCCACCCATCTGCCGGTGGCCACCAACATGATCGCAACCAACTGGAGACAATTCTACCACGCCGCTGCGCTGAAAGCCGTGGACATTGTTCTGGCGGATCCCCACTTCTGGGGGCTGGAGGGAAGCCTGAGGATGGCGGCCATTCTCAACGACTGGGGACTTACATGGGGCAGCCATTCCAACAACCATTTTGACATTACCCTGACCACTTTTGCCCACGTGGCGGCGGCAGCCCCGGGACATCCCACTGCCCTGGATACCCACTGGATCTGGCAGGACGGCCAGGATTTGCTGGAGGATGCTCCGAAAATCAGGGATGGATACCTGGAGGTGCCCAAAGGGCCCGGACTGGGGGTAAGGCTGGACATGAAAAAGGTGATGGAGGCCAATACGCTGTACAACCGCATGTCCAGCCATGACCGGGACGATGCCGCCGCCATGCAGTATCTGATCCCTGGCTGGAAGTACGATTCAAAAAAGCCTTGCCTGGTAAGGTAGGGGGGAGAGTATAAAAAACAAATGAATGGAGGTATCTGTTATGGATGCAGGTATGCTTAGCCTGATTGGCATTTTGTTAGCATTGATTCTGCTGGTAGTAGGCTCCTTTAAGGGAGTACATATTATGATTCTGGGACCGGTCTGCGCGGCCATTGTATTCTTGTTCTCAGGCCTTCCCATTATCGAGAATATGAAGGGGGCTTACGCCGCAGATTTCGGCGGATTCGCTACATCCAATTTCCTGCTGTTCCTGCCTGCCTGTATTTTGGGCGCTATGCTGGGAGACTGCGGCGCAGCCCAGGATATCGCAGTTAAGGTGGGAAGTATTTCTGAGAAGGCCGGCGGAAAGAACGCCAAGTTCTGGGTGCTGATGGGTCTGTCCCTGATCACCGCCATCCTTTCCTTCGGCGGCGTCAGCGGCTTTGTGGTAATCTTCACCATCGCCCCCATCTGCCGGGCAATCTTTAAAAAGTTTGATATTCCGTGGCACTTTGTCATCGCGGTGGCAGTATACGGAGGCTCCATGTGGACGGCTATCCTTCCCGGATCCCCCTCCGTGCAGAACCTGATCCCCATCGACTATCTGGGAACCAGCCCCAAGTCCGCCCCGGTGATCGCCACCATTACCTCCCTGTCCTGCATTATCTTCGGCGCGTTTTATATCTGGTTTATGCTGCGCAGAAATGAAAAGCGCAATGAAGGCTATATGGTCACCGGAGCCCTGATGGAGAAGGAAGCCGGCGACCTGAACAACGCCATCCTGGAGGCTACCTGTACCAACGCCCAGTTTATCAAGGCCCTGGCTCCCTCTATTGTACTGCTGGTGGCGATGAATGTGTTCAACATCGAGCCCTTCGTATCCCTGGCCCTGGGCTGTCTGACCTGCTTTGTGCTGTATTTCAACAAATTCGAAAGCATAAGCAAAACCTTTGGTTCCGGCTGTACTTCCACCATGAAGTCCATCATGAACGTATCTGCAGTTGTTGGTTTTGGAGCGGCGGTTGAACTGGCCCCCGGCTTCCAGTACCTGATCGACAACCTAGACAAGATTCCCGGACCGCCCCTGCTTCAGCTGGCTCTGGCCACCAATATCGTTGCAGGCATTACGGGTTCCGCTTCCGGCGGCGAGGCTATCGCCCTGACTGTGTTTGCGGATCGGTTCCTGGCTCTGGGCGTTGCTCCGGATATTATTCACAGAATCGTGTGCATCTCCTGCTACGGCCTGGATTCTCTGCCCCACAACGGCTCGGCCATCAACCGCCTGAACTACACCCGGATGACTCATAAGCAGGCCTACTATCACGAATTCTGGCTGGGAGCCATCTATCCCTTCCTGAACTCGTTCCTGGCAGTCCTTCTTGCTACAATGGGCCTGCATTAGCAGGTAATAAACATTGGCGGAGCAGCCATAAGCTGCTCCGCCAGTATTGTCTGTTGCGATTAAATTAATCCCGCTTCTTTCATCGTTCTTCGGATGTTATCCAGAGCTTTTCCTTCCGGTGTGGGAAGATTGGGCCGGTAGGGCACGCCGATATCCAGTCCCCTTAAGTTGGCCATATCCTTGGCCGCTACCGGAAAGCTAGCTGCATCCATGGAGAGACGGACAGGATTCAGTTTAAACTGTGCCTCCAGGGAACCCTTCAGGTCGCCGTCCATATACTTGTTGTACACATCTACAATCAACTCCGGCATAAAGTTTCCAGCGGTACATACGCCGCCTACCGCACCATGGCAGAGGCTGGCGTAGAGGAGCGTATCCTTTCCGCCAAACACCTTAAAGTTTACATCCCTGGTCCTGCGGATAAACTCTTCCGTCTGGGTGATGTCACCGGATGTATCCTTCATGCCCACAATGTTTTCCACCTCATGGGCCAGACGAACCACCAGATTCGCGCTCATGGTGTAGCCAACCCGTCCGGGATTGTTGTAGAGCAGAACCGGCGTTTCAGGAACCGCCTGGGCGATGGCCTTAAAATGCTGGAACAGTTCTTCCTCCGTGGGCTTTAAAAACATGGGCTGAAGAATGGATACGCCCACTGCGCCGTTTTCCACTGCCATCTTTGCCAGACGGCAGCATTTCTTTGTGTTGATAGCGCCGATGCCGAAATATACGGGGACACGGCCTTCGGCCTGCTCTACTATGATCTGTAACCCCCGGCGCATCTCGTCCTCTTCCAGCTGATAGAATTCTCCGTTGGATCCGAAGGCCAGAATCCCGTGAAGGCCGCCCTCAATAACAAAATCAACCTGGCGTCTTAAACGGGCCTCATCGATGCGTTCCTCCGCATCGATTGGGGTGATAATAGGGACGATTACGCCTTTGATAAAATCCGTGGATATCATAAGCAGCCTCCCTGATTAATCTTCTTTTACGATGGAAACGCCGGAGATCCGCTCGTAGTATTTTACCATGGAGCAGTGATCCTCCTTCTCGCCGCCAAAGGTCTTTAAGTTCTGCATGATCTCCATCATCTGGGCCGCCATGGGAACCGGCATATTGATGGCATGGGCTGCGTTTAATACGTTATTCAGGTCCTTGATGTGGAGCTCAATCCTAAATCCGGGCTTGTAGTTGCCTGCTAACATCATCGGAGCCTTGGCGTCCATAACGGTGGAGCCAGCCAGGCCGCCCCGGATGGCCTGATAAACCAGTTCCGGATCCGTTCCCGCTTTCTTGGCAAAGGTCAGGGCTTCGGCTACAGCGGCGATGTTGCAGGCCACAACCATCTGATTTGCCAGCTTGGCAACATTTCCAGAGCCGATGGGGCCTACGTAAACAACCGATCCGGCCATAGCCATCAGCAGATCATAATACTTGTCAAAGGTTTCCTTCTTGCCGCCGCACATAACGGAAATCGTTCCATCGATGGCCTTGGGCTCGCCGCCGGATACGGGGCAGTCGCACATATCGATGCCCTTCTTTGCCAGCTCAGCGGCGATGGCCTTTGACTCGGTGGGATCGATGGAGGACATGTCCAGAACCACGGTGTTCTCATTTCCGGTCTCGATGATGCCGCCCTCGCCCAGGCAGGCCGCTCTCACATGGGGGGAGTTGGGAACCATGGTAATGATAACATTGCACTCCTTGGCAATTTCAGCGCCGTTTGCCGCAGCCTTTGCGCCGCAGGAAACCAGATCATCCACCGCGCTCTTGTTGAAGTCGCATACGACCAGCTCGTGCCCTGCTTTGATCAGGTTTTTTGCCATAGGCCGCCCCATAATTCCAAGTCCAATAAATCCTACTTTCATTTCGCATTCTCCTTTACATGTTAGGGTTTCGGTTTCTTTGTGCTTTTACTATAGCGGAGAATGGGAGCGACATCTATGGGAGGATTGGATAAAAAACCGCTGATTTTTTATCCAAAAGCCATAATTTTTCAAATAAATGTGAAATAATATTTCAAATTCATTTCAAGTCTATCACGAGATCGAAAATCTTGTACCTGCTATTTTGGCGGCGAGATTCTGTATTTTTTCATTTTCCGCCACAAAGTGGCTGTGCTGATGCCGAGGTACTGGGCAGTGTTTTGGCGGCTGCCGCCGTGAAGCTTCAGCGCTTCCAAGATCTTTTCCGCTTCCGGGGATGGGGCGGCCGTTTCGGCGCCAGCAGGAGGATCAATGGCCTGGAGCAGGCGGCTGACTGTAATTTCATCGATGGAACGGCGGCTGCTCTCTAAAATCAAGCGAGTTAAAAAGGTTTCCAGCTTCAGGGGGCTGCCGCCCCAGTCCATGCGGCTAAGCTCTGTCAGGCCTCCGGCAGTCAGCTGATGATACGATTCATACTTCTGGCAAAGCTGGTGAAATAGCTGGCGAATCTGCTCCCTGGCGCTGTCCGGCTGCAGCAGGGTGGAAGGAACCCACAGGCTGAAATATTCCAGCAGCGCGTAAAGGGACGGGATCATCTGTCCCTCCCCGGAGAGCTCCTTTAAAGAAAGGGGGGAGGAAAGGATCAGCCGCAGGTTTGCGGGGAGGCGTTTGCCCTGGGCATTCCTGCGCATGTGGCTGCGGGCAAGATGGAACAGAGATTTCTGGATTTGGGGACACATGGCCTGTGCCCCCGCCAGGTACAGGGTTCCGCCTTCCGCCATGGTCACAGCTCCCCTTTCGCCAAAGAGAAGGGCTTTCTGCTCTTCAAAAGACAGCTCCTCCATATCCAGCTCCACAAAGGCCTGGGATGATCGGGAGCCTTCATTGTGGAGGGCGGCGGCCATTTTCAACAGCAGAAAGCTGTCCGGCCCCCAGAGGAAGATGGGCGAGGAGGATTGGGCGAAGATGCGGGCCTGAAGGATGGAGCAGTCAAGGGCTTGGCAGCCGGAACCTAAATCCGAAAAGCGGAAAGGAAGACGGGGAGATCGGCTATCTCTGCCTCTGTCTGCAGGCACGTCCGGGGCCTTCTGCCTGAGCTTCTGGCAGCTGACCAGCACGCTGTCCACCGCGCAATCAATGACAACGGGGATACAGGTGCAGAGAAGGATGCCGTTTCTATGGTGTACGATTAAGGAGCACGGAGCCTGTTTTTCCATACACATGGACGTGAGCTGCCCTTGCTCCAGATCCGGAAATAGGGCGCAGACTGGCTGGCCGATGATCTGTGCCTGCGCCATTCCCAGAAACTCCTCCATAATGGAGTTGGCGCTCAGCACCTTTCCCTGGGGATCCAGGCTGAGAGCGCCTGTGTAACGGCTGTCTAAAAGCACATCCATCTGCGCCTGGCTGCGCTTCTGGTTCTGAAGGGCCTGATCCATATTTTGGGCCAGAAGAAAGGCGGTGCGGATGGAATCCTCGGTGTTGGAGAGAAACAGAGACGGAATCCCGGCTTCCTTGGCCGCCGCGATCACCGTATTGCCGCCGATCAGAAGGTCCGCGCCGGACTGGACGGCTTCCTGGGCCTTTCTTTCCAGATCCTCATCGTCCTGCGCTAAGAAAAGCTGAAGATTAATGTGGAAGATATCCTCAAAGCGGCTCATGTCGCAAAACATGTTCTGATTTCCGGCTACGGCGATGGTAGGACATTCCTTGGGTATCAGCTGTCTGGCCCGCTGGATTAAGAGAGCCATCTCCTGGGCGGAAATTACGATCTCAACTACAGGAATCGAGGTGTGGCGCTTGATCAGGGCTGCCTGAAGGCCTCTTGCTACCAGAATAGAAGCGCCTCTGGCAGCAGCCTGGCGGGCCTGGGACACGGCCTCCTCAGTACTTACCTGCAAGACTTCCTGTATATCGGAAAAACGGCCCTCCTGAAGGATATTGTGGCTCAGATGAACCATCTCTTCTGTGGGAAGCAGCACGGAAATTCTTCCCATTGGCTGTACCTCTCTTTCTGGTAGTGTAGTCGAAACTGTTAGAGCTATTTTATATCAAATCCCTGGAAAAATCCAGGAATTTGTGGTTGCTGACGGTTCTGTCTATGATGCTTACTCCAAAACCATCCTTTTCTGCCGAATAAGCCCTATCTTTTCAGCCTCTTTTGCAGATATTCCTTTCGGGTCTCCTCAGGAACCATACAGCCGCCGGTGGCCCAGGCGATGTGAACGGCCTGGCCCATCTTGTCCTCCAGCCCCTCCCGCCGGATATAGGCATTTAAATCCTCCGGGCGGATGAGAGCGCCAAAGGCGGCACAGGCACTGGGCTCGATGAAAATATCCTCTGCCTTCAGAAGTCCCCGCATCAGATCGTAAAGCTTCTCGTCCTCAATGGTGGCAATGCCCGAGAGAACCGGCTCCACCACCCGGCCCACAAAGGCGGAGGGGCGTCCCACCGCCAGGCCGTCCGCCTCGGTTCTCCCGTCGATGCCGAAGTCCTTTACGGATACGCCGTCGTGCAGGCCGGTGGCCATCCCAAGCAGCATACAGCACGCATGGGTAGGCTCGGTAAAGAAGCAGTGCACCGCATCACCGAAGGCCTGCTTTAATCCGTAGGTGACCCCGCCTGGAGCGCCGCCGATGCCGCAGGGAATGTACACAAAGAGGGGATGCTCCCCGTCCACTGGGATATTCTGATCCTCCAGCTGCTTTTTCAGCCGTTCCCCGGCCACGCTGTAGCCCATAAAGAGATGCTGGGAATTTTCATCATCGACAAAATAGCTCATGGGATCCTGATCCGAGTTCTTTCTGCCCTGCTCCACAGCCGCGCAGTAATCATCCGCGTACTCAATTACTTCCACGCCCCTGCTCCTGAGCAGATCCTTCTTCCACTGCTTGGCGTCAGCGGACATGTGGACAATCACGTGAAAGCCCAGCCGGGCGCTCATGATGCCGATGCTCATTCCCAGATTTCCCGTGCTTCCCACCTGGACCTTATACTGTCCGAAAAAATCGCGGAATTCCTGGCTTGCCAAGATGCTGTAGTCGTCGTTCTCCTTAAGCTTTCCCTCTGCCAGCGCCAGATCCTCCGCGTGCTTAAGAGCCTCGCAGATGCCTCCTCTGGCCTTTACGGAGCCGGATACGGGCAGATGGCTGTCCATTTTTAGGAACAGACGGCCCTTAATGTCCGCTCCCCATTCGTTATTTAAAAGCGCCTTCATCCCGGGGATTTCCCTGAGCTCGGATTCAATGATTCCTCCGGCTGCCTCCAGCTCGGGAAATACGGTTTTCAGATAGGGGGCAAAACGCTCCAGACGTTTTCTGGCGTCCGCAATCTGGGAAGGGTTCACCTGGGTAATCGCCTTCTCCCCATGGGGGATCTTTTTCTCATTGATCCAGAAGGTCTCCTCCAGCCCGGCGGCCTTTGCCACCTCCGGAATATTTTCAATATAGGTCTGCAATTCTTCTCTCATTTTACTCTCTCCTCTCTCCCCACACATTCTCCGTAAGTAATATCATATAATCCGATGACTGGAATTGCAACTATTCCGATGGCTGATATCTTTTTGCACAGCATCTAAACAGTTACAGATATTTATAACTTTTTCGTGTTACACATGAAAAAGTATTGTTGCTCAAGATCTAATTTGGTATACTATAGAAAAGGAGGCGATAGAATGATTTTAAGACCTTCCTATATTGAGGCACTTGCACCATTCATCGACCAGCCGCTGGTAAAAATCCTGGCCGGTGTGCGGCGCTGCGGGAAGTCCACCATCTTTGAAATGCTGGCCGGAGAACTCCGGCGCCGCGGAGTTCCGGAAGAGTGTATTATCCAGAAACGCTATACGGAGATGGACATACCGTCGGACATCTCCGCCAAGGATATGTACGACGAGCTGCGCGCGCAGATTCGTGGAAAGGGACGCTGCTACCTGCTGCTGGATGAGATTCAGGAGGTGAAGGGCTGGGAAAAGGCGGTCAACAATCTGCTGGAAAACGCGGATACGGATATCTATGTCACCGGCTCCAACTCCAAGCTGATGTCCAGTGAGATCTCCACCTATCTCACCGGCCGGTATGTGTCCATCCCGGTCTTTCCTCTCTCCTTCCGGGAGTTCCTGGACTTCAAGTCGGGAGATCTCCGGCCGCCGAAAGAACTGCTGGAGGACTATATCCGCTTCGGCGGGTTCCCCATCATCGCCCTGGGCAGCTATGACGCCCAGAGCGCCTATCAGATTGTCAATGGCATCTACCACACGGTCATCTCCCGGGATATTGTCAAGCGGCACCGGATCAACAAGCAGGATTTGTTCGACCGGGTCGTAAAGTACCTGATGGAGAACATGGGCAAAACCTTCTCTGCCAGCTCCATCACCAAGTTCCTGCGCAATGAGCACCGCACGGTCTCTGTGGAGTCCATCTACAACTACCTGCGCTGGCTGGAGCAGGCGTTCATCATCTACCCCTGCCACCGCTATGACATCCAGGGGAAGGCGGTCCTGGCCACCCAGGAAAAGTATTATCTGGCCGATGCCGCACTGAAATACTGCCTCCTGGGCTACGACCGGAAGATGCTGGATGGTGCCTTAGAGAACATCGTATTCCTGGAGTTGAAGCGCCGGGGCTATGAGGTCTACATCGGGAAGAACGCTGCCAAAGAGATTGACTTCATCGGCATCCGCCGCAACGAAAAGATCTATGTCCAGGTCTGTGTCCAGCTGCCGGAAAACTCGGATCGGGAGATTGGCAACCTTATGGAGATCCCGGATCACTACCCCAAATACGTGGTCACCACCAACAGCCTTGATGTGGGCAACGAGAACGGCATCCGGATTGTCCATTTGGCAGATTTTCTGCTTGATGAGCGGTGGTAAGAATTCAAATAACCCATCAAAAATAAGGGATACCCCAACGGATTCTGCGGAGTATCCCTTATTCTTTTACAAATTTGTTCTATCGCTTGTTCTCAAATTATCTTTCAAATTGCCGTCCGGCCCCTTTACGCAATAGAAACCACCTTATAATCCTGGTCCTCCACCGCTTTTTTGAGCACCTCGTCCGCCACGTCCTGGGTCAGGGTCACGACGGCGGTTCCCGCCTCGTGGCTCACCTCTGCCTGGGATACGCCGTCCAGAGCCTCCAGAACCTTCTTCACGCGCGCCTCGCAGTGGCCGCACATCATTCCCTCAATCTTCATTGTCTTTGTCATTGTTTTGACCTCCTTATTTGCTTTTGCCTTGATTTTTTTATCTTTGCCAGCGTCGTAAAGGCGGAAGAAATTCAGCCTAAGCGCATTGGTAACCACACAGAAGCTGGACAGGCTCATGGCCGCAGCTCCGAACATGGGATTCAGCTTCCAGCCGAAGAGATTGATAAATAAGCCGGCTGCCAGAGGAATCCCGATTGCATTGTAGAAAAAGGCCCAGAACAGGTTCTCGTGGATGTTGCGCAGGGCCGCTCGGCTTAAGCGGATGGCCGCCGGCACATCGCTTAGGCGGCTCTTCATGAGCACCACATCCGCAGCGTCGATGGCCACGTCCGTGCCCGCCCCGATGGCGATGCCGATGTCCGCCCGGGTCAGGGCCGGGGCGTCGTTGATGCCGTCGCCTACCATGGCTACCTTTCCTCTGGACTTTAGGGAGCGGATGACGCTCTCCTTTCCGTCGGGGAGAACGCCGGCAATCACCTGGTCCACCCCGGCCTGGCGCCCGATGGCCCTTGCCGTGCGCTCATTGTCACCGGTGAGCATCACCACCTGGATGCCCATGTTCTGCAGCTCCCTCACTGCCTGGGGGCTGTCCTCCTTGATGACATCCGCCACCGCGATAATGCCCATGAGCACATCGTCCCGGCTGAAAAACAGGGGCGTCTTTCCCTCCTCCGCCAGAGCCTGGGCCCTCCCTGCAAGCTCCTCCGGTATGCCGGTGATAAACCGGCTGTTGCCGCCCTTTAACACCGCGCCGTCCAGGACTCCCGTCAGGCCGTTTCCGGGAAGGGCCTTGAAATCCGTAACCTCTCTGGCCTCGATTCCCTCCTCCTGGGCCTTCTCCAAAATCGCCCGGGACAGAGGATGCTCGCTCTTTTTCTCCAGTGCATAGGCCATGGAGAGAAGCTCATCGCCAGTCACATGGTCCGCCGGGATGATGTCCGTCACCTTCGGCTCGCCGTTTGTGATGGTGCCGGTCTTATCCAGCGCCACAATCTGGGTCTTGCCCGTCTCCTCCAGGGATACGGCAGTCTTAAAGAGAATACCGTTCTTCGCGCCAAGGCCATTTCCCACCATAATCGCCACCGGGGTGGCAAGGCCCAGAGCGCAGGGGCAGCTGATTACCAGCACGGAAATGCCTCTTGCCAGGGCAAAGCCCACGGTCTGTCCAGCCAAAAGCCAGCCAAGCGTCGTGATAACCGCAATGGTGATAACCGCCGGGACAAAGATGCCGGACACCTTATCTGCCACCTTTGCGATGGGCGCCTTGGTTGCTGCCGCGTCGCTGACCATCTGGATAATCTGGGACAACGTGGTGTCCTCTCCCACCCGGGTGGCCTGGCAGCGGATAAAGCCCGACTGATTCAAGGTTGCGGCGGATACATGGTCGCCCTGCGCCTTGTCCACGGGGATGCTCTCTCCTGTGAGCGCCGACTCATTTACCGCGCTGCTCCCCTCTAATACCACGCCGTCCACCGGAATATTTTCTCCGGGACGCACCACAAAGATATCTCCCTTGTTCACTTGGTCGACGGAGACCTCTGTCTCCACTCCGTCCCGAACCACCACGGCGGTCTTTGGCGCCAGCTTCATAAGTCCCTTTAAGGCGTCTGTGGTCTTCCCCTTGGAGCGGGCCTCCAGCATCTTCCCTACCGTAATCAAAGTGAGAATCATGGCCGCCGACTCAAAATAAAATTCATGCATATAGGACATAACCCCGGCCATGTCGCCCCTCACCTGGGCGTCCGTCATGGCAAACAGGGCATAGACGCTGTATATAAATGAGGCGCCGGATCCCATAGCCACCAGCGTGTCCATATTGGGAGCCCTGTGCAGAAGGCCCCGGAAGCCGCTGATAAAAAATTTCTGGTTAATCACCATCACAATGCCGGTGAGGAGCAGCTGCAGAAGTCCCATGGCCACATGATTTTCCGCAAAAAACGCCGGAACCGGCCAGCCCCACATCATATGTCCCATGGAAAAATACATGAGCACTATCAGAAATCCCAGTGACGAGAACAGCCGCCGCTTGAGCACCGGGGTCTCGTGGTCCCTCAGCGCCTCCTCCGCCGCAGCCATGGAGGCGGATGCCCCGGCTGCCTGGCCTGCCGCCCTCGCTCCGCCCTTGGGGGCCGCTCCGTATCCGGCTTCTGTCACCGCCGCTATGATATCTGCCTCCGATGCTGTGCCCTCCACTCCCATGGAGTTGGTCAGCAGGCTGACGGAGCAGGCTGTGACCCCCGGCACCTTTGACACGGCCTTTTCCACTCTGGCGCTGCAGGCCGCGCAGCTCATGCCAGTTACTGTATATTGTTCCATAAAATTGATAACCTCCTTTTCAGCGCATCAGCTTCTGCAGGGTACAGACAAGCTCGTCGATGGTCTCATCCTTCCCCTCGCGGATATCCTGGGCCACGCAGGTGCGTATATGGTTCGCCAGAAGGACCTTGTTGAAGCTGCCAAGGGCTGCATTCACCGCCGCCACCTGCACCAGAATATCCGGGCAGTAGGCATTCTTCTCCACCATCCCCTTGATTCCCCGAATCTGTCCCTCAATCCGGTTCAGCCGGTGAATCAGGTCCTTGTACTCCTTCTCTGAGCGCTCCTTTGTCTTGTGGCTGCAGCAGAGCTTCTCCTCTTCCTTCATCCGCAAACCCTCCTATTAGATTTTGGCCAGCTGGTTTCATTCGGCTAACTTCTATGCGTTTAGTATATACCCCCATAGGGTATATGTCAAGAAGAAGTTTTTGGAGGCCGCCGCAAAAAAGACAGCCCGGAGAATTCCGCTCATTTAGAAAATCGGAATTCTCCGGAACTGTCTTTATAAAAGAATGCTGATTTTTTGCGGATAAGCCGCCTCCTACAGCGAACTGTTTTCTCCCCGGTTAAATGCCCCAAAGCCCGGATACACCGCAGCCCCGCCCAGCTCCTCCTCAATGCGCAGAAGCTGATTGTATTTTGCCACCCGCTCGCTGCGGCTGGGAGCTCCCGTCTTAATCTGGCAGGTATTTAAGGCCACAGCCAAATCCGCAATGGTGGTGTCCTCGGTCTCACCGGAGCGGTGGGAGGCGATGGCCGTGTATCCCGCCTTGTGGGCCATCTTTATAGCCTCCAGGGTCTCAGACACAGAGCCAATCTGATTCAGCTTGATGAGAATGGAATTGCCGCAGCCCAGGGAAATCCCCTTTGCAAGGCGTTCTGTATTGGTGACAAATAAATCGTCTCCTACCAGCTGAACCCTGTGCCCCATCTCCCTTGTCATGAGCTGCCAGCCCTCCCAGTCCTCCTCGTCCAGGCCATCCTCAATGGAATAAATGGGATATTTCTCACAAAGCCCCTTCCAGTGGTCCACAAGCCCGGCGGAGGTAAAATGCTTCCCGCACTTGGGCAGTATATACTCTCCCTTTTTGCCGCTCTTCCACTCGCTGGATGCGGCGTCCATGGCCAGAACAAAGTCCTTTCCCGGCTCATATCCCGCCCTCTTTACCGCTTCCAAAATATATTGAATGGCCTCCTCATCGTCTGCCAAGTCCGGCGCAAAGCCGCCCTCATCGCCCACAGAGGTGGCAAGCCCTTTGGATTTTAACAGAGCCGCCAGCGCATGAAATACCTCGGTGCACCAGCGCAGCCCTTCCTTAAAGCTTGGCGCCCCCGCCGGCATAATCATAAATTCCTGCACATCCACCGTGTTTGCCGCGTGGGCTCCCCCATTTAAAATATTCATCATAGGCACCGGCATCCGATTTCCGCTCACGCCTCCCAGAAAACGGTAAAGCGGAATATCCATAGCCTGGGCCGCCGCCCTGGCGCACGCGATGGATGCTGCCAGGATGGCATTGGCACCCAGCTTTGACTTGTCCCTCGTCCCGTCCGCCTGCATCATCGCCTGGTCCACCGCATAAATATCCGAAGCATCCATGCCGGCAACCGCCTGGCAGATAACCGTACTGATATTCTCCGCCGCCCGGCTCACGCCCTTTCCGCCGAACCGGGACGTATCGCCGTCCCTCAGCTCCAGCGCCTCAAACTCCCCTGTGGAAGCCCCGCTGGGAGCCGATGCCCTGGCCGCGGTTCCATCCGCCAGATGCACCTCCGCTTCCACCGTAGGGTTTCCTCTTGAGTCAATAATCTCCCGGCCAACCACCTTTTCAATCTGTAAATAATCCATATATGCTCCTTTCCTGCCAGCTTCCTCTCCAGCAGTGAGAATGTTCCTGCATAAAAAGGATTATCAAAAGAAGCATTTTTTATACCCGCCAAAGAGTTGGCGTGCTGATACACTAGGTTGCGGTATGGCCCTTCGGGTCTGCTTTTACATATTTTTGATAACGGCTGCTTGGCTGCGCGGAACTGTACAATACTCCAAAATCTTCTGTTTATCAGCGTTTGTGTCTTGGGGGGTGTCTTGGGGGGTGTCCTGGGGGGTGTCTTGCTTCCAGTTGTGATTTTTGAGCGTTCCATACACCATAAATTCTACGGTTTTATATTCTGGCTCAGGGAGTCCCGCATAGGCCGCTGGTGGGCTCCGCGTAGAATCCCATTTTCCCCAGCTCCCGCACTGCCTGGCCGATAGCCTCCTCGCTGTACTCCCTGTCTCCCAGATTATTTTCTTCTCACCAGACAGCGCTTTTTATAAAATGCAATTCCATAGCAAAAAACCTGGCTGCAGGTATCCGCAAAGTCCTCGGCATATTTCCTGCGGTCTATCTGGCGGAGCGCCTCCTCACAGCAGGCTTCCATTTTCTCAGGGCTTTTCGCGTATTTAACTTCAAAAACCGCAGCCCTATCCCCACGGGAATCCAGCACCGCCACATCACTGCGGCCTTCTCCGTGCTCCCGGTTTGATTCTACAGTATATCCCGCTCCAGCAAAGATGCCTGCCAAAAATGCGTGATAGAAATCCTCTCTATAATCATGATAGCTGATGGTCATTCGCAGCAATGCACGTATCTCTTCCGTCAGCTTCTCCTGCTCTCCGCTCCACACCGCATCAAACAATGCCCTTCGATTCCACCCTTTAGCGCTGTCTGAGAACCACAGCTGAACCGTTGTCTCAAAAATATCCCGAATCTCCGCATTGGGTATCCTGAGTGCAAAGCAGCCCTCTGCGAGAGGCTCCCTTTGGTCCTGCTCTCTAACCCTGGTCAGATAGCCCGTTAAATACAGAACGCTCCAGAAATTGTCCTCCGATGCGTGCAAATAATCATAGGTAAGGTTCTCTTCTATCCGCTGGCTGATGCTTCCGCCAGCCATTAAGGTCTCCAGCTTTCCCGTAATACTGCTGCCCGCATACTCAATAAACGAGCGGATAATTGCATTATCGCTGGTGTTCTTCCAATAGCTGGCTGGCTTCGCTTCCGGATTCCGTTTAATATCCCGCAGATAGTTCATCACATCCCATGGGCAGTACACATCAACCCTGCCAAAGTGATAGCCGTCATACCATGCTTTTATGGTTTTTGCGTAATCTGCCGCATCCGCATCCGCAAGCAGCCGGTCCACATCTTGCTGGGTGAAACCAAAATATTCATTCAGACCAGAAGATGCGATGGTATCGGAGACAAAATTATTTGTCCCCGTAAAAATACTTTCTTTGGCGATTTGCAGGCATCCGGTGAGCACCGCAAGACGAAGATGGGAATTATCCTTAAGCACGGTGCTCATCAAGGCCCGCACAACCTCCAGCATCTCTCCATAATAGCCTCGGCTGCTGGCCTTGGCGGCCGGCACATCATATTCATCCAGAAGCAGGATTACCGGCTTCTCGTAATGCGCATTCATCGCCTCCGTCAAGAGAAACAGACCCTTCTTTATTTCCGTCACAGAAGCCTGCCCTGCCGCAATTCGCCCAATAATTTCCTTGTCGTAGGCGTTCACCTTGCCGCTGTCCAGCAGATATAGATGCTTTTTATACAAATCCGTAACAGCGGCGGACAGCATATCATATGCGCTTTGGAAGGTCAAACCGTCAACATCCTTAAACGACAAAAATATGGTGGGATATTGATTCATCCATTTTCCGCAAAGCTCTCCATTGCCGCTGATCTCCAGCCCCTCAAACAAAGCGGTGCTGTCTCTTTGAATATCAAAAAAGCTGGCCAGCATGCTCATTCCCAAAGTTTTTCCAAAGCGGCGCGGCCGGGTAATCAAGGTCACCGCCGTTGATTCCTCCTCCAGGAGCTCTGCAATCATGCCTGTTTTATCTACATAATAATATCCGTTCCTGCGAATCTGCTCAAAGTCCGAAACCCCAACCGGAATATTTAAATTTCTCATGCCCTGCCGCTCCCTTCTGTGAACTATTTACCCCATCATAGCATGAAATATTTTGGCGGACAAGGAGCATTGTAAATTCTCCTGCCCCGTGCTACAATACAAAATAATCGTCCGGGCAGCGGGCAGCGGGCGGCCGGTCCGAGCTGCCGCGAAAAATGGGCCATTGATTCAGGAGGACTTGCATGACACAGGAATTTCCCAAGCCAGGGGAAGAGATTTACGGCTTTACCTTTCTGCGAGGGGGAAGCATATCCATGCTGGGCGCAGAGACTGCGGAGTTTATCCACAAGGACAGCGGCGCACAGCTTTTTTATATACAAAATGATGACCGGGAGCTGGGGTTTTCCATACTCTTCCGCACTCCGCAGACAGACGAGGCAGATTCCTGCCATATTCTGGAGCACCTGGTGCTCTGCTCCTGTCCCAAATACCCCAGCCGGGATATCTTTTTCGACATGGACAGCAAGAGCTATGCTTCCTTCATGAACGGCATCACAGACAATACCTACACCTGTTATCCCGTCTGTTCCCAGAGCGAAGAGCAGCTCATCCGGCTGGCAGATGTATTTTTAAGCTGCATGGAGGAGCCGGACGCCTTAAAGGAGCCCTTTTTCTTTCTGCGGGAGGGGCTGCGCCTGGAGCTTGAGGACCCGGAGGGTCCCCTGTCCCTCCACGGCACTGTTTTTAACGAGGACTGGGGCCATCTGACCGACCTTGAGGAAAATGCGGACAGCTTCACCGCCCAGGCCCTCTATCCGAATGAGACCGCTTCCCGCCTTCTGGGCCGGGCCCATCTCCATTACCGGGAGGTGTCCTGGGAAAAGGTAAGAGAAGTGTTTTCCAGTATTCCAACTGTCTCATTGTGCTCTACGGGCAGATGAACTGGAGGCGGGTTCTGGACTTTCTCCACAGAGAGCATCTGTCCCGCTGTCCGATGCCGTCCCCTGCATCCAGTCCCAGGACGCAGGCCATGGCCTTCTTTTCCCAGCCGTCTGTGCCCGGCTTCCGCAGGATTGCAGGTGCAAGCCCCGCCCCAGAGGGCAGCCCGTCTGAAAATGCCTCCATCCTGGACTATGCCATCGACCTGTCCAGCCTCAGCCAGGAGGACCTGATTTTTTGGAATCTGACTGCGGATATTCTGGACAATGACGCCTCGCCCCTCCACCAGCAGGCCCGGGCCGCAGGCATTCACAATCCGCTGGAGGTTTACGTTGACACCCTCCTTTCCAAGCCGTCCCTCCGCTTCCGTCTTCACAATGGAGCGCCCGAGCAGGAGAAGGACTTTCTCGCCGCAGTCCGGCAGGCTCTCTCGGAGGCTGCCTCCCGCGGCCTCCCCGAGCGGCTAGTATCCGCCTCCCTAAAGGAGCACCAGCTCTGCGACGGCCTTGCCAGGGAGGGCGTCCATCTGGGTTACCAAGCGGCTCAGGATATGGGCCGCTTTTGGAGCCTCACAGGGGATATGGGCTATTTCTCCCTCTACGAGAGGGCCTTCCAGGCCTTCTGCAGGGATAAGAGCCAATCCATCATCCGCCGTCTGGCCAGGGAGGCTCTGCATCCTGCCGCCAGCGCCTTCTCCGTCACCAGCCCCAGCCCCGGCCTGGCTGAGGCCATGGAGAAGGAAAAAAATACATATCTCCGGGACACCCTTGCCGCTCTCAGCCCAGACAGACGGCAGGCGCTGATTTCCCGCACCCGGGAATTTTATGCCTGGAGCAGCAGGGATGCCGCCAATGGGGATTTTCTCATCCGCCCCTCCGGCCTTCCCGCGCCTGAGGGTCCAGCAGATTTTTCTGTAACCCGGCAGGACGGTCTCACCCTTTACCTGGCCCCGGTGTCATCCTCCCCGCTGGGAAGCTTTCAGCTGTACTTTGATATCCGCGGCCTTGACTGGGAGGACCGAAAGCTCCTCTCCCTGTACCAGCTCCTCCTCACAGAGCTTGACACCCGCCTCCATACCTCCGACGAGCAGAAAACGCTGGAGCAGGAATACCTCCACGGCTGTTCCTTTGACGAGGTCTTCCCCGGGAAAAATGCCGGGGAGAACAGCCATCCCATACTGAGCGTGTTCTGGTACTGCCTGTCCGAGGATTTCTCCCAGAGCCTGGAGCTTCTTCTCGACATTATGACCGGAGCCGCGTATGAAAACAGGGAACGGATTCTGCAGGTTTTGGAGAAATACCTGCCTGACTACGACCTGGCCAAGCCGGAAAATGCGCCTTCCCTGGCCTCCAGCCTGGCAGAGAGCTATATCCGCCAGGATGCCTGGTTCCGCTATCTCTTAAACAGTCCGGAAATATATGACTTTTTGAAGGGCATCAGGGAGCGGCTTACGCAGGAGCCCTCCTGGATTTGTGAGCTGGCCGGAAAGCTTAAAAGCTTGGCCGTGCGCACCGCGAATCGGACGAACCTTGTATTTCTGGCCGCCGCCGGGGAGGCCGCTCTTCCCTCTATAAAAGAGCAGGCGGCCCGCCTGCTGGGAAAGCTGCCCGAGGCAGGGGATGCTCGGAATAGCGGCAGCCTTCCCCCCAAGGTGCGGCGCATCGGGGCGGTCTGCGACAATCCCTCCCTGGAAATCCGCATGCTGGGCGATTTTAGGGGAAAGCCGGAATTTAAGGGCCGCTATCTTCCCTTCCTTCTGGCGCTGAGCGACAAGTACCTCCGGCCCGCCGTGCGCTACCAGGGGCAGGCTTATGACAGCGGCATTGATTTTCTGCTGCCGGACGGATATTTTTCCCTGTGGAGCTGTGCGGACGGGGACGGTGCTTCCACCATTCCCATTTTCCAAAATGCGGGAAGGGCCCTAAAAACGCTCTCCATCTCCCAGGAGGATTTGGACGGCTATATTCTCAGCGCCTACGCCCAGGCTCTTCCCCCCGTGGGCCGTCTGGGACGCGCCATGCGCTCCATGCGCCGACACTTTGCGGGCATTGATGAAAAAGCCCTTCTGGACATGGCGGCTGACATTCCCCGGGCCTCCCTGGCCGACCAGCAGGATGCCGCCGCTGTAATCCAGACGCTCTTAGAGAATGGCCCCCTGGCAGCCGCAGGCAGCCGGTCCTGCCTGGAGGCAGCGCAGATGTATTTTGATGAAATCATTCGGATACGCCCCAGCAGTTGAGCGAATATATGGCATATTGTTATAATTTTGTCGAATTTCTGTTATTTTTTTATCTAAATTGACAGTCAAAAGAATCGTGCTATAATGAGTTTTGAAGGGATTGTATTAGAAAAAATACAATCATCCCGTGCGATTAAAACAGAAAGACGTGACGGTCAATGAGCGGGCCGCCATCCTCAACAAGATTGCGGACATCATCGATGCCAATACGGAGCACCTGGCTATGGTGGAGTCCTTGGACAACGGCAAGCCCATCCGCGAGACCATGGCCGTGGACATTCCCATGGCAGCCCAGCACTTCCGCTATTTCGCCGGCTGCATCATGGCGGAGGAGGGAAGCGCCAAGATGCTGGACGAGAATACCCTGAGCCTGATTCTCC
Source organism: uncultured Enterocloster sp. (assembly GCA_944384065.1). Lineage (GTDB taxonomy): Bacteria > Bacillota > Clostridia > Lachnospirales > Lachnospiraceae > Enterocloster. Next base: position 28,459 of record CALWRY010000004.1, on the reverse strand, counting down.
GGGAGCCCATCGGCGTGGTGGGCCAGATTGTTCCCTGGAACTTCCCCTTCCTCATGGCGGCCTGGAAGCTGGCTCCGGTTCTTGCCAGCGGCTGCTGCACCGTATTTAAGCCCTCCAGCACCACACCCTTAAGCGTTCTGGAGCTGGCCCGCCTGGTGCAGGATGTAATCCCCGCAGGCGTGTTCAACGTCATCACCGGCTCCGGCTCAAAATCCGGACAATACATGCTGGAGCACAAGGGCTTCCGCAAGCTGGCCTTCACCGGTTCCACGGAGGTAGGGCGGAACGTTGCCGCCGCTGCGGCTGACAAGCTGATTCCCGCCACATTGGAGCTGGGCGGCAAATCCGCCAATATTTTCTTTGAGGACTGCAATTGGGAGCAGGCCATGGACGGCCTGCAGATGGGCATCCTCTTTAATCAAGGGCAGGTCTGCTGCGCAGGCTCCCGTGTCTTTGTCCAGGAGAGCATCTATGACCGCTTCGTGGAGGACGCGGTAAAGCGCTTCAATCAGGTTAAGGTGGGGCTTCCCTGGGAGGCGGACACCCAGATGGGCAGCCAGATAAATAAGGGACAGATGCATAAGATTCTCCGCTATGTGGAGCTGGCCAAAGAGGAGGGCGCCAAGGTGCTCTGCGGCGGCGTTCAGGATACGGACGGCGAGCTGGCGGAAGGCTGCTTCCTGCGTCCCACCCTGCTGGGCGATGTGGACAACCATATGCGGGTGGCCCAGGAGGAGATTTTCGGGCCGGTGGCCTGCGTTATCAAATTTAAGACCGAGGATGAGGTCATCGCCATGGCCAACGACAGCGAGTACGGCTTGGGAGGCGCGGTCTGGACCAGGGATATCAACCGGGCCATCCGGGTGGCCAGAGGCGTAGAGACCGGGCGCATGTGGGTCAATACCTACAACTCCATCCCCGAGGGCGCTCCCTTCGGCGGCTACAAGACCTCCGGCATCGGCCGGGAGACCCACAAGGTGATCCTGGACCATTATACACAGATGAAGAATATTATGATTAATATCGGCGAGACGCCTACGGGATTTTATCCGGTAAAGTAACCGGCAGACATGCAGGCGGCGGCTCTGTTTGACGGGCAGAGCCGCCGTTTTGCATGGCCGTTTCCGATTATTGTAAAAACACAGTCTGCGGATTCATGTCCCATTCACGTCCTCTGCCGGGCAGAATCTTCCAGCATTTGTTTCACTGCCCTGTCAAAGTCCGAGGTGATTTGCTGATGTTTATTAAACGCTTCATACTCTGCCTCCGCTTTTTCCTTTGCTGCTTTTCTGGAAATACTGCCCTTATCCTTTAAAATATCATATCTCCTGAATGCGAGAAACTCATTAACGCTGGCAGAAAATTCCTCCATTGTAAACGTATTTTCACGCTCAATTAAATCTTCAATATAATCGAAATATCCTGTCACCGCTCGTTCCAGCTGTCGGATCTGCTTTTCATCCAGATAATTCTTTGCAACACTTACATCAGATTTCAAAATCCGGCCATCCGGCGCATTCTTCCAGGTAGTAAGTCCCATATGTTCTTTTTCTCTATCTGCCCGTGTATACACAATTTCAGCCGCAGTCTGTCCCGCGATGGCAAAATGAAATTTATTTTGAACCATCGCATAAAAATCGCGTGTAACCGGAGAGTCTTTGTCATAATCAATACTGCACTCCGCAAAAATATCGGTTATCTGCTGCCAAATGCGGCGCTCGCTGGTGCGAATAGAGCGAACACGCTCCAACAATTCTCGAAAATAATCCTTGCCAAAAGCCGTTTTACCTTGCTTTAAGCGTTCATCATCCAAGACAAATCCCTTTATCATGTATTCCTTTAATACATTGGTTGCCCATATTCTAAACTGTGTCGCACGGCGTGAATTAACACGATACCCCACGGAAATAATAGCGTCTAAATTGTAAAACTGCAGCTCACGTCCGACACTGCGTTTTCCTTCTTGTTGAACTACTCGAATTTTTCGAGCAGTTGCTTCTTCCTGCAACTCCTCTGTTTTATATATTTCTTTCAGATGATAATTAATCGTGTGACTTTCAACACCGAACAACTCCCCCATCGCCTTTTGCGTCAGCCAAATCGTTTCATCTTGAATCAGCGCATTAACAGAGATGTCTTCCTCCGCAGTCTGATAAATTAAAAACTGAAATTCCTTATGCATACGCCCACCTCCGCATTCTATAAATCCCGCCCATATTTATCTATGTGAAAACAATTCCATTTTATCACGAATATACCAATGATTCAATTTTCCCGCGGATTTCCGCTGCGGCAACGCAGGAATAGCAGCTCCCCCCTTATCCCCCAAAAATAGGTTGAGCCGGCAAACCTGGCCACCCGCCAAGTCCACCGGCTTAGTAAGGAATTTACTCTATGTAAAAAGCTCTGACTGCTTGTTTATGTCTAAGAGTATAGAGGATATTTGTGACGGAAGTTTGGACAGATGCTAAAGTGTTTCTAAAGAGATTTAAAATGCTATAACCAATTTCTACAGAATTCCTTTCGTTTTTCTTTTGTTGACATATAATATTATATGCTGTATAGTATTGGCATAACGGAGGGATGCTTATGGTATTTAATACAGGCTCCGCCCTCTTAGACGCCATCGTGCTTGCGGTGGCCTCCAGGGACGCGGAGGGAACCTACGGGTACAAGATCACCCAGGATGTGCGCCAGGCCATTGACATATCGGAATCCACCCTATACCCCGTACTGCGCCGCCTTCAGAAGGAGGAGTGCCTTGCGGTGCAGGATGTGGCAATCGACGGGAGGAACCGGCGGTATTACCGGCTGACAGAGAAGGGGCGGGCCCAGCTAAAGCTCTACCGGGGCGAGTGGGCCGCATATTCGCAGAAGATCAGCCGCATATTTAAGGAGGCCAGGCTATGACCAGGGATGCATTTATGAAGGAGCTTGCGTACCTGCTTCAGGATATCAGCGAGGAGGACCGGCAGGACGCGCTTCAATATTACAGAGATTATTTTGACGACGCCGGGCCCGAGCGGGAGGAAGCGGTGCTGAGGGAGCTGGGAAGCCCGGAGCGGGTTGCCGCCATTATCCGTGCCAACCTGGCCGGGCAGGACGCGGACGGCGGGGAATTCACAGACAGCGGCTATGAGGACCGCAGGTTTTCTGAGCCGGAAAAGCCATTGGCCCAAAGGAATGGGCCGCGTTCCGGCGGACAGGGACCGCAGGCGGCCGGAGATCCATACGCGCAGGCAAAGAATGGGCCGTATGCCGGTGATCAAGGCGCTCCGACAGGCGCAGGCGGGCCGGGAAGCGCTCCCGGGCGGAAGCCCCCCTTTACCAGCCGTCCCCTGAAAATTATTTTGTGGATCATCCTGCTGGTCCTGCTCTTTCCCGTCCTTTTGGGCGTGGGAAGCGGGCTTTTGGGAATCCTGGCGGGAATCGCGGCCCTTCTCCTCGGCCTGTTCCTTCTCCTGGGTATCCTGACGCTGGCCTTTCTCGCCACAGGCGTCTTTATGATTCCCTTTGGCGTGGTGGTTCTCTTCAGCCAGCCTGCAGGCGGCCTCATGACCGCAGGGACCGGGCTGGCCTTCCTGGGCGGCGGGCTGCTGCTTTTGTCCCTCTCCCTGCTGTTCTATGGAAGATTGGTCCCCGCCCTGGTTCGGGGCGCTGTGGACGCTGCAGACCGTCTGATTCATAAAAGGAGGCCGAACGTATGAAGAAATTAATCAAATGGTGCGCAGCCGTCGGCGCCGTCTCCCTTCTGTCCGGCTGTATTATCATGGCTGCAGCCGCCGGGTTAGGCGGATCGGTTCCCGGCAGCCGGTTCTTCCACCCCCTTCGGGGCATCTTTTGGATGGAGGAACGGGCGGAGGATTTCTTTGATCATCTGGGAGATGAGATGGAGGATTTTTTTGACCGGGACGATGACTGGGGCGGCCGGTGGGAGCATCACTGGGAGCACCGCTGGGATTAACGCCAGGGCGGCAGACCGCCGCCCCAGGGCTTCCTGCGTTTACACAGATTAACGATTTAATAAAAAGGAGATTGCTATGGAGAAAAAATTATACCGTTCCAGCCGCGACCGCATGCTCTGCGGCGTATGCGGAGGGCTGGGAGAATATTTAAATGTTGACCCCACCATCATACGGCTCATCTGGGCCATCGGCACAGTGCTCAGCTGTGCGGTGGGCGCGCTGGCCTATCTTGCGGCCGCCCTTATCATTCCTTCGGATCAGAGCCGGTATTAGCACCGGCTTCTGTTGTCTGCAGAAGCTTCCGGTAGCCGGATGGCGTCATTCCCGTCACAGACTTAAAGACCCGGTTAAAATGGGTGATGTTGGAGAATCCCGTGGCCTTGCTGATTTCCGTGATATTGCCGTCCGTCTCCATAAATTTGCGCTGGGCATTCATAATCCGTGTGACGTTCAGATACTGGATGATGGTGCTGTTGGTGTATTTTTTAAATTCCCTGCACAGATAATAGGGGCTGACATAAAACTGCCTGGCCAGGCTGTCCAGGGTGATGTCCTCCTGGTAGTGGGTGTGGATATAGCTTATCACATCCTCCACCCGCCCTCTTTTCTCCGCCTTTACAGGCATGGAGATTTTCCGGACAACGGTGAGCAGAATCATATTTAGAAGCGTATGGCTGTACACATCGGTGAGCGTGCCCTTCTGATCCTGCTCGTCCAGCAAGGCCTCCAGCATCCGGTGGAGCACCAGCTTGGTGCGCATGTCCGGCTTATACACCCCATTCCCCTCCTCCAGCAGCCGCAGCAGGCCGGGGGAATTGACCTCCTTTTTGCTGAAGTACAAAAGGAGCCGCTTAAATTCCACATTCTCCTCCCCGTAGGAGTGGTGCATCATATATGGCGGAAAAATCAAAAATTCTCCCGGATAAATCTTGTAAAGCCGGTCCTGTATCATATGATACCTCTCTCCCGCCTCCAGATAATACAGCTCAAAATATTCATGATAGTGGGACTTGGCCATATTGTCGTTCACACCTGCGATCCGCTCGCAGGCAATCGTGTGTCCCTGCGCCATCATAATCCCCGCCTGATCAATCATCGTACCTTCCCCCCTGTTTTCCGCCGTTCTGAATCATTCCCTATATTGTTTTTACACCAAAACAATCCATTCGTCTCGTTAAAAAAATGTAAAACCGCAAGATATGTTGAAAATTCGCATTTCCACTGCAATTTTTGTCTAGTTTCCCCTCCTCCTTTTTACTATCATAAAACCATAAAACCGGTTTTTAAAGAAGTAAAAGGAGGAGCATTTTTTTATGAAGGTATGCACAAGTGCCAGCATGGTCAAGCAGGAAAATGGTTATTTTTCCGTAGCCACAAATGCAGTGGAAATCCGCATCTGGTTCTTAACTGACTCCATTCTGCGCATCCGGGCAGGCTTTGACGGGGATTTTGCCGAGGAATCCTACAGTCTCGTCACCACCGCCTGGGAGGACAGAACCGATGATCTTATGAAGGGCCGCAGGACGCGCATCGAGCCAGCAAGCGCCTCTCTGGAGGACGGGGACTCCAGAGCTGTTATCCAGGGCGCAAAGCTTACGGTTGTGGTGGAAAAGGATCCCTTCCGCATCTGCGTGTATGACCAGGACGGAACATTGCTTCACGCGGACATCGTAGATCTTGCCTATCAGGAGGACTCCAACCACCGCCGCATCCACACCAGCGAGATTTCTCCGGCGGACTGCTTCTACGGCTTCGGAGAGAAGAGCGGCGAATTCAATAAGGCGCAGAAGTTTATGGGCATGAGCCCCAAGGACGCCATGGGCTACAATCCCAAGGAGACGGACTCCCTCTACAAGCACATTCCCTTCTACATCAAGTTAAACCGGGACACGAAAAAAGCCGTCGGATATTTCTATCACAACACCTATGAGTGCGATTTTGACATGGGTAAGGAAAAGAGCAACTATTGGAAGATGCACAGCCGCTACCGTGCGGACGGCGGAGATATCGACCTTTTCCTAATCTCCGGCCCCACCGTGCGGGAGGTGGTGGAGCGCTACACCGACCTTACGGGCAAATCCGCGCTTCTTCCCAAATATGCTCTGGGCTATCTGGGTTCTTCCATGTATTATCCGGAGCTTGAGGCTGACTGCGACGACGCCATCACGGAATTCATCGACACCACCAAGGAGGAGGGAATCCCGGTAGACGGCTTCCAGCTCTCCTCCGGCTACTGCGCCATCGAAACCGAGCAGGGCATCAAGCGCTGCGTGTTCACCTGGAACAAAAAGCGGTTTAAGGACCCCAAGGACTTCTTCGCTCAGATGAAGAAGCGGGGTGTGTGCGTGTCTCCCAATGTAAAGCCGGGCATTCTTCTTGTCCATCCCAAGCTGGAGGAGATGAAGGCCAAGGGCATGTTCATCAAGGACAGCGTAAAGGAGACCCCCGGCATCGGTACCTGGTGGGGCGGCAAGGGCATGTTCGTGGACTTTACCAACCCCTCCACCCGTGAGAACTGGAAGGCCATGTTAAAGGAAAATGTCCTGGACTACGGCACCAGCTCTGTGTGGAATGACAACTGCGAGTACGACAGCATGGTTGACAAGGACTGCCGCTGCTATTTTGAGGGCAAGGGAGGCACCATCGGACAGCTCAAGTCCGTTATGTCCAACATCATGTGCCATATCACGGATGAGGCCATCCGGGAGACCTACCCCAACACGCGGCCCTACATCGTATGCCGCTCCGGGCACTGCGGGATCCAGCGCTACGCCCAGACCTGGGCCGGGGACAACTTAACCTGCTGGGATTCCTTAAAGTACAACATCGCCACCATCCTGGGCATGAGTCTCTCCGGCGTGGCCAACCAGGGCTGCGACATCGGCGGATTTTACGGACCGGCCCCTGAGGCAGAGCTCCTTGTGCGGTGGATTCAGAACGGCATTTTCCAGCCCCGTTTCTCCATCCACTCCACCAACACGGACAACACCGTGACCGAGCCCTGGATGTACAGCGGCTGCAAGGGATATATTGAGGAGGCCATCAAGCTCCGCTACCGCCTGTTCCCCTACCTGTACTCTCTGATGGAGCGCGCCCACGAGACAGGACTTCCCATCATGGATCCCCTGTGCAGCGCCTTCCAAAACGATCCCGCCTGCTATGAGGAGGGCGTGGACTTTATGTTCGGCGATTCCATGCTGGTGGCAAATGTGGTGGAGAAGGGGGCAAAAACTCGGAAGGTATATCTGCCCGCAGGGGAAACCTACTATGATTTCTACACCCGCGTTCCCTACCAGGGCGGTCAGACCATCGAGGTGCCTGTGGACATGGGAAGCATCCCGCTGTTTGTGCGGAGCAATGCCATCATTCCCATGGCGGCAAACCAGATGTACAACCTGATGAATGAAAAGGTAACGGGCATCCGCCTGCTCTGCGCCGCAGACAAGGACAATTCCTTTACCCTCTATGAGGATGACGGCGTATCCATGGATTATGAGAAGGGAGGCTTCCTCAAGACCCATATCACCATGAAGGCCGGCGAGAAGACCACCCTGGATTTTGTCCATGAGGGAAGCTATAAGACCAGCACGGAAACTATGTTCATCGATATGATTCATCGGGAGAAATCGCCCTTCTGGGTGACGGTGGACGGAGAGCTGATTCCCCATTTCCTCCACAGAAGGAAATTCGAGGAAGCGGAGTGCGGCTGGTACTACAGCCAGAGTCTCAAGTCCGTACAGCTGAAATATAAAAACCCGAAGAAGGATTACCAGGTTGTGGTTTCCTTCGAGCAGTTTGACTTAATCGGTATGTAAGAAAGGGGATTTTGATTATGAAAAAATTTGCAGCAATTGCCGCGGCCTTCGGCCTTTCGGCCCTGGCGCTGTCCGGCTGCGCCTCCACCGGCGCATCTACCAGTGCCCAGGCCACTGCGGAGAACCCCATGGTTCTCACCCTGGCCCACGGCCTCAGCGAGACCCATACGGTTCACATCGCTATGGAGGAGTTTGCCCAGAAGGTGCAGGAGCGCACCGATGGGCGCATCCAGGTGAAGATTTTCCCCAACGGGCAGCTGGGCTCCGAGACGGAGAACATGGAGCAGCTCATGGCCGGGGTTATCGCCATGACAAAGGTTTCCGCGCCCGGACTTGCAACCTATAATGAGGCCTATCACACCTTCGGCCTTCCCTATCTGTTTGACGACACAGAGGATTTCTACCACAAGATGGACTCGCAGCCCATGCGCGACTTCTTCCTGTCAACGGAGGAGGACGGCTTTGTGACCATCACTTACTATACCTCCGGCGCCCGCTCCTTCTACACCAAGGATAAGCCCATCCGTACCCCGGAGGACCTGCACGGGCTTAAAATCCGTGTCCAGGATATGCAGTCTCAGACGGACATGATGGAAGCTCTGGGCGGTGTGCCTGTGACCATGTCCTACGGCGATGTGTATACCTCCCTCCAGACCGGCATCATCGACGGAGCGGAGAGCAATGAGACCGCGCTTACCACCGGAAAGCACGGCGAGGTCTGCAAGGTATTCTCCTATGATGAGCACGCCATGATTCCCGATGTTCTGGTCATGAGCGCCCAGATTTGGAACAACATCAGCCCGGAGGACCAGCAGATTATCCTGGAAGCTGCCTATGAGTCCACAGACAGCCACAAAATTGCCTGGGACATCGCCACCCAGGAGGCCATTGATGAGGCGGCGAATGATATGGGCGTCACCTTTGTGACGGATGTAGACAAGGAGGCTTTCCGGGAGGCCACGGCCGCACTGGTAGATGAATACTGCGCCCGGTATCCCGGCGTACAGATGATGGTTGATCTCATCAATTCCGTAGAGTAAAGGGGGAGCATTTTCATGAAAGAGTTTTTGACGACTGTTAAAAAGTGGATGATTTTCTTCTTATCCCGAATCGCCACCGTACTTCTGTCCTTTATGACCATCCTGGTGCTGTACCAGGTATTTACAAGATACGTGCTGAATGACCCCGCTGCCTTCACCGAGGAGCTGGTGCGCTATTCCTTAATCTGAACCAGCTTCATCGGCGCAGCCTACGCCTTCAGCAGCCGCGACCACATGGCCCTGGTTCTCTTCCACGACAGCTTAAAGCCCTCAGGCCAGAGAATCCTCATGATTTTTATCAACACTCTGATTCTGCTGTTCGCCATTTTAATTATCACCATCGGCGGATTTAAGCTGGCTTTAAGCGCCCGGCAGGAGTTCTCCGCCCTTCTGGGAATCCCCAGAAGCCTGGTGTACGCCATGGCGCCCATTTCCGGCATCTTCATTATCCTGGCCCAGATTATCAATCTGTACGAGGATGTAACCGGAACCAAGATTGAATAAGGAGGGATTTGCGCAATGAGTTTAGGTCTTACAACTATTATCCTGTTTGCGGTCTTCATCGCCCTGCTCTTTTTAGGCTGCCCGATTTCCGTAGGCATTGTTATCTCGTCCATCGTAGCTGCGGCCTCCAGCCTTTCCTGGGACCAGATTACCTTTATCACCATGCAGAAGATGAACAGCGGTGTGGAGAGCTTCTCCCTGCTGGCTATTCCGCTCTTTGTGCTGGCGGGAAATATTATGAATAACGGCGGTATCGCCCGCCGTCTGGTAAACTTCGCCCAGCTCTTTGTGGGCTGGATTCCCGGCTCCTTAGCCCAGGCCAACATCGTGGGCAACATGCTCTTCGGCGCACTGTCCGGCTCCTCCGTGGCAGCGGCTACCGCTATGGGCGGCTGCATCTACCCCATTCAGAAGGAGGAGGGCTATGACCCGGCCTTCGCGACTGCGGCAAACATCGCCTCCGCCCCCACGGGACTTTTGATTCCGCCCACCAGCGCCTTCATCGTGTACTCCACTGTAGCCGGCGGCGTGTCCATCTCCACACTGTTTATGGCGGGCTATATCCCCGGCATTCTCATGGGCCTTGGCTCCATGATTGTCGCCTTTGTGTATGCCAAGAAGCACAAATACCCCACCTCCGGATTTCCGGGGATGAAGGACGCCGTCCGCATCACCCTGGAGGCCCTGCCCAGCCTGCTGCTCATCATCATTGTAATCGGCGGTATTGTAAGCGATATTTTCACAGCTACCGAGGGCGCGGGCGTGTCTGTGCTGTACTGCCTGATTCTTTCCATCTGCTATAAGAGCATCACGGTAAAGGACTTCTCTGATATCCTGGTAAAGAGCGCCTGCACCAGCGGCACGGTTCTCTTCCTGATTTCCGCCTCCTCCGCCATGTCCTTTGTTATGGCGTACTCAGGAATCCCTGCAGCTATCAGTACAGCTATCATGGGCGTGTCCTCCAACCCCATCGTGATTTTCTTCCTGATGAACATCATCCTGCTGATTGTGGGTATGTTCATGGATATCACGCCGGCCATCCTGATTTTCACTCCCATCTTCCTGCCCATCGCGGAAAGCCTGGGAATGTCCAGCATTCAGTTCGGCGTTATGCTCATCTTCAATATGTGCATGGGCAACATGACCCCGCCGGTTGGCTCCGTTCTGTTCGTGGGCTGCGGCATCAGCAAAATCAGTATTGAAGCGGTCGCCAAAACGCTGCTCCCCTACTTCGCCGTATTGTTTGTCCTGCTTCTGGCAGTAACATACATACCCGCACTGTCGCTGGGGGTTCCGCAGCTGATGGGGCTGATTTAAGCTAAATAACATAAAAAAGCACCGTATCACTGAGCTTTGCGTTTCGTGATGCGGTGCTTTTTCTTTTTTATATCAGCCTTGGGCTGTCTCCCTCTGTATCTGCCGGTTTTCCATCCTTACCTCCTTTTCCCTGCCTCGCCCAGCAAAAGGCAGTTTTTATATTGTAAAATTAGGAAATTAAGCAAAGAATCCGTCTGAACGCCTGGAAGGCTATAGATTATATGAGTCTTCAGAAATGCCAATGCATTAAGAAACTTTGCCTGACTTTATAATAGCATGGGGAGGGGAGAAATACAAAGGGCAATTTTCTATGATTCACCTGAGGAGAAAAAGGGGCTAGCCCCCCTATATGGATGCCAGCCCCTTCCTCAATTCATATACAGCCGTCTCTTAATTTCCGGCCTGCCGCTTCATCTCCTCGCCAATCCCGCTCTCATCGATGGTTGTGCGGTAATTTTCCTGTTCCTCAGCCCACTTAGCAGCCATATCATCCGGTCCCAGATAATCCACCACATATCCCAAATCCTCCGCAGTCTTGACAAATTCCTCATCATTTATAATTCCCTTAAATGCCTCTGCAAGCTTTGTCTTAATCTCCTCCGGCAGATCCTTCTGCCCCACTACGCCGAACCAGGTCGCGCAAACCAGATCCACGCCGCTCTCCTTGAAGGTAGGTATGTCAGGGAAGTCCTCCATTCTTTCCTCTGTAGCTACTGCCAGAATTCTCACCGTATTGTTTGCCGCATGGCTTTTCAGTTCTGAAATCTGAGTGAAGCTCACCTGGACATTATTTCCCAAAAAAGCGGTCATGGAATCAGAGCCTCCCTGGAAGGGCACTGCCTCCATCTGGACTCCTGTCTCCTTTACAAACATAGCCGACGCCACGTGGGGAAGAGAACCTACATTTGTATATGCATACTTTAATTCACCAGGGTGGTCCTCTGCATACTTCACCAAGTCCTCTATTGTCTGTATAGGCGAATCAATCAGAACAGCAACCGCCACAGGATTGGAAACTGCCTGGGCAATAGGGTAGAATTCCTCCGTGTAGGTGTATTCAGTCCCTCCATACAAAGGCTGAAGAATCATATTCGTGGCTGCAAGCCCCAAAGTATAGCCGTCTGGCTCCGCCTGCACAATCTCATTATATCCAAGAACACCGCTGGCTCCGTCCTTATTCTCCACCACTAAAGATTCTCCCAGATACTTGGAAGCCAATTTCTCCATAGAGCGTGCAGTCAAATCAGACGGGCCGCCTGCAGCCATCGGCACAATTACGGAAATAGGAGCGGATGGATAATCCGCCTCCGGCTGACCGTTTCCGCCAGCTTGGCTGCATCCGCTGATTAACCCCGCCACTGCCATTATTCCCATAAGTATCAAAAAATTCTTTTTCATAAAAAATCTCCTCTCCCGGCATGTCCCTATGCCGCTTTCCTTTCATTTCTTGTTTCTGCAAACCGCTTGCATAATGTAATAATCAGCAGGAGAATCGCCGCTGTCAAAATAATCCCGGAAACCGGACGCATGAAAAAGTATGCCGGGTTCCCATCTCCCATAATCAGACCTTGAATCAAGCCCTGCTCAATTGTAGGGCCTAAAATAATCCCAATCGCCAGGGGTGCCGGCGGATAATCCGCTTCCCGCAGCGCAAATCCTACAAATCCAAAAAGAATCAGTACACCCACATCAAAAATACTATTGTTCGTCGCCAAAGCGCCCACAAAGGTAATGGCTATAATCAGCGGCACCAGGTATTCCTTCGGCGTCTTTAACAGCGAGGCTAAAACGCCTACAAAAGGAAGGTTAATCACCAAAAGAAGAACATTTCCGATGTACATGCTGGCCACAAGCCCCCAGAACACGGCCGGATGCTCGGTGATCAGGGATGGACCCGGCGTAATCCCGTGAACCAGAAATCCGCTGAGCAAAATGGCGGCCGGCGGCGCGAAGGGCAGTCCAAGGGAGAGAAGGGGCACCATCGCCGCAGAGCTGGCCGCATTGTTGGCCGCCTCCGGGCCAGCCACTCCCTCTACTGCTCCATGTCCGAATTCCTCTGGATGGCGGCTGCATTTTTTCTCCACTGCATAGGAGAGGAAGGTGGAGATAACTGCCGCCGGGCCCGGTATCAGGCCGCACAAAAATCCCAGTACACTGCCTCTGAGGATGGGCGGGACAGAGCGCCTCACTTCTTCCCTGGTGGGGTAAAGATCACGCATTCGAACCTTTTCCATCTGGATCTCACGCTTTCCCTCGTTCAGCATGCTGATAACCTCGCCCAGGCCGAATACGCCCATAGCCACAAGCACAAAGTCAATTCCGCGGCTCAGCTCGCCCACACCCAAGGTAAAACGGTTCACGCCTGTCAAGGGATCCAGGCCGATAGTTCCTATTACTACGCCCAGAAGCATCATCATAAATCCCTTGGACAAAGAGCCGGAAAGCAGTACCATGATAATGAGCCCCAGAAGGGAAATAGCCAGGTATTCCGGCGGACCAAAGGCCAGAGCCGCCTGGGATATGGGCGGGGCGAACATAGTCAAAAGAATAATCCCAATGGTCCCCGCGATAAAGGATCCCGTGGCGGAGATAGCCAGGGCCGCGCCCCCTCTTCCCCGTTTGGCCATCTGGTAACCGTCCAGGCATGTCATAACCGAGGAGCTCTCCCCGGGAACATTTACCAGGATTGAAGTGGTGGAGCCACCGTACATAGAACCGTAATAAATGCCAGCCAGCATAATGAGAGCCGTAGTTGGATCCATTCCGAAGCTCAGCGGCAGCAGCAGGGCCATAGCGCTGGTGGATCCCAGCCCTGGAAGAATTCCTGTAAGTGTTCCCACTATAACGCCGAAAATACACGCCAGCATATTTGTCAATGTCAGGCAGGCAAGGAAGCCTTCCCCAAGTGAATTTAGAATCTCCATACATTTCCTCCTCTACACAGCATCTTCCAGAAATAATGTTTCCGATACGCCGCAGCTATGGAAGCCGAACCCGCAAAAGTACTGCGAATATATAGTAGCTGGCCCCGGAGCACACCACGGAAAATAGCAGGGGTTTTATCCAGGAAGCCGCTCCGTACAGCTTTGCGCATGCAAATAAGAGCAAGCAGGTTGAAATTACATAACCGACGATTCCCAGAGCAGCCATATACAAGCAGACAATTATAAGGAGAAGTCCTGTTTTCCTCCAGTCCACCTTCATCTTTTCCTGTCCTGTCTGTGCTTTTATCTCTTTTAGCGTCTGAAACAAGGAGAATACGGCCAGAAGTCCCCCGGAAAGCATCGGGAGGAAACCAACACCTGGCCTCCCTATTGTCCCCATGTTCAGCTTTCTCCCCAGTATCAAATAAATGGCGCTGAACAGGCATACACATGCGGGAAAAAGAATCCCCACACCCGGTATTATCTTTTTCATATGGACTCCTCCTTAAAAATTTTTGTTGTATATGGAATACCCGTTGGCTATTTTTTTCTCTCCAGGCCCTACAGGAGCAATCTGGAGAGGCGCATACTCCGCATCCGCCAAGCTCACATCCCCGCTTTCCTTCACCAGCTCCCACATCCTGGCACAGAGCTCTCTCTTCTTCGCTTCATAGGCCGGATTATCCGCCAAATTTGCCATCTCCCAGGGATCCGCCTCGAGATCGTAGAGCTCATCCTGGGCAAAGGCGTTGAACACGTATTTCATGTTATCTTCCCAGTAAATTCTCTGAGTAAAGGCGTACCTCTGCCCAAAAAATTCCGCAAAGCAGTAATGCCCGTCCGTCTTTTCTCCTCGAATCCAAGGAACCATAGATCCGCCTGTCCAGCTTCCCTTAAGCTTTCTGCAGCCCGCAAGCTCCAGTACTGTTGGTCCGATTTCCCAGGTGTTTATGTAAAAATCAAACTGCCTTCCCGCCATCTCCTGGCCGGGCAGCTTCATAATCAGCGGGATGCGGTAAACCTCCTCGAAGGGCGGCACGCTCTTCATCATCATACGGTGGGCTCCCATGAGATCCCCGTGGTCGGAGAGGCAGACAATCAGCGTATTGTCATACTGCCCCGTCTCCTTTAAATAATCCACCAGTCTGCCGATCTGCCTGTCAACCAGCGTACAGTAGCTGTAATAGCAGCGCTTTGCCTTTTTAAAATCATCCTCTGTAAGACCCTTTAAAGCCTCCTGCATTCTCCGGTAAATCTGCGGGCGGCCTTCCAGCCGATCCTCAAAGCTCTGCGGGAGTTCCATGTCCACGCCATCGTAAAGCCGGTAAATTTCCTCCGGCACACAGTAGGGATCATGGGGCGCATAGGTGGAGATAAATCCGCAAAAGGGCCTTCCCTCTTTTCTATTTTCCTCCATGGCCTCTATGGCCTTTTCGTAAATATATCGCTCCTCCGTGTGATCCTCGCCTTCCCGGAACACCCCGCACACAGTCTTCTGCGCGTAGCCCGGATTGCCCACCGTCACCCGGTCAAACACCGTCACCGGAAAAGAGGGGACATGCAGCTCCGTCTCAAATCTGCGTATTCCAAACTTGTCCAGTTCGTGGGTCCGTTCAATATGCCATTTTCCATAGTAAAAGACATCATACCCCCCATCGCAGAAGGCTCGAGTAATTGTGTCCAAAGTTTCGTCATACTGCGCTCTGTAAGACGGGACGGTATGGGTACAGTCAATCATGCCGTGGATATGGGGAAGCGTCCCCGTCAGCAGAGAAGCGCGGGATGGGGAACACACCGCATTGCAGGTATGCGCATTGGCAAAGCAAATCCCATCCGCCATCAAGTTTCTCAGATTTGGCATCCTGCAATCTGAGGACTCCCAGACCACCTGCTGCTGCATTTGATCCTGTATCAGAAAAATAATATTCGGTTTTTTCATCAGCATCTGTCCTTTCTAAAAAATAAAGCTATCGTGTGCTCTCCCGTACCGCAAGGCCACAGGGAAGCTTGACGCTCTCCGCCGGCTGATGGTTCAGCATGTTGAGCATCAGCTGGGCCGCCGCCCTTCCGCTTTCATAAATCTGATTGTCAATAGAGGTCAGAGGCGGCCAGCACTCTTTTGCCATATTCGAATTGTTAAATCCAATAACCGATATCTGCTCTGGAATCCGAATCCCTCTCTCATGCAGGGTATGGACACCCCCCACCGCCAGTATATCGCTGGAGTAGATAACAGCCTCCACGTCCGGGAATCGGTCTAAGAGAGCTGCTGTGGCTGCTTTCCCCTCTTCCAGAGATTTCGCCTCGGTCTCCCAAAGATACCTGGCCTCCAGGCGGCATTCCTGCATACCCTCAAGAAATCCTGCATGCTTACGCCTGTCTGATGGAGACTTATTGGAGAAAATCCATCCGATCCGCCGCATCCCTTTTTCGTAAAGGAAACGGACCGCATCTCTCGTTCCCTGTCTCTGATTCTGCATAACCTCCCGCACATTTGGAAGGGCAAAATTGGCGTTGACTGCCACAAAGGGGATGCCGCTGTAGCGGCGCTCGATGGCGATTTTACAGATGCTCTGTTCAAATACCGACCCCATAAGGACAACCCCATTCACCCTTTTTTCAATCAGGTTGTCCACCTGGCTGATAAAACTCCCCTCCACATCCGCCATATTACAGAGAATGGTATTTAACTTCCACTTCTCAAGCTCCTGGTTTACCGTGTAGGTCATCTCCGACATATAAGCATGGCGGATATCATCTGTGAGCAGTCCCACAGCAAATAATTCCCTCTGTACAAAGTTTCTTGCCGCCTGCTTGGGAATATAGTGATGCTCCTTAATCACCGACTCCACTTTTTCTCTTGTCTCCTGGTTCACATTCGTATTTCCATTGAGTACGCGGGAGACTGTGGTGATGGAAACACCGGCTAATCTTGAAATATCATAAATTGTCAGTTTCTGCATAATGTCTCCTTATAAGGAATGTATCAAGGCCTTCTAGCATGATTATATATATGGCGCTTCCATGAAAGCAACATCGCTCTTTCTTTCATTTCCTTATTTTTGCCATATAATTTTATGCATTTTTCACAATTACCAATAAAAATACCGACAGTATCCGCAAATGCAGATCCTGCCGGCATGTCCTAACGGTATGATATGTCTTTAGAAACTGTTACTTCTTTTACTTTCGCGCTCGCTTCTTCCTCCTCTTCCCCGCATTCCTGTAGTTCGCGCCCAGGTTCACCAGCACTGCGGACAGGATGCAGACCAGGCCGCCCACCTGCTTTGCCGTCACGCTCTCGTGAAGGATGATGATCCCGAACACCAGGGCCGAAGCGGGCTCAAAGGTACAGAGAATGCCTGCGGATACAGGCTGAACCTTGCGCATCCCCAGCTGAAAGAGGCCATAGCCGATCACCCGGTGCAGAATACTCACCAGAACGATGATCAGCCAGGCCCACCAGATGGTATAGGTCTTTAACTGCCCGGCGAACAGGCAGGCCGCCAGGGACATAATCATATTCATCAGGGCGATATAAAAATTGACAAGGGACGTGTTCAGATCGCTGAGTCCAGATCTCTGGAGATAAATGATGTAAAACGCCCAGAATCCTCCGGAAACAAGCGCCAGAACAACACCGGTAACGCTGGCCTGGGACATGTCCGCCACCCCAATCAAAACCACGCCGCAGGTTGCGAGAAAAAGGGCGATTCCATTTCCCAGGGAAAAATGCTCCCCGAAAAAGAGCGTCATGGCCGCCGCTATCAGCATGGGGTATACAAAATGCAGAGTGGTGGCCACCCCCACCGGTATAAAGCTGTAGGAGGACCATAAGAGCAGGGTCGTACAGGCGCTGGCCCCGGCCAATATAAGGAGCTTCCTGAATATCGCCCGCTCCGGTATCAGGGACACCTTGCTCTCATGGGCCATAAATGCCAGTGAAAAAAGGGCCAGCAATGACGAGTAAAAGCCTGTCAAAAGTCCGCTGCCCCCATAGGGAAAGGTTATTTTCTGCAGGGTGGGCACAAGTCCGAAGATTAAATTTCCTGTAATCAGCGCTCCCACGCATACAATTTGATCTTTATTTTTTATCTTTTTCATTCGCACATTCCCTCCATTGCGCCAATCTTAGGCCATTGTAGCAATTTAATTAAATAAAATCAATCATCAGAATTGTCTTTTCCCAGATTTCTGTTATTATTAGTGGTAGACTTTCATTCAAAGGAGCAACGATCATGTCAACAAAAAACAATCAGTCCAAACCCAAGCGGGACTTCACGAAGATGAAGACTCCTCACACCTATGCCATCATCTTCTTCGTGGTGGTCATCTGCTGGATACTCACCTTTTTGATCCCGGCAGGAAAATTCAGCACCCACACCATTGAATACCTGGATTCCGACGGTGAGACAAGCACCCGGACCGTGCTCATGGCCGACACCTTCCGCTACAGCTATAACCTGGATACGGACGCAGTGAAGGAGCACCTGACCGCCATGGACCAGGACCCGGCGCTCATGGAGGATCTGGGCGTGGACCCGGAAGCCCTGGACGCATTCTTAGACACGGATTCCGCCTCCTGGACCCAGGAATCTTTGGATGAGTTAGGCCTCACCGACGACGTGCTCTATGAGCAGTACGGCGAATCCATCTATGATACCAGCGAAAAGCTTCACAAAATCGCGGGCGTATGGGGAACCGAGGACTTCGGCGGCTTTGGCTTTTTAAACTACGTATTTGAAGGCCTCGTGACCGGGGATCGTTCCGGATCCGCCGTGGGAATCTGCGCCCTGATTCTGGTGGTAGGCGGATCCTTCGGCATTATCATGAAGACCGGAGCCATCGACGCAGGCATTTACGCCTTTATCCAGCGCTCCAAGGGCCTGGAGCGGCTGGCTCTGCCCCTGCTCTTCATCCTCTTCTCCCTGGGCGGCGCCACCTTCGGCATGGCGGAGGAGTGCATTCCCTTCTCCATGATTATGGTGCCCTTTGTCATCGCCCTGGGATATGACTCCATTGTGGCCGTGGTGGTCACCTACGTGGCCTCCCAGGTGGGCAACGCCGCATCCTGGATGAGCCCCTTCTCCGTGGCTGTGGCACAGGGAATCGCTGGAATCCCCGTGCTCTCCGGCGCCAGCTTCCGCCTGGCCCTGTGGGTGGTCGTAACCCTGGCCTCCGCGGCCTACATGATGGTATATGCGGAGCGGGTGCGCAAAAATCCCTCCCGCTCGGTTATGTATCAGGGCGACGCCTACTTCCGCGACCGCTTAAACAGCGTATCGGAGGAAACCCGTGAATTTAATCTTGGCCACAAGCTCATCCTTTTGGAAATGCTTGCCGTCCTCATCTGGATTATCTGGGGTGTGACCCAGAAGGGCTACTATATCCCTGAGATTGCCTCCCAGTTCTTTGTCATGGGCTTTGCCGCCGGCGTCACAGCCATTATCTTCAAGTTAAATGGCATGACCATCAACTCCATGGCCTCCTCCTTCCAGAGCGGTGTGGCGGATCTGGCTGGAACCGCTGTGGTCGTGGGTATGGCCAAGGGCATCCTCCTGGTGCTGGGCGGATCCGACGCGGACACCTATTCCACCTTAAACACCATCCTCTATGGAATCGGCACAGTCCTTCACGGCGTCCCCGCCTTCATCGGTGCGGAGTTTATGTACCTGTTCCAGAGCTGCTTTAACCTGATTGTAACCTCTAACTCCGGACAGGCCGCCCTGACCATGCCCATCATGGCTCCTCTGGCCGACCTGGTCGGTGTTTCCCGCCAGGTGGCTGTGCTGGCCTTCCAGCTGGGAGCTGGCTTTGTGGATGCCTTCACCCCGGTATCCGCCAGCCTTATCGGCGTCCTGGGCGTAGCCCGCATTGACTGGGGAAAATGGGCCCGGTTCCAAATCAAGATGCAGGCCTTCTTCTTCCTCCTGGGAACCGCCGCCATCGCCGTGGCTATCGCTGTCAACCTCCAATAGCTGCGCACAAAATCTGCCGGGGCGCACATATCTTAAAGGCATAGTATCCGCCGCCCCGGCGCATTATAAGAAAGGAATCTATGATTATGATTACAATCATCCGAAACGCCAAAGTATATCAGCCGGAATACGCCGGCATCAAAGATGTCATGCTGATCGGCTCTCAGATAGGAGCCCTTGGAGAGAATCTGAAGGCGGACCTGGGCGGGGCCGTGGAGGTAAAGGAAATTGACGGCACAGGCCTCATCCTAATCCCGGGCATCATCGACAGCCACGAACACATCCTGGGAGGAGGCGGGGAGGGAGGCTTTCACACCCGCACCCCGGAGGCCACTCTCACCGGCCTCACCTTAAACGGCGTCACCACCGTGGTGGGCTGCATCGGCACCGACGGGGTAGCCCGAAACATGGAGGCCCTTCTGGCCAAGGCCCACGCCCTGGAGGAGGAAGGGGTCACCACCTATGTATACACCGGGTCCTACCGGGTTCCCGTACACACCATCACCGGCGATGTGATGCGCGACATCATGCTGCTTGACAAGGTGATTGGCGTGGGGGAGGTGGCCATCTCCGACCACCGCTCCTCCCAGCCCACCTTTGAGGAATTTGCCCGGATTGCCGCTGACATCCGGGTAGGCGGCATGCTCTCCGGCAAAGCGGGAATTGTAAATGTCCACATGGGCGACGGTCCCCGCATGATGGATTTCATCTGGCGCACCGTGCGGGAGACCGAGATTCCCTTCTCCCAGTTCCTCCCCACCCATGTGGGCCGCAACGCGGCTCTCTTTGAATCCGCCCTGGAGTTTGCAAAGGCCGGAGGGACCATTGACTTCACAGGAAGCCTGGACGACGACGATGAGGTTCCGGTATCCAAGGGAATCCTCCGCCTTCTTGACGCAGGCGTATCAAGCGATCACTTCACTATCTCATCCGACGGCCAGGGGAGCCTTCCCATCTTCAATGAAAAGGGAGAATTCCAGGGCCTGGGCGTGGGGAACGCGTCCTGCCTGTTAAAGGAGCTTCGGGAGTGCGTAAACCAGGCGGGCCTTCCCTTGGAGCTTGCTCTAAAGCCCTTGACCTCCAATCCGGCCCGCATCCTAAAGCTTGCCCGCAAGGGCCGCATCCTGCCAGGCTGCGACGGGGATATCTGTCTGCTGCGGGAGGAGGATCTGAGCCTCCACACCGTCATCGCCAAGGGGCAGATCATGGTGGCGGAGGGCGCTGCAGTAGTGCGTGGCACCTTCGAAAAATAAGAGCTTGTTAATTTCTCAGTTACTTCTTAAGCCTCCGCCCACAGCGCATCTTGACAAATGGGCTGTGGGCGGTTATACTTACAGACAGTCCACGCAGCCGGGGAGATAGCGGTGCCCTGTACCTGCAAGCCGCTCCAGCAGGGGTGATGCCTTGCCTCGGGCCGTTTGCTGCAGAGCAGCCTTCTGTAAGTGGCGTTGACGCTTGGGTCTTGCGCAACGGGAATCCTTGAACCGTGTCAGGGCAGGAATGCAGCAGCACTAAGGGGAAGCTCTCGTGTGCCGCAAGGCAGCCTGGGCCGAGCTAACTGCAGGAGTAACGTCTGTGGCGGCTGCACAAAGCAAGGCGCGTGGATTAAAAAGACGGCTATAGCTGAGAGGAAATTATAACATTTCCCTTCATCTATAGCCGTTTTTTTATTCTGAAAATCCCGCCGGGCGCATAGCAGCTTTACTCCCGGACTGCCTCCCCGATTCCCTCGCTGAAGGTGGGATGGGGATACACCACCCGCTCCATATCCTCCAGTGTCAGCCCATTCGCTATGGCCTGGGTGAACTGGCTTATCATATCCGTGGCCCTGGCGCACATCATCTGCGCTCCAAGGATGCGCCGGCTGTCCTTGTCTGCCAGCACCTTGATAAATCCCCTCTCCTCACGGGCAATCAGGGTTTTTCCGTTGGCCGACATGGGATATTTCTTTGTTATCACAGCGATTCCCCGGCTCTTCGCTGTGTCTGCGTCAAGACCTACACAGCCAATCTCCGGACTTGTATACACACAGGAGGGAATCAGGTCCGTGCGGATATCCAGCGTCTGCCCCGCCATGCGGGCCGCAGCCTGCCGTCCCTGAGCGGACGCGGCGTGGGCCAGCTGTATCCCCCCGGTCACATCTCCGATGGCATACACCCCGGGAATGCTTGTCTCAAAATGCGCATCCACCAGGATTCTTCCCCGCTCCATTTTCAACGCCTTCACCGCATCGCTGCTCTCCTCGGTGATGAGCCCGTCTGTGCAGGGCCTGCGCCCTGCGGCGATAAGTATACCGTCCGCAAAAGCCTGCTTCTCCTCGTCCTTCTCCCGGAAGATGCAGGAAAGCCCATTTTCTGTCTGTTCAATCCGCTCCACCAGGGCCCCTGTGTGGATATCCACGCCCCGCTTTTTCAAAATCATTTTCAGATTCTGCCCAATCTCGCGATCCATGCCGGGAAGAATCCGGTCCATTGCCTCCACCACGGCAGTCTCTTTTCCCAGGAAGCTGTAAATGGAGGCGAACTCCATGCCAATCACCCCGCCCCCGATAATCAAAAGGCGGTCTAAAAGCTCCTCCTTTTCCAGAAATCCGTCGCTTGTAAATACGCCTGGCAGGTCTGCTCCCGGTATGGGCGGACAGGCAGGCACAGAGCCTGTGGCGATGAGCACATGGGCGGCAGAAAGTATCTGGGACCCCTCCGCGGTCTCCACCTTAACAGTGTCCTTATCTAAGAGCGTTCCTCGTCCCGAAATCACTGTAATCTTATGGCTCTTCATCAGGGAAGCCACTCCCTTCCTCAGCTGCTCCACCACCTCTGCCTTCCGCGCCATAAGCCCCTTCATGGAGACAGAAATATCGCTGGCCGCAAGGCCGATTGGCCCGCCGCAGTCCACCTCATGGAACAGCTCTGCGGTGTGCAGCAGGGTCTTTGTGGGAATACAGCCCCGGTTTAAGCAGGTGCCTCCCAGCTCTCCCTTCTCGATGAGGACCGTACGCAGTCCCCTCCCCGCAGCCTCAAGGGCCGCCTCGTATCCGCCGGGTCCGCCCCCGATTACCGCCAGGTCCCAAGCTGCTCTTGCTTCTTCCATTTTGATTTCCCCCTAGACTCTCTGTATTTTTGCGCAGTAACTGTCACGCAAGGGCCTGTCTTACCAGTCCCTTTATGTCTTCCTTCATCCGCTCTTTCCCTGCCGCTCCCTCCCAGGATGCCGCCGCCCGCTCCACGCAGTCCGCCAGCCCCTGGGAGCCGTAGGGCGTGCCCGCAAACGCCTCCTCCAGAGACTGTGCCAGATTCTGCTCCAAGGCGTCTGAATACACCCGCGCCCTCGCAACCCGGCCCTCATTTACCTGAAGCTGTATCCAGATGCCGCCCCAGGCAAACCGGCCCTCCGCCTCCCGGCTGAAGGGAATCCTGCGGCCATATTTCCATTCCCAGGAGGCAAAGCGCTCCCGGCTCTTTAAAATCTCCTCTGCGGAAGCGTCCCAGACAAGCTTCTCCGCAGGCATCCTGTAAACCTGTTCAAGGGCCGCGATGAGATACCGCTTCATCCTTTCCACAGAAAGGCCCGGACAAAATTCCTGCAGGTTTACCACCCTGGATTTCACCGAGGCTACCCCCTTGGAGGCCAGCTTCTTAGCCGGCACGGTCAGATAGCGGGAAACCGCCTCCGAATCCGTGTCAATCATCAGCGTGCCGTGATGGCAGCACCTGCCCTCCGTCTTGTAAAACGCATTTCCTGAAAACTTCCGGCCCTCTGCCGTGATATCATTCCGCCCTGTCTTCTCCGCCCGGATTCCCGCCATCCGAGCTGCCTCCAAAATCACATCCAGCTGCCGGTCCACCTGGTAATCCTGCCGGTCCGCGATAAAGCTGAAATTTAGATTCCCCAAATCGTGGAACACCGCGCCCCCGCCGGAGAGGCGCCGGGCCAGAAAGCCCCCTTCGTGCTCCAGGGCCTCCACCCGGCACTCCCTCCAGCAATTCTGATTTCTCCCGATTACCACGGTATGGCGGTTCTGCCAGAGAAACAGCAGGCAGGCCTCCTTCGGGCCATGGAGGGTGAGATGCTCCTCCATGGCCAGATTCAAATAGGGCTCTGTGTTCTCTGTCTCAATCCAATATAGCTTCTTCATTCTTCCCAGTGATACCGGAGCACCGGCTTTCTGGCCGCCTTCACCTCATCCGGCCTGCCGATGGGCGTCTTGTAGGGCGCGCCGTGAAGAGCCTCCGGATTTTCCAGCGCCTTTCTGTAAATTTCGTGAAGGGCCTCCACCGCCTGGTCCAGGGTCTCCTTGGGCTCTGTCTCCGTGGGCTCCACCATCAAGGCCTCATGGACAATCAGCGGGAAATACATGGTCGGCGGATGAATTCCGTAATCCAGCATGGACTTTGCGATATCCATGGCGGATACCCCAGCCTTCTTCTTAAGGCCCTCCAGGGTCATGACAAACTCGTGCATGCAGGGGCCCGGATAAGCCATCTCATACACATCCGACAGCTTCGCCTTCATATAGTTTGCGTTTAGCACCGCGTTGGCCGCTGCCTCCGGTATCCCCTCCTTTCCCAGGGTCAATATGTATGCCAGGGCCTTTACCACCACCAGGAAATTGCCGTAAAACATTTTCACCCGCCCGATGGACTCCTCGGTCCCCTGTCCCGGCAGGAAGGGCGCCAAAAATTCCTTGCAGCCCACTGGACCGCTTCCCGGTCCGCCGCCCCCGTGCGGCGTGGAGAAGGTCTTGTGCAGGTTTAAATGCACCACATCAAAGCCCATATCCCCCGGCCTGGCAATGCCCATCACCGCATTCAGGTTGGCTCCGTCATAATAGCAGAGCCCTCCCGCCTCATGGACAATCCGGGTAATCTCTAAAATATTTTTGTCAAAGAGTCCTACGGTGTTGGGATTGGTCAGCATAAGCCCTGCCGTGTCCTCCCCCACCGCGGCCTTTAATTTCTCCAAATCCACACACCCGTCCGCCTGGGAGGGAATGCTCACCACCTCATAGCCGCACATGGCCGCGCTGGCCGGATTGGTGCCGTGGGCGGAATCTGGCACAATAATCTTTGTCCGCATCGTATCGCCCATGCGGACGTGCCAGGCATTAATCAGGAGAAGCCCGGTGAACTCCCCATGGGCCCCGGCCGCAGGCTCAAAGGTCATGGCATCCATGCCCGTAATCTCGCAGAGGTACTGCTCTGCCAGCTGCAGAACCTCAAGCGCACCCCGGCAGGTTCCCTCCGGCTGCAGGGGATGAATTCCGGTAAATCCAGGAAGGGCGGCAGCCCTTTCATTTACCTTCGGGTTGTATTTCATGGTGCAGGAGCCCAGGGGATAGAAGCCGTCATTCACCCCGTGGGTACGGCCTGCAAGCTCCGTATAATGCCGGCTGATTTCGGTCTCTGACATCTGGGGAAGCCGTGGTCCTTTTTCCCGAAGAAACGCCCTGTCAAGCTTTTCCTCCGGCACATCCAGCGGCTCCACAAGCTCCAGCCTCCGGCCCGCATATCCCTTTTCAAATACCAGCTTCATATTCTCTTCACCTCCCCTGTCTGTCATCTGCGGACCCGCTCACTGCCGCCTTCACAATAGCCGCTGTCTGGTCCATCTCTTCTTTTGTATTCATCTCCGTAGCGCACCAGAGAATTTCCCGCTCCGACAGGGGAAGCCCGCCCAGAATTCCCTCTGCCTCCAGAACGCCCAGAATCGCCTGGCTGTCCGTCCCCTCCGGCCCCACAGTGACAAATTCGTGGAAAAATTCCTTTTCATACTTGGGCGCCAGACCTGCCTCCTGCAGTCTATCCCGCAGATACCGGGCCTTGGAAATGCAGCTTGCTGCCGCGCGTGCCATTCCCTCCGCCCCCATAGCCGTCATATATACTCCGGCCCGCAGAGCGCAGAGCGCCTGGTTGGAGCAGATGTTGGAGCTGGCCTTTTCCCGCCGGATGTGCTGCTCTCTTGCCTGGAGCGTCAGCACAAAGGCGCGGCCGCCCCTGCTGTCCGTGGTCTCCCCCACAATGCGGCCCGGAAGCTTTCGCATCATATCGCTCCTTGCCGCCATAAAGCCCAGGTAGGGCCCGCCAAATGCCAGAGGCATGCCTAGGGGCTGTCCGTCTCCCACCGCGATATCCGCGCCGTACTCTCCCGGCGTCTTCATCACCGCGAGCGCAATAGGATTGCAGCCCATAATGTATTTCGCCCCTGCGCCGTGGATAATGGATTCCAGCGTATCCCCATCCTCCAGGATACCATAGTAGTTGGGCTGCTGGATGTAGACGCAGGCCGCCTGGCTGTCCTCCTTTAACATCGCCTCCAGCGCCTTAAGGTCCGTGGCCCCATCCTTCTCAGGAACCATCACAACCGGCGCCCCGCTCCCAAAGCAGTAGGTTTTTATCACCTGGATAACCTGGGGATTCGCAGTCTCTGAGAGATAAACCGTGTTCCGCCTTCTGTCCCTGCACATAGCCGCAGCCTCCGCGGCCGCTGTGGCCCCGTCATACACGGAGGCGTTGGCCGCATCCATGCCTGTGAGCTCACAAATCATGGTCTGATATTCGAAAATGGACTGGAGAATGCCCTGGCTTATCTCCGCCTGGTACGGCGTGTAGGCTGTGACAAATTCCTCCTTGGAGGCCACGCTGTCCACAATCGCCGGTATATAATGATTGTAGGCCCCCGCTCCCCGGAAAATGTGGCGGAACACCTTGTTTTTTCCCGCCAGCTCCTCCATCCTGCGGATGACGCCCTGCTCGCTCATCCCCTCCGGCAGATGCAGGCTGTGGGCGAAGCGCACCTCCTTTGGAATCTGGGAAAACATTTCCTCAAAGTCCGCAAACCCTATTTCCCGAAGCATTTCCCGCTGCTCATCCCTTGTATTGGGAACATAGCTTCCCATTCCCTCACCTCCTAATTGACCCTTTCTCCTCCGGTTACTCGTCCAGATTTTTCACATACTCCTCATACTCTCTCGCGCTCATAAGCTCCGCCTGGTCCGTCACGTCCTCTATCTGGACAAACCAAGCCTCATAGGGATTCTGATTGATGGACTCCGGAGCATCCAAAAGCTCCTCGTTGACCTTTGCCACCCGGCCGCTCACAGGGGAGTACACGTCCGATACTGCCTTCACGGATTCCACGTCCGCAAATACCTCCCCGGCCTGTACCTCATCCCCCTCCTGGGGCAGATTTACAAATACCAGGTCTCCCAGCGCATCCTGGGCATAATCGCTGAGCCCCACCAGAGCCCTTCCATCCTCCTCAAGCTTCACCCACTCATGGGATTTTGTGTACCTTAATTCTTCTGGAAAATTCATTTTGCTTCCTCCTTATACATTACTTCCGCTTATAAAATGGCAGGGAAACCACCTGGGCCTCCACCCGCCTTCCGCGCACATCCGCCTCAACCACAGTCCCCGGCTCCTTGCAGGAAATATCCAGAAGAGCCATGGCCACAGGACAGCCCAGATACGGACAATGGGTGCCCGATGTAGTCACTCCCACCTGCTTTCCATCCCTATACACTGCCTGGTGCTCCCGGATAATTCCCCGGCCCGTAACCTTTAGGCCAACTCTCTTTCTGGTCAGCGCTCCCTTTTCCTCTATCGCCTTCTTCCCAATAAAATCCGCCTTATCCATCTTCACAAAGATGCCGAGACCTGCCTCCCTGGGAGTGATGGAGTCATCCATCTCATGGCCGTAAAGGGGCATGGCGGCCTCCAGCCGCAGGGTGTCTCTGGCGCCCAGGCCGCAGGGGATAAGTCCCTCTTCCTTTCCGGCCTCCATGAGAGCCTCCCAGAGTGCCGGGGCATCCGCCGGCGCGCAGTAGAGCTCCACTCCGTCCTCCCCCGTGTATCCGGTCTTTGAAATCATGCAGGAAATTCCCCTCACATTTCCCTGCAGCTTAAAGGTGTAATATTTTTCCGGTATGTCCTCCTCCCTCGTGAGCTTTCTTAGAATCTCCAGGGCCTTAGGCCCCTGAAGGGCCAGCTGCGCCACCTGGTCCGAGATATCCTCAAACTCCACGTCTCCGATTTGATGGGCCTTCATCCAGGCAAAGTCCTTGTCCTTATTTGCCGCATTCACCACAATAAAATAGAGCTCGTCCCGCACCTTGTAGACAATCAAATCATCCACCACGCCCCCGGCCTCATTGCACATGGGGCTGTAGCGGGCCTGTCCGTCTGCCATCACGGTGTAGTCATTGGTGAGCAGCCAGTTTAGATTTTTCAGGGCATCCGGTCCCTTGCACAGAATCTCCCCCATATGAGACACGTCAAAAAGACCGCAGGCCGTCCGCACGGCCATGTGCTCCTTCACAACACCGGTTTCATACTGGACCGGCAGTATATAGCCGGCAAATGGAACCATCTTCCCCTTGTACGCCAGATGTGTTTCGTAGAGCGGCGTTTTCCGCTCCGCTGTCTCAGACATATAATTCCCTCCTTTATGTTGTATAAATAACAAAGAAAAGCGCACGGGCATACGAAATATGTCCATGCGCTCTGTCTTTGTACCTGAAAGATTTAGCTTCGTCGGTGCATCTTTGCTTTCCAGAGTTTCGTCCGGTATCCGGTCCTTTTGCCTGAGAGTTCTTCGCTTCCCCTTCGGCGCTGCGCGTCTGTCCGCCCAGTCTCTCCCGAATCCATCTTCCGAATTTGTTAAGTTTTCAGCAAACTATGTGTCTTTTCCATTTATTTCTGGTTTCATACTACCATAGCTTTGATTTTCAGTCAACATTCTGTTACGAATATTTTATATAATCTTAAGAAAAAATACTAGTAATAAACGATAAAGTAGTATATAATGGGCTGGAGTTATTTTCGGGATTTCTCTAAGGAAGAAGGTGACACCTTGCACAAATTTATGCGGACCGTAGGTTTGAGTAAATAAAAAAAAAAGCAGGACATTGACCGGCTT
>CALWRY010000003.1 GCA_944384065.1 uncultured Enterocloster sp. | reverse complement strand
TTTTTGATATAAGGGATAGAGAACAGCTCGGGAGGATCTTCCGGGCTGTTCTGGCATAAGAGAAAGAGAAAGGCCAGGATAGGGGAGCTATCCTGGCCTTTACTCAAGGGGAGTATAAATAATTAATAAGGATGAGGGCGTGGTTTAAGGGATACCACAACGCCTCATATCATTTATATAACATTTCCTGGAAAAAAGCAACACTTTTAAGAAATCTTTAGGATCCGTTGATGGATTATTTAGGGTGGACTGGTAAGCTGGAGCCATCACAAAGCTTGAGGAGGAAAAAAGAATGGCACTTGGCATATTTGGAATTATGTTTGGCTTTATGAGCGTGGTCAGTATTTTGGGCCTGCTGGTTTTATTTCTGGTGAAGGGGGAGAAGGCACGGCGAATCAGCCTGTATGCCATGGCGGTTTGGGGCATGGCGATTGCCGCTTTTTACGGACTTTCACTGCCGGGAAACTGGGTTGGGGGACAGATACTGGCCTGGGGGCTGGGCCTGATGAGTGCGGCCGGCATCGCCGTATGCGCGGGCGCAGAGGGGGAAGTGAGAAGGCAGGCGGCCTCCGTTTTGGTGGCCCTGTCCATCGTCGGGGGGATACTGAAGCTGTTTTCCATCATTTAATGGTTGTAAAAGTTCTGTTTTTGTGCTACAGTAGATATTGTTCCGCCCTCCATGGAGGACGGAACACTCTGGAGAGTCTCCGAAAGGAGCGCCGAAGGTGTAAGGCAGCCGTGCAGGGCGCGGGGCCGATCTCTCAGGCAAAAGGACAGGGCATACAAAAAGGACAATGGGAGACATCGCAAAGCCCATTGTATGCAAATGTTCTACTCTTTGGAGAGCTGATGGAAGTCAGCTCTTATTTTTGTGCGTGCGCGTCTGGAACGCGCATGGGAATAAGTATCCAAGAGGAGGAATGAAAAACATGGATTTACTGCAGGCATTGGTGGAAAAGGGAACGGATTTTTTGATGAGCTTCCTTCTGATCGTGATTTTGGTGGGCACAGGCATCTACTACACGATCCGGCTGAGATTCATCCAGATAAGGCGGTTCGGCCAGGGCTGCCGTCTGGTGTTCGGAAACTTCAGCATGAAGGGCGAGAAGCATGAGAAGGGTGAGATGACGCCCTTTCAGTCCTTAGCTACCGCGATTGCGGCTCAGGTGGGAACGGGCAATCTGGCGGGAGCGGCCACAGCTCTCATCGGCGGCGGGCCGGGAGCCATCTTCTGGATGTGGGTCAGCGCATTTTTCGGCATGGCCACCATCTACTCCGAGGCGGTGCTGGCCCAGGAGTATAAGACCGAGGTGGACGGACAGGTGACCGGAGGCCCTGTGTATTACATAAAAGCCGCGTTTAAAGGGAAATTCGGCCGGGCTCTGGCGGGCTGCTTTGCCGTATTTATCATCCTGGCACTGGGCTTTATGGGGAATATGGTACAGTCCAACTCCATCGGAGCGGCATTTTCCGAGGTGTTTACCTATTATCACATCAATGTGCCGCCGGTGGCTGTGGGAGCGGTGATCGCCCTGCTGTCGCTGTTTATCTTCCTGGGCGGCACAAAGCGGCTGGCCTCTGTGGTGGAAAAGCTGGTGCCGGTGATGGCGGGCTTTTACATTGTGGGAAGCCTGATTCTCATTGGAATGCACATTACCCATCTCCCGGAGGCCTTCCGCCTGATTCTCGTGGGGGCCTTCCAGCCGGACGCTGTGGTGGGCGCCGGCGCCGGCATCACGGTGCGGGAGGCCATCCGCTACGGCGTGGCCCGGGGGCTTTTCTCCAATGAGGCGGGCATGGGCTCCACGCCTCACGCCCACGCCAGGGCCAAGGCCAAGAGCCCCCATCACCAGGGACTCTGCGCCATGATCAGCGTGTTTATCGATACCTTTATTATCCTGAACCTCACCGTGTTTTCTATCCTTACAACCGGGGCAATGGCCAGCGGCAAGGACGGCACGGCTCTGACCCAGGAGGCTTTCATGCAGAGCTTTGGGCCTTTGGGCCTTATCTTCGTGGCGGTATGCCTTCTGTTTTTTGCGTATTCCACGATTCTTGGCTGGCACTTCTTCGGCCAGATCAACGCGGAGTACCTGTTCGGGAAAAAGGCGGCCAGGGTGTATTCCCTTCTGGTGGTGGTATTCATCGTCATCGGATCCGCTCTGAAGGTGGATCTGGTCTGGGCACTGGCGGATTTCTTTAACGGGCTGATGGTGATCCCCAACGCCATGGCGCTTCTCGCCTTAAGCGGCGTGGTGGTAAAAATCAGCCGGAGACTGGATGTAAAGGGGAAGCTGTAAGCTTCCCCCGCTTCATATACCCGTGGTCTGGCTGCTGGAGGCGCCCCGCACATACGTCTCGCGCTCCACAAGCTTTGCGGAGATGGAAACCCGGTCCAGGGCTTCCTCGCCGTTCAGAAGGGAATTCAGGGTGTCCACCGCGATCTTGCATATGAAATCGGTTCTGTTATTGATGCTTGACAGGTAGGGGGTGCAGCAGATGGCGTAGTCCGAGTCGTTAAAGCCGACGACGGGGATGCGCATGCCAGCCGCGTTTAGGGCCTGGAGCGCACCCACGGCCAGTATATCGTCCGCGGACAGAATCGCATCTATGGGGACGCCCTTGGAAATAAGGGATTCCACCTGTTTCTTTGCGTGCATCAGCTCATGGGTGTCGAGAGGCACCTTGATAAAGCCGCACTGCCGCTCAATGCCCGCAGCGCGGATGGCCTTTAAAAATCCGGTGCGCTTCTGGTGGGCGCTGAAGGTGCTGTTGTCCTCAATAAAATAGAGGCTGCGGCATCCGCTGCGGATGAGTTCTGCGGTGAGATCGCGGACTGCCCTCTCCTCATCGCAGAAAATATTGTAGACGCCGGGGGCGCTCACCAGCCCGTTTAGGACGATGACCGGAATCTGCTGGGCCACGGCCCGGAAGGCCGCCTTGTCGTTCTCGGAATCGCAGGCGGATCCCACGGCCAGGATGGCGGCCACCTGCTTGGCGGCCAGCAGCTCCAGATTTTTCTTCGAATAGGGGAGGTAGGAGCCTGTGCAGTAGAGCAGGCAGTCAAAGCCGTGGCTCCTGAGCAGCCGCTCCAATATGGAAATCACTTTGGCGTGGTTGATGTCGTTCATCTCGGGGCATAGGATTCCCACGGTATTGGTTGACTTTGCATTCAGCCCCCTGGCAAATACATTTGGTTTATAATTCTGTTCTTCCATTATTTTCTGTACACGCTCCCTGGTCTTATCGCTCACAGCGGAGGGAGTGTTGATCACCCGCGAAACTGTGGCTACGGAGACGCCGGCCAGCTTCGCGATCTCTTTAATATTCATAAAAGGAAATCCTTTCTGCAGATGATTTGGTTTCATTGTAACATAAAACAAAAAAAATAGCAAAGACGAATGTGTATTTTAACAAATATGTAACTAGTAACTACATACATTTAAAAATGGATGTAAATTGCATAATTTAGCAAAGAAAAATAAAATAACTATTGACAAATTGATAATAAAATAGTATAAAATAACTATGATTAAATGTAACTAGTTACAAATGAGAAAGAAAATATGGATTTTTGCATTACAAAAGTCAGCATTAAGGAGGTAGCGCGTGGAGATGCTCGAGGTGCAAAACCTGACAAAAAGCTTTGGCGATAATCAGGTTTTGAGGGGAATAAATACAACAGTTAAAAAAGGCGAAGTGGTCTGTGTGATAGGCCCCAGCGGATCAGGAAAGAGTACATTTTTGCGGTGCATCAATAAGCTGGAGACTCCCACCGGAGGCCATATCCTGTTTGAGGGCGTGGATATGACGGGCAAGGGGGAGGCTGTGGAGAAGAAGATCACCCAGCTGGGAATGGTGTTCCAGCAGTTTAATCTGTTCCCGCACAAGACGGTTCTGGACAATATCACCCTGGCTCCCATATATGTGAAAAAGCAGCCCAAGGAGCAGGCGGAGAAAAAGGGCCGGGAGCTTTTGGCCTTGGTAGGACTGGCGGAAAAGGGGAAAGCGTATCCGGGAAGCCTGTCCGGCGGGCAGCAGCAGCGCATCGCCATCGCCCGGGCGCTGGCCATGGAGCCGGAGGTGATGCTTTTTGATGAGCCCACCAGCGCCCTTGACCCTGAGATGGTAGGAGAGGTTCTGGAGGTTATGAAGAAGCTTGCCCAGGACGGGACGACGATGATTGTCGTCACCCACGAGATGGGATTTGCCAGAGAGGTAAGCGACCGGGTTCTCTTTATCGACGAGGGCGTGGTCATGGAGGAAGGAGAGCCCAAGGAGTTCTTCGCCAACCCGAAGAACGAGAGACTGCGGCGCTTCTTAAAGAAGGTTCTGTGATGGGGGCGGCGGAATTTGCTCCGGATAATAAGCGTTATTCGGAATATTCTCTCTCCTTCTTTTTGGAAAAGGAGAGAAGCCCTGTGATTGCCCTGTGGGCCGGGGCGCCCCACCTGCATGTGGATCGCTATGGCTGCCCGGGAATAGACGGGGTAGAGAAGATGCTCCGAAAGGACGGCAGGCGGATCCTGTGCTATCAGCCGGAGGCCTATGGCTACAGCCTCTGTGGTACGGCGGAAAGCCCCTTTACAGAGGCCGCCCTGGAGTATTACCAGCGGAGCGCCCGGGTGGCTGTCCGGCTGTCCGCCCCGCTTATGGAGCTTAAACCCTTGGGGTTCTTAAGAGACGGGGACGAGGGCTGGCAGGAGGACTGCCTCAGAGATAATTTAAAGAAGCTGGCAAAGGAATGTGAGAACCAGGGAATCCCCCTTGCTGTGGGAAATGGACTCCGGGAAGAAGGGGCTGCGATCCGGGATCTGGGCGCGATGAAGAGAATTCTTAAAGAGCTGCCGGAAGCGGGGGTCTCGCTGAACCTTAAGGCGCTTTCGGCTTCCGGGGAGACGGAAGAAGAATGGATGGAGGCTTTGGGGAACCGGATTGTCCTGGTGCGGCTGGAGACAAGAGATGCGAAAGCCGCAGAGCGCCTGAGCCAGTTGGGCTATGGCGGGGATTTTGTGTACAGCCCTCCGTGTCCGGAGGAAGGGGAGGCGGCCTATGAGTGAGATTTGCTGGAGCCAGATTGCGGCTATGAACCAGCACTACCGCAATTGGTCCCTTGAAACTTTTTTGCGAGTACAGGAGGAGCTGGGATTTGAGAGCCTGGAGCTGTGGCTGGGACCGCCTCATTTTTACCTGGACAGGCTGCGCTGCGATGACTGCGGGGCTGTGCGGAAAAAGGCGGAGGCGCATCACCTGCACATAGTGGCTGTAACTAGTTCCAGTTTTGCCTGGCAGTATCAGTACGCGGCATCGCCCAGAGAAATCTGGGAGAGCGCAAGGGCCTATTTTCAAAATGGAATCCGCGCAGCTGCCGAGCTGGGAGCGGGGATTATGACGGTGAATTCCGGCTGGGGCACAAGGGATGAGCCGGTGGAGGACAGTGCGCGCCGGTCGGAGGAAATGCTGCGGGATCTGGCGGAATTTGCCTGGGCCCATGGGGTGACCCTGGCGCTGGAGTCCCTGACATCGGCGGAGACAAAGATAGCAGATACCCTGGAAAAGACAAGGCGGCTGTGGAAACAGGTGGATCACCCGGGCCTTAAGCTGATGGCGGACACAGTGGCGCTGGGATACCAGGGGGAGAGCTTAGAGCAGTGGTTTGAGGCTTTTGGCGACAATCTGATCCACACCCATTTTGTGGATATGGCGCAGAGCGCAAAGAGCGACGACCATTTGATATGGGGAGACGGGGATTTTTCCCTTCCATCCATGTTGGAAACACTAAAAAAATATAATTTCAAGGGATACCTGTCCCAGGAGATTGTGGCGGACAGGTACCGGGAAAATCCCATAGAGGCTGACAGGAAGAACCGGGACGCCTTGGAACAATGGGTGAAACGCGAGAGGAGGAATTTTGTATGAGAAAAATGAAATGGATGATGGTAGCAGCTGCGATGGTATTGGCACTTTCAGGGTGCGGCGGGGGAGCCGCAGAGACCAGCGCTCCGGCGGCAGCCACGGCGGCTTCATCTGCAGCCGGGGAGGCTGCTTCCAGCGAGGAGGCAGCTTCGGAGGAGGCCTCCAGCGAGGAGGCGGCAGCTGAGGGGGAGACCTCTGCCGCGACGGACGGAGCCCTTCAGAGGGTGTTGGATGAGGGCGTCCTGCGGGCCGGTGCGGAAGGCAACTGGAACCCATTTGTGTATAATGATGCAGAGGGAACGCTGAAGGGCTACGATGTGGAGATCGTGGAGGAGATTGCCAGGCGCTTGGGCGTAGAGGTTGAGTGGAGCATCGCCAGCAAATGGGACGGCGTGATCGCGGGACTTCAGGCCAACCGGTATGATGTGATATTCTGCGGCATCACAAAGGCAAATCTGGCTTCCGGCCCCGACCTAATCGGAACCATTGCCTACCGGGAGGATCCCATTGTGCTGGTGGTAGCGGATGACAACACGGAGATCAATGGATGGGAAGATCTGGACGGAAAGCTGAGCGGCAATGCCCTTACCGGAGATTACGGATCCATCGCGAAATCCTATGGGGCTGAGCTTACAGACGCATCCCTTGATCAGGCCATGGAGCTTCTTCAGCAGCACCGGATTGACTGCCATGTAAATTCCCAGGTGGCCTTCAATACCTATATGGAAGAAAAACCCGACGCCAAGGTTCATGTGGTGGACACCTATGTGCCGGAGGATCCCACGGATTCCGAGATCTATGGAATGCTGTTAAAGGGAAATGAGTCCCTGAGAGACAAAATCAACGAGATCCTGCAGGAGATGCTGGATGATGGCTACTGCAAGGAGCTGGCAGTGAAATATTTTGGACAGGAAGTAGCGGACAATATCGGCGTATATAATCAGTAGAGGGGAGAGATTGCGGCAATGGAACGAATATTAGAGATACTTGTCAGCTCATTCTGGCCGCTCCTGGAAGCGGGCATTAAAACAACGGTGCCGCTGACGCTGATATCCTTTGCCCTGGGCATGATACTGGCCTTTATTGTGGCAATGATGCGGCTGTCCAAGATTACGGTACTATCAAAAATTGCCCAGTTTTATGTATGGGTGATCCGGGGAACGCCCCTGATTGTGCAGCTGTTCGTTATTTTCTACGGACTTCCGAGAGTGGGAATCGTGTTCTCTCCCTTTGTGTCAGCGGTAACCGGCCTGGTGATCAGCGAGGGAGCCTATGACTCTGAGATTATCCGCGCGGCCATCCAGTCCATCCCCAAGGGGCAGTGGGAGGCCAGCCATGCTCTTGGATTTAAGAAAATCCAGACGCTGACCCACGTGATTGTACCTCAGGCAGCGCTGATTGCGGTTCCCTCTCTGGGAAATATGTTCATCAGCTTGCTTAAGGATACGTCTCTGACCGCGATTCTGACTGTGCGCGAGATCTTCCAGATCGGCCAGCAGATTGTGGCTGTGACATTTGAGCCGCTCTGGCTCTACCTTGAGGTAGGTTTGGTATATTTGATTTTCAGTTCCGTGCTCAGCAAGCTGCAGGTAATGCTGGAGAAGAAGCTCGGAAAACATATGGTGGCTATGGGCCCCGCCAAAAAAGAGGCATAAATAAAAGGAGAATAAGTATATGGGAGTAATCTGCTATCAGAAGAGCGAGGATATGGTGTTTGCGGATCTGGGAAATGGAATCAGCAGGGCGGAAATGCTGCCCGGCATGGTAGAGGGCGTGAATACCTATAAATGTGTGGTGAAAGCGGGAACTGTGGTGGAGCTGGAGACCTTTGGGGACAGAACCCAGATCTATTACTTCACCAAGGGACAGGGCTTTGTGGTGACGGACAACAAGGCCTTCAACATCGACGAGCCGGCTATTTTCATTCCCAATATGGATCTGGAAAAGAATGTGCTCCACGCGGTGACGGATATGGAGTTTTTGCAGTTAATCTGCACCATGCTGCCGGAGGATTACGAGAGGTTTGAAAAATGGCACATTGAGCTGCCCCGCTTCTGCCCCACCAGCCAGTCTATCCGGTATAAGGAAGGCTTCCGGCCGGACGGCATCAAGGCCTACTCCATCCTGGACACGGATTTCCTTACCAGGATGACCATGGGCGCTATTATAGGAACCGGCCCCAACAAGGCGGCTCCCCACAGCCACGACAATCTGCGGCAGTGGTACTATGGAATGCCCGGAACCAGCTTTATTTACCGGGCGGCCGGTGAGGAGATTGAGCTGAAGGAAGGGGACTGGGCCTACATTTCCACGGACATTGAACATGCCATTGAGGTGGAAGAGGGAAAATTCGTCCACTATGTATGGTTTGAGACAGAGCTCACCAAGGCGGAGCTGGCGGCGAAAAAGGCCGGCAAATGACAGGGCCGGATGGCTGCGGAAAATTGAAGCTGATACGGAGGTTAAGGAAAATGGCGATTGATATTGCGAGAATGAAGGATTTGCAGATGGAGTTTAAGGACGGATATGCCCAGACAGAGGTGCTTGAGGGCGTGTATCCCCTGGTGCGCTGCTATCAGTGCGTGCTGAAGGCAGGTCATACGGTGAAGCCGGAGACGTTTGGGGACAAGATCCAGGTGTTCAGCTTTGTGCAGGGCTCCGGATATATCTGCGGGGAAAAGGAGGCCTACAACATCAAGGAGCTGAGCTTCTATATTCCCAACTTTGACAAGGAGACATTCACTATTTATGCGGCTGAGGATATGATCATCGCCCTCTGGGTGGTGGATATGCTGGAGTCCGATAAGATTGCCTATGAGGATACCCATATGGTTCTCCCCAGCTTTAAGAAGTTCTCTGAGCTGGAGCCCTACGATCAGAGCTGCAAGGGCCCCCATACCAAGAGCTGGACGGTGATCAGCGATGGAAATCTGGCCCGCGTGCTGATGGGCATTGTCCGGGCAGAGGGAGAAGGGACAAAGGAGAGGGGCCATGGGGAGGTTGCCCAGTGGAATTACGCCCTACCCGGATCCGACTTTACTTTTACCGTGGAGGATGAGTCGGTTCATCATCTGGAGCATGAGTTCAGCTATGTGAAGGCTGGCCTGGATCACTCCCTGGTTGCCGAGCCCGGAAAGACCGTGTTCTATATCTGGTTCGAGCACTGGGTAGAGGAGAAGAAGATTGTTCCCCAGTACTATGAGACCAACTGAGAGAAGATAAGGAGCGGAATATGGAGAGAGGAAAAGGCGGAAAGCCGTTAATCCTGACATTTCTCCGGTTCGTGATTCCATCCATTATCTCCATGTGGATCTTTGCTTTCTATACAATTGTAGACGGTTTCTTCGTGGCAAGAGGCGTGGGGCCGGTGGCCCTGGCAGCGGTGAATTTGTCCATGCCCTTTAACAACTTTGTGTTCGCTGCAGGCCTGCTGTTTGCCACGGGAACCTCTACAGTTATTTCCTTCGCCCTGGGACGGGGGGATTTGGAGAGAGCCAGGCAGTTATTCAGCCAGAATCTGGTGTGCGTGACTGGCCTGGGTCTGCTCATTGGCGGGCTGGTTTTGCTGAATCTGGAGAAGGTGGCATATTTTTTGGGGGCCACGGAGCCTACGCTGGAATACGTAAAGGGATATGTGCGCTGGATTGCGATCTTCGCCGTATTTTTTATCGTATCTTACAACATGGAGGTTCAGGTTAAGGCAAACGGAGCGCCGCAGGTGACGGCCATCGGCGTTTCCGCCTGCGGTCTGACCAATATTGTGCTGGACTATGTATTTGTCATGAAGCTGGGAATGGGAATTGGAGGGGCCGCTCTGGCCACCGGTCTGTCCCAGGTGATTTCAACCAGTATTTTTCTTATTTATTTTGCCACGCACCGGAAAAATCTTCGGATTCAAAGGTTCCGGTGGGATCTGGGCGTGTATAAGCAGATTATCAAAATAGGTATCCCCAACTGTTTTATGGAGCTGGCCGGAGGGCTGACAATCTTTTTGTTTAATTTTGTGATTCTCCGGGTGATTGGGGAGGAGGGCGTAATCTGTTATACGGTGCTGGCCTATATCTTTACAGTGGCGGGAAATACGATGTCCGGCATTACCCAGGGAATGCAGCCTTTGGTAAGCTTTTATTATGGGGCGAAGCAGCACCAGACCTTCCGCAGAATCCTGCGGTACGGGGTAAAAACCGTATTTGTCTGCTCGGTGATCATGGTCGCCGGCCTGCAGGCGGCGGGGGGAAAGGCAGTAGGAGTATTCCTGGAGGAGGAAAACGCGGGGCTGTTTGACGTGACGGTGGACGCTTTGCGGCTGTACTGCTTGTCTTTTTTGCTTATGGGGTATAATATATTAATCAGCGGCTTTTTGACCGCTATCAACAGCCCAAACTATTCCCTGGTTATCTCTGTATGCAGAAGTTTTCTGTTTTTGGCGATATCCCTGGCTGTTATGTCCGCCCTGTTTGGGGCGGCCGGCATATGGCTGGCATCGCTGGTATCCGAGGGAATGTGTCTGGCTGTGACTATAAAGCTCTACGAAAGGTGGAAGAAGCAGGCGGACTTTGCAGTAAGCCATGCAGCGGTATAATAGGATGAAAATGAAACACAGTGCTTTAAGCTCCCCGCAGGATATGACAACCGGAAAGAGCGCAGGTTTAATCCTGCGTTTTTCTATCCCGTTGATTTTTGGAAATTTATTTCAGCAGCTGTACTCGATTGTGGACGCCGTGGTGGTGGGCCGGTTCATAGGGGTGGACGCCCTGGCGTCCATCGGCTGCGTCAGCTGGCTGTGCTGGATGATCAGCGCTCTTTTCCGGGATACGGCAAATGCCTTCAGCATCGCTGCCTCTGTCCGGGTGGGAAACCGGGACTTGAAGGGATTCCGGGATGTGATCGGCACAGCGGTGATTGCCTGCGCGGTGCTGGGGATTCCCCTCACCGTCATCCTGCGGGCCGCAGTGCCCTTTATTTTGCGCGTCCTGAACGTCCAGCCCAATGTCATATCCATGACCACGGACTATCTGATTGTTTTTATCTACATGATCCCCATCGGCCTGGTCTACAACATCGCGGTCAGCCTCCTTCGGGCCTACGGGAACAGCAGCATCACCTTTGTGTCCATGCTGGTGTCTACGGTGGTAAATATCGTGCTGGATCTGGTGTTCGTGCTGGTGTTTGGCTGGGGCGTGTGGGGAGCGGCGGTGGCCACCTGGATCGCCCAGGCGGCCGCCATGGTGATAGCGCTGGCAGTGCTGGTGCGGACGCCGGAGTTTCACATTGGAAGGGAGGAG
The DNA here is from genome assembly GCA_944384065.1 of uncultured Enterocloster sp. Lineage (GTDB taxonomy): Bacteria > Bacillota > Clostridia > Lachnospirales > Lachnospiraceae > Enterocloster. The sequence goes on along the minus strand of CALWRY010000003.1, from coordinate 70,146 downwards.
CTGCGCATTCACCCGGCGATAGTGAAGCAGCTATTGCAGCTGTGGTGGCCCATGCTGTTCAACAGCCTGATCATCGCGTTGGGAGGGATGTTTGTGGAGCAGAGGACCAATGCGCTGGGATCTTCGTTCACAGCGGGGATAGCGGCGTGCATGAAGATATTCAGCATTATGGAGGCTGTGATTATGGCGCTGCAGACCGGGACCAGCGTGTATGTGGGACAGAACCTGGGAGCGGGGAAGTATAAGAGGATCCGGAAGGGGTTACTGGAATCCTTAAAGATAGGAGTTCTCATGATGGGCGTGATGACCGTGCTGGTGATGGGGACAGAGGGCTGGATACTGCCGCTGTTTTTATCGTCAGAGGATGCTTTGGCCTATGAGAGGGCGTATGAGGTGGCGATGCGAAATATCCTGGTGATATTGCCGTCCATGTTTGTGATGACGCCCATGTACCTGCACCGTGTGACGATCCAGACGCTGGGATTCCCGAAGTACGCGGCGATAGCGGGCGTGCTGCAGATGGCAGCGAGGATATTGACAGTGCAGTTGGGACCGTCGGTGTGGGGAGAGTACGCTTACTACCTGCATGACGGGATGGCGTGGCTGGTGTCGCTGCCGGTGGTATCGATTCCCTGTTATGTGTATTTGAAGAGGCGGATACAGGGGAGTGCTGTAATGCCAATAGACAAAGGAATGTAGTTTGTGTCAAAGGAAGGTGAGAAAATGTGCAATGCATTAAATGAATTGTTTGCGGATAAGATGGAGCGGGAGCGAGTGAAAGGCCGCGCAGAAGGAAGAACCGAAGGAAAAATAGAAGGAAAAATAGAAGGAAGAACCGAGGGACGCTGCCTGTCCGTGCTGGCATTGCTGGAGGATCTGGGGCAGATACCGTCCTCGCTGAGGGAAACGATCCTGTCGCAGAAGGACTCGAAGGTTCTGACGGATTGGCTGAAGGCTGCCGCCGCTGCAGCCAATTTGGAGGATTTTAGGAAAGCGGCGAAGCTTTAAGCGGGCAGGCGCATTGGGCATCCCAGAATGCATGCCGCCTGCCAGCGGCGAGATTTTCAGAGTATAGAAAAGGGAGCCCTTTTCAGGAAAAAGTCCTGAAGGGAGCTCCCTTTTAGTAATGACTATGCCAGATGGATCATAGTCGCAATCACGATAAACACAATACTCAGCCCCCACTCGATCAGGGCCAGCTTTCCGGCAAAACGGATCCACTGGAGGAAGTTGACGCCGCCGGCTCCGATACAGGCGTTGGTGGTGGAGCTGGTGGGAATCACACAGTCAGAGAAGCCCGCCGCGCACTGGAAGGCGATAACCGCAGTCTGGGCGGTGATGCCGGTCATCTGAGCCAAGGGGCCCATCAGGGGCATAACCAGGGCTGCAAGGCCGCTGCCTGAGGGAACGAAGAAGTTGATAATGATGTTGATGACAAACATTCCCACAGCGATGAGGGAGCTGGGCAGGATGGAGAGAACGCCCGCAAGGGCATTTAAAATGGTGTGGAAAATCATGCCGTCCTCCATAACCACCAGGATGCCGCGCCCCATGCCGATAACCAGGCAGGCGAACATCATGGAGCGTGCGCCCTCGATCCAGGTCTGGCAGATCTTGTTGCCGCTTAAGCCGCCAACAACGCCTGCAATGATGCCCATGGCCAGGAAAATGGGGGCCATCTCACTGGCGAACCAGTCCATTTCCAGAGCGCCGTAGATGATGATGGCAAAACCTGCAACCATGGTGATAAGCACCAGGGTGTTGCGGACGCTGAGCGTAGTTGTTGTGGTGTAGTTCAGCTGGTCCACTTTGCCGCTTTTAAGATGGGCCTGCTCCACATTGTAGCAGTAGCTGCGGGTGGGATCCTTCTTGACACGCTCTGCGTACCAGGTGGTATAGACAACAACTGCGATCAGGATTACCACATGCATGATCATGCGGTACCACGCGCCGGAGAATATGGGCAAGCCCACGATGCCCTGGGCTACGGCCGTGGCGTAGGGGTTGAAAGTTCCCACGGAGCTTCCCACGAAGGCGCCGCACATAACCATGGCGATGCCGGTGATGCTGTCATAGCCCATGCGCCGGGCCAGCGTAATACAGATGGGCACGAAAATCACGCATTCCGAATCAAAGCCGATGAGGCCGCCAAGCAGGGAGAACAGGAACATGATCACAAATACGATCAGGTGCTCTTTTCCCTCCAGGGCTTTCACCAGCTTGTTGATCACAATGTCGATGGTCTGGGTGGCATTGATGATGGCGAAAGATCCGCCGGCGATCATCACGAAGAAAATCAGGGAAGACATCTCCGAGAGACCGGTGGGGATGGCGTTAAAAAACTGATACAGAGAGACGGGGGACTGCTCCACGGCGTGGAAAGTTCCAGGAATCAGGATCTCCCGGCCGGTTTCATTGGGCGCTGTGTCAAACTGGCCTGCGGGAATAATGTAAGTCAGCAGGGCACAGATGATCAGGATGGTAAAAATCAGCAGGTACGTGTGGGGCATCTCCATGGTAAAAAGCTTGGGGAGCCCTTTGTGCTTTTCAGGTTTGTTTGATGAATTGCTCATACTCATACTCCTTTGTTTTTTATGGTAAACCGAGGGGACAGCGCAAAACAGGTGTGGAAAGGGGGCCGTCCCATCTGGTTACTCGCTTTGGGAGAGAACCTGCGGAAGGCTATTCGAAAGCTCCCTTCAGGATCGATATGCCGTCCTTTGCGGCCAGGCGCCCCATGGCATAGACCTGGCGGATGGAGAGATCCGAATCCATGAGAACCAGATCCGCGTCCGATCCCACAGCCAGCTGCCCCTTCTGGGGGTACATGCCGATGGCCGCCGCAGGGCTTGCGGTGATGACCTGGAGGGCGGTCTCCATAGGAATGGACTCCTCCTTTACCAGGCAGCAGAATTCCTTGTGGATGGTCTCAACTGTGGTGACGCAGAGTCCCGCGTAATTACCCTGGCTGTCGTAGACGGCCATGCAGCCGTTGGCATCGGAGCTCATGGTAATCTGACGGACGTCCACGCCGGCCTCCAAGAGACGGCGGATGGCCTGGCTGGGCTTGATAGTGCCCTCAAAGCCGTATTCCGGGGCGATGCCGGAGGTGATATCCACAATACCGCCCAGCTTAGCGAATTCTATGGACTGGGCAAACAGCCCCTCGTCCCGGTTGATGTGGGTGGGAATCATCAGATAAGGCGGAAGCTCGGTCTCCCGGATGATATCCATGAGCATGGAAAGGCGGCGCTTCCCGTTCCCCATATGGATGTGGGTGTAACCCCGCTTGCCGCTCACCAGTCCGGCGGTGTAGGCCTCCGCCACAAGGTGTTCAATCTCCGCCCGGGTGGGCTGGGAGGAACGGCGGTCAGAGATGGCAGTCTTTGCGCCGATTACCTTGTCCACAAAGAGAATATCCCGCCGCACGGATCCCGCCAGGGTAGCGGAGGGCATCTCAAAGGATCCGGTGAGCATACGGGCGGTGATTCCCTCCTGCTCCAGGGAACAGACCTTGGCGTAGAGCGCCTCGATGGTGCGCGCCGTGCCGTCCGTTCCGTGGAGGCCTACGACAGTGGTGATGCCGTGGGGCACAATCTGGGAGATCCGCATCTCCGGCGTGCGGCTGAAATAGCCGGCCTCACCGCCGGCTCCTATGACGTGTACGTGCTGATCCACAAAGCCGGGTGTCATCACCAGGCCGGAAGCGTCCACCACCTCCACGGACAGGGAGCCGTAGGAAGCTTCCAGATCCGTTCCCATCTTTACTATCTTCCCGCCGCTTATAAGCACATCCTGCCGTCCAAGATGGCTGGGGGCGTAAACATCTGCATTTTTAATAAGGAGCAGATCCATAATCGTATACCCGCCTTTCTCAATTAGCGTTCTGTTTAGCATTATAGCACAATAAAGTGGCAGAAACAACCAAAAGTTTGTGGGGTCTTGCCGCCTGGTTTATATTGGAAGAAACGTTATTTTGTGGTATGATTCACGGGAGATGTTTTTGGATACAATAGGTGAGTCCGATGAAAGGAGAAATAAGCGATGCGGGCATACGACGCGTTAAAAGAATATATGGACAGAGCCATGGCCATAAAAACTGCCATGACGCTGTTTGAATGGGACAATGAGACCCTTGCCCCCCGTCAGGCAGGGCCTCTCACGGCAGAGGTTATCGGAAGCCTTTCCGGGGAATATTTTTCCATTCTTACGGGCGGGGAATTTGGAACCCTTCTGGCTGTGTGCCGGGAGGGAAATGAGGAACTCACCGAGGCGGAGGCTGCCAATGTCCGGGAACTTGCAGAGGAGTTAGAACGGATCAAATGCATTCCACGGGAGGAGTACCAGGCATTTGCCCGGCTGACGGCCCAGGCCGGAGCTGTCTGGGCCCAGGCCAAGAAAGACAGGAATTTCGCGGCATTTGCCCCTACTTTATCCGCTATTATACAGTACCAGAAAAAGTTTGCCGGATACCGGGCAAAGCAGGGGGAGGCCCTGTATGACGTGATGCTTGAGGAGTATGAAAAAGGGTTTTCCATGAAAAACCTGGATGTATTTTTCGGGCAGATAAAGGAAGAGGTGGCGCCGTTTCTGCAGCAGATCCAGGTGAAAGGCCGGCGGATCGACGACAGCTTCCTCAAGGGCGATTATCCGGCGGATAAGCAGGAGAAGCTGGCAAGGTTCCTGGCGGAGTATGTGGGCTTTGACTTTGAAAAAGGCGTGCTTGGGGTCAGCGCCCATCCGTTTACCACCAATCTCCACAACAGGGATGTGCGGATTACCACCCACTACACGGACCGGGTGGACAGCTCCCTGTTTTCCGTGATCCATGAGGCGGGACACGGAATTTATGAAATGGGCATCCGGGACGATTTGACGCTGACGCCTGCAGGGCAGGGGGCCAGCATGGGCATGCATGAGTCCCAGTCCCGGTTTTTTGAAAATATGATTGGACGGAGCCCATTCTTCTGGATGCCGATCTATGAGAAACTCAGGGCCCTGTTTCCCGACGAGCTTGGGGAGATTCCAAGGGAGGCTTTTGTGGCTGCGGTGAACAAAGTGGAGCCCGGACTTATCCGCACGGAGGCCGACGAGCTGACCTACAGCCTTCACGTGCTGATCCGCTATGAGATAGAGAAACTTTTAATCGAAGAGGATATGGATGTGCGGGATATCCCGCAGGTGTGGGCGGACAAATATGAGAAGTATCTGGGCCTGCGCCCCTCCCACGACGGCGAGGGCGCCCTTCAGGATATTCACTGGGCCCAGGGAGCCTTTGGCTACTTCCCTTCCTACGCGCTGGGAAGCGCCTTCGGGGCACAGATTTACTTCCACATGCGAAAGGAGATGGACTTTGACGGTCTTCTGGAGCGGGGAGAGCTGCGGGTTATCCGGGAATACCTGCGGGAGCACATTCACCAGTACGGAAAGCTAAAGACCAGCCGCCAGCTGCTCATGGATATGACGGGGGAGGACTTTAACCCGGATTATTATGTGCGGTATTTGCTGGAGAAGTATAGGGGGATTTACCGGGTGAGGTGAGAGAAAAGAGCTTGCCCCTTCGCAGCGCGGCAGGGGACAGGCGGTGAAAATATAATAAAATGACGCGAAAAAGCGCCGGGCAGAAAATGCACGCATATGCTTCTGCCCGGCGCTTTTGTCCGGAATTTCTCTCATGGAAGCAGGCTATTCCTCCGCCTGACCAAAGGCTTCTCCTGTATCGCGCTCTGTTTCTGTAAAGGAGCGCAGCAGCTCTAAAACAGCGTTTTTCTGATTAGGGGAAAGCAGTTCCCAATTCTTCAATAATTCCAGCTCTATCGGATCCAAAGCTCGATAATTTCCTTCAGAGAAAAACTGCGCCAGCGACATGCCGAAAGCCCCGCAGATTTTTTCTAAAGAAAAAACAGAGGGAGTGACTTTGCCGGTGTACCAGGAAGAGACGGTGGACAGGGGAAGACCGGCCTGGAAGGACAAATGAGCTAAAGACCAGTTCCTTGCTTCACGCTGTTCAGTGATTTTTTGAAGAATATCAATCATTTTGCATATCCTCACACGATTATGTCGATATTATAAAACGAAAAAGCGTTGCGGGATAGTTCGAGAAAGTGTATAATAATTACGATATTTCGTATTTGCGGGACATTTTATCATATACGGAATCTCTTTTTTTATTATAAGCACAAGAAAAACCAATTAATTGAATATTTAAATATTTCACAATATAAAATTTAAATATTTGCACATAAATTGAAAGAGTGGATATGTTTTACTATAATTTGCTCATCCTTATTAATAAAAATTACCAATAGGAGGGTAGCAAAATGAAGCAAATGCAGTTGGCGAAAGGTAAAGATGTACAATTCAACTTTGTGGATGGACTGGCCCGTACAGAGATACTGCCGGGCTGCAGCAAGGATCTTAGAATCTTCCGCGGCGTTCTGAAAAAGGGGTGCGTGTGGAAGCCGGAGCTGTATTCCATTACGGACAAGATCCAATTTTTCGCTTTTATCTCCGCAAGCGGATATGTGCTCACTACAGACCGTGCCTATAACATAGATGACCGCGCGGTGTTCTGCCCTGACTTTGACAGGGACCCCAACATTGAGATTCACGCGGGAGCTGAGGATCTGGAATTCTTCCACTTTATCGGAGTCATGGATAATTGGGATATCCGCAGATTCAAACTGCAGCACATTGTTCTCCCGAGATTCCGGCTGTTCAGAGATGGAATGCGGTATACGGAAGGCTTTACCGGCGATGCGGGATCCAACCTGCGCTCCCATCTGATGCTGGAAGGCCGTCAGCTTGGCCGCTACAGCATGGGCTACAACGTAGGCGAGGGCCCGTCCTTTGTGGGAACCCACACCCATGATGTGGTGGAGCAGTGGTACTTTGTTCTCCAGGATTCCAGCTTTACATATACGGCGGATCAGGGAGATGTGGAGATGGAGCCCTACGATGTGTCCTACACGGACAGAGGAGTTCCTCATGGAAGCAAGGCTCGGGCGGATCAGAAGATTAATTATTTCTGGGTAGAGCTGGCTACGGACGGATATCCTGAGGTTGCAATCGCGCCGGAGGAATAAGAAAGAATATAGTCATTTGGGCGGCGGACGGGAAGGATGGAGACGCCTTTCCCGCCGCCTGAACAACACGGCGTGGAGGAAGAATGGATCTGGCGAATATAGATGTGTTTTTGGCGGTTGCCCGGACAAGAAGCGTTTCAAAAGCGGCGAAGGTACTTTTTGTATCCCAGTCAACGGTGAGCTACCGATTAAAACTCCTGGAAGAAGAATTGTCCTGCACCCTGGTGGAGCGGGGCAGGGGCCAGAATCAAAGCATGCTGACCAAGGAGGGCGAGGCCTTCTTCCCCATCGCGGAGCGGATGAAGAAAATTCGCTATGATATTGAATCCTTTAAAGAAACCTCCCGCCACCCCGCCATTACTATCGGCTGTGTGGAGAGCATGGGACTGTATCTGTTGGATGAGCTGTATAACCGCAGTGTGAAGCGGGGCAGTACCATCAAGATGCACCTGATGTTCAAAAGCAATGAGAGGCTGTATGAATTGGTGGAGGGCGGCCAGGTGGATCTGGCGTATGTTGTAGATAATCAGCGCCAGAAAAATATCCGGGCAGTTCCTATGTTCACAGAACAGATGGTACTGGCGGCCTCCGCAGATATGCGCTTTGCGGGGCCTATCGTTCGTCCTGACGAGCTGGATATCCGGGACGCCTGCCAGTTTGACTGGAAGGAGCAGAGCATGAATCTCTGGTATTCCCACTGGTTCGATCCCAAGGAGCTGCCCTTTTTAAAGACGAACTCCCCGCCTCTTGCATTCAGTTTTATGAAAAACCACTCCTGTTGGGCGGTTGTCCCCTACTCCATGGGGCTGCGCCTGGAGCGGGAGGCGGGAATGAAAATTTATACAATGAGAGAGGGACCGTCGGAGCGGGTTTGCTACCGGATTGAGTCCAGAAACCTGCGCCATTTGTATCCGGAGGCAGTCCGCAGCTGGGACAGGGAGATGGAGCAGTTTATCCGCTCAAAACCATGGCTTGGGACGGCGGTTGAAGATAAATGATTGGAGGTATTGAGATGGCCATACAGATAGACAGGAGAAGCGCCAATATTTCATATGATGAAAATGGATTCGCAAGGTCGGAGCTTCTCCCGGGAACGTATCAGGGCGGAATTCGCAATTTCCGCTGCAGCCTGCGGGCAGGGAGCAGCTACAGCCCTGAGCTTTATAAGGACAAGACAGTAATCCTGTTCTTTGGAATGGGACGGGGATATATTACGGACGAAAAGGACTCCCATCATGTGGAGGAGCTGTGCTTTTATGCACCGGAATTTGATAAAACACCCTACACAGTTCATGCCATTGAAGACATGGAATTTGTGATGAGCGTGGTGGAGATGAATGAATGGGATTGGGAGGTATATAACGGCTCCCATGCGCGGCTTCCCTTCTTCAGGACTATCAGCAAGTGCTCAATTTATGATCAGGACTGCAAGGGGCCGGGAACGGACTCCTGGAACGTCCTTCAGGGACGCCAGCTGGGCCGCATTATGATCGGTGCGGTGCGCTCCTTTGGTGACGGAACCAGGGAGAAGGGACACCCTGCGGTGCACCAGTGGAATTACTGTCTGGGCAACTCAGACTTTAATCTGACAGTGGGCAATGAGACCGTGAAGACAGTGGCCGGGGACTGGAGCTTTGTGCCAGCCGGGGAAGACCATGAGCTGGTAGCTGAGCCGGGAAAAGAGGCTTACTATGTTTGGTACGAGCATTTTGCCAAGGAAAAGGATTTTATTGTAAAACCCGCTCCAAAACAGCAGAAGGAGAATTGACGGCATGGAAAAAGTATATGTAGTGAAGAACGAGGACATACATGTGGCGTATGACGCCAATGGATTTTATATGACGGAGCTGCTTCCGGGTACATATAAGGGAGGCATCCGCAATTATAAGTGCTTCCTGAAGGCAGGCTGTGAGGTTTCTCCCAAACTTTATAAGGAAGAGACGGTAATTCTGATGTTCGGGAAGGGCCGGGGAGATATCCGTTCAAAGGAAGCTCTCCACAAGGTTACGGAAGTGGCATTCTATGCGCCGGATTTTGACAGGGTTCCCTATACCATCCACGCCTACGAGGACATGGAATTTGTGATGAGCGTGGTGGAGATGAACCAGTGGGACAAGGAGCTTTATAATAAGACTCACATTCGCCTTCCCTACTTCACCCTGGTGAGCGACGCCATCATCTACGATCAGGACTGCAAGGCGGAAAATACATCCTCCTGGTGGATTTTCAGCCCCAGGCAGCTGGGCCGCATTATGCTGGGCGTGGTTCGGGCTGTGGGCGGAGGCACCATTGAGAAGGGACACAACCGCGTGGAGCAGTGGAATTACTGCCTGGGCAGCTCTGATTTTAACATGACCGTGGAGGATGCGCCGGTGGTGAACCACAAGGCCGGAGAGTGGAGCTATATCCCGGCGGGCTATGATCACTCCCTTGTGGCGGATCCTGGAAAGGAAGTCTACTACGTCTGGTATGAGCATTACGTGAGAGAGAAAGATTTCTGCGTCAGCCTGGCTCCCGGGCAGGAGTGGACGGAAGAATAGTTAAAAAACATCAGAAAGGGGGACATCATCCGTGGGCGAACTGAAAGTGTTATCTATATGGCAGGACTACAGCTACTATTATGTAGAAGGCATGCAGGAAACCTTGAAGATCGCGGCCGCAGCGACAATTGCAAGTATATTGTTCGGAATTATTATTGGTATCATGCGGCTTTCCAAGAATTTTGTATTAAGGGATATCGTTGCATTCTACGTAAGTTTTATTCGGGGAACTCCGATGCTGATACAGATCTACATCGTATATTATTCCCTGTCATTTAATTTATCTATGTTTATGGCCTCCGTGGTGTCCCTGACGGTAAATTCCAGCGCCTATATCGGCGAGACGGTGCGAGGCGGCATTGAGTCCATTGACAAGGGACAGATGGAGGCGGCCCGAAGCTTAGGCATGACCCATTGGCAGGCCATGAAAGAGATTGTGATCCCGCAGGCGATTAAGAGCATCCTGCCCTCCCTGTGCAACCAGTTTATCATCCTGATTAAGAACACCTCCATGATGTCCGTAATCGGTGTGCATGAGCTGATGTACAATTCCAATACGGTAAGGGCGAATACATATCTGGCTTTTGAACCTTTGATTATAGCGGCTGTTATGTATTTTGTGGTCTGCTTTGTGCTCGAGAAGGGCGTTAATTATCTTGAGAGGAGGCTGAAATACAGTGCTTGATGTAATCAATCTGGAAAAGAACTTTGGAAAGCTTCATGTTCTTAAGGGAATTAATGTCACCATCGAAAAGGGAGAGGTGGTCTGCGTTATCGGCCCATCCGGCGGAGGAAAGAGCACCTTTATACGCTGCCTGAATCTGTTGGAAGTGCCCAGCGGAGGCGACATCATCTTTGAGGGCGTGTCCCTGATGAATAAAAAAGTCAATCTGGATCAGCACCGGCAGAAAATCGGCATGGTGTTCCAGCACTTTAATCTTTTTGCAAATAAAAACGTGCTGGACAATGTTGCTCTGGCCTTAATTAAGGTAAAGAAAATGAAGAAGGAAGAGGCCAATGCCATAGCCATGTCCATGCTGAAGCGGGTAGGGCTGGAGGAAAAGGCGCCTCAGTTCCCCGAGCAGCTTTCCGGCGGCCAGAAACAGAGAGTGGCAATAGCCCGTTCCCTGGCCATGAAACCGGACATCATGCTTTTTGACGAGCCCACCAGCGCTCTGGATCCGGAGATGGTAGGTGAAGTTTTAAGCCTGATGAAGGAGCTGGCAAAAGAGGGGATGACCATGGTGGTAGTTACCCATGAGATTGGATTTGCAAGGGAAGTTGCGGATCGGATTCTGTTTTTGGATCAGGGTGTCATTCTGGAGGAAAATACCCCGGATCAGCTGCTCTTCCACCCGGTACACGAGAGAACCAAGGACTTCTTATCAAAAGTCCTGTAAAATAGAAAGGAGAAATGTATATGAAGAAAAGAATGATGGCATTGTCACTGCTCACAGCAGCAGCGCTGGCAGTCCTGGCGGGCTGCAGCTCTCAGACGGAGGAGACAACCACAGCGGCTCCGGCCACCGAGGCAGCCACTGAGGCTGAGACCGAGGCGGAAGCTGAGACCGAGGCTGCAGAGGAGGAAACGGAAGCAGCAGCTGAGACCGAGGCGTCCGGAGAGGATGGCCCCATTATCCAGAAGCTGAAGGCCGGAGAACCCATGATCGTGGGCATCAATGCACAGTCTCCGCCGTGGAGATTCCACAAGGTTGTTGACGGAAAGGACGAGCTTAAGGGCTTCGAGGTCAGCATGTGCTATGGACTGGGAGAGTATCTCTCCGAGCAGCTGGGAACAACGGTAAATGTTGAGTTTAACGACATGAGCTTATCCGGTGTGCTGGCAGCCCTGCAGGCAAAGAAGGTAGATATTGCTCCCGGACTGGCAGGAACAGCCGAGCGCCGCGAGAATATGGACTTCAGTATTCCTTACCACCGCTCCCTGCAGACCATCGTGATCCAGAAATCCAGAGAAGAGGATCCGATGTTTGCCGTAGAGAATGAGATGGAGGGCGTAAAGACAGCATCCATTCAGGGATCCTCCACATCCGTAACCTTCTCTGAGCAGTATCCCAAGGCGGAGCTCATCGACTATGAGTCCCAGGCCGACGTGGTTCTGGCTGTGGCAAACGGCAAGGTTGACGCTGCGGTTCTGAATGAGAAGTACGCAATCCTGATCTGCAAGGCGAACCCGGAGCTGATGATTGACTATGACCTGTCCTTCGACATCCCGGTAGAGAGAGATCCCGGATCCTCCCTGGCGGTTCCCAAGGGGAACGAGGACTTCGTAGCTATGGTTGACGTATGGCTGGAGGGAATCCTGTCTGACGGAACCTTTGCCGCCTACGAGGACGAGGCTATCCGCGAGCTGGATGATCCGTCCCTGCTGGAGGGCTACGCTTCCAAGAACCTTTTGGACACAAGCAACAGCACGAAGTAAGAATGAAAAATAGGGAGGGCGCAGCCGGCGGACGCTTTGCGCCCTCCTTTTTTGGAGGATATATGGTTTTCAGGAGAAAGGATATAGGGAATTCCAATATACATTATCGGTTTTATCCATTTTCGACATTTTTGGAGCACCAAAGACGTCTGGGATTTGAAAAAATTACATTGTTTGGGGGAACGCCCCATGTCTGGATTGACGCTTACGGCGCCACCGACGGGGAAAAGATAAAAAAGGAAGCAGAAGATCAGGGCCTGTCTATTAATGGTTTTATGCCGGAATTTTCCTCTATGCGCTACACGCTGGGGAGTGAAGGGGGTTCTGAGCAGAAAACCTGGGAGTATTTAAGGCGCTGCCTGGATTTTACCGCAAAGCTGGAGTGCGGCTCCATGATTGTGACAGCCAACGGATACCTCCTTGATCGCACAGAGGAAGAACGGGACAGGCGTTTGAAAGAGGCCTTGAGGAGATTGGGGGAAATGGCCGGATCCTATGATATCCGTCTGATCCTCTTAAATCAGCATGAGGACGCCACAAACCGCATACGCACCATAGAGGATATGAAGAGGGCTATGGAATGGGCAGATGGAGTAAATGTGGAGGTGGGGGTGGACACAGCCTCGGTCTATGAAGCGGGGGAAACTCTAAAGGAGTGGCTGGAAGCCTTTGGGACCCGCCTGACCTATGTGAATCTTTCGAACTCCAAGTTTGACGGGGGCCGGTATTACTGGGGAGACGGCTACCTGAATCTTCGGGATGTTTTAGAAGCTCTGGAGGAAGGCGCGTATGCGGGTGCTATCAGCTGCCATTATATGATTCGGGATTACTTAAGCAAGCCGTGGGCGGCTGACGAGAGCAGCGCGAGGATGATTTCATGGATACTGGAGGAAGGAGGCGGGGAACATGGCGAATAAGCTGAGCAGAGGGCAAATTGCAGGGATGAACCTGATATATAAGTGGCATTCCTTTGAATATTTCCTGGATTCCATGGAGGAGCTGGGGCTTTCCGCTATTTCCATCTGGGGCGGCCCGCCTCATTTTGACTGTGACTATCTCTCCTACCAGGACTGTGTAAAGCTCCGGAGAGACGTGGAAGGCCGGGGCCTATCCATCCTTTGCTTCCTGGTGACGGGATCCAATTACCGCTACCAGATTGCGGAGGAGGAGCCAGAGCAGAGAGAGCATATGTTCCAGTATTTTAAAAATGGGATACTGGCCTGCGAGGAGCTGGGAGTTCCCTGCATGACCATAAGCTCCGGATGGGGTTACTGGAATCACGACAGGGAGGAAGCCTTTAAGCGGGCCGCGGATATGATCCGCCGCCTCTGCGAGGAGGGGCAGGCCCACGGGGTAACGGTGGCTATGGAGAGCCTTAAATCCTGTGAGACCAACCTGGTGGTTACGCTTGAGGATACCATACGGATGGAGCGGGAGGTCAACCATCCTGGATTTCGCATTTTGGGGGATACAGGGGCCATCGCCTACAATAAAGAGCGGCTGGAGGACTGGTTTGCCGCATTTGGCGATAAGATATGTACCATGCATTTTGTGGACGGCATGCATCTGACCTGGGGCGATGGAAAATCCCCGCTGGATGACATGATGATGACTATGATCCGGCACAATTATAAAGGCTGCCTGTCTTTAGAGACCTCCGGGAGCCGGTATTTTACGAATCCCAGGGAGGCCGACCGGAAGGCGCTTAAAATATTAGAACCCTTTGTGGAGTAGGACAATGAACAACCCGCTATTCACCAAAAAACAAGTATACAACCTCATCATCCCGCTGATTATGGAACAGCTCCTCATGGCCGCTGTGGGCATGTTCGATGTGATTATGGTCAGCGGGCTGGGAGAATACGCGATTTCCGCCGTATCCCTGGTGGACTTTATCAATCAGCTCATAAACAGCGCCCTGACAGCCTTCTCTACCGGCGGGGCGATTCTCTGCTCCCAGTACATAGGAAAGAAGCGGGCGAAGGATGCGGCTGACGCCGTGCAGCACCTGGCGATGCTGGTGCTGATCCTGGGCCTGGGGCTTATGGCCGCTGCATTCTGGGGGAACAGGCGGATCCTGGGGCAGCTCTACGGATCCATTGAGCCCCAGGTTATGGAGAATGCGCAGATTTACTTCTGGCTGTCCGGCATCTCCTATCCCTTTATCGCCCTGTTCTGCTGCAGTGCCGCCATCATGCGTGCCCTGGGCTATACGCGGCTCTCCTTCAAGGCCTCCCTGGTGATGAATTTGATGAATATCGTGATGAACGCCATATTCATCTTCGGCCTTGGCTGGGGCGTGTTCGGAGCGGGGTTTGCCTCCCTTCTGTCCCGGGCGGCGGTCAGCGTATTCCTGTTTTTCATGGTTTTAAAAGGCCAGACCATTCTTCCGGTCCCCTCTCCCCTTCAGTGGAGGTTTACCAGAAGGCGGGCGGCGGCTGTATTTAACCTCTCTGTGCCCACAACGCTGGAGAGCAGCATGTTTTATATCGGACGTCTCCTGGTGCAGAGTCTGGTGACTAGCTTTGGGACTTCGGCGATTGCAGCCAATGCGGTGTCTCTCACCGTGACGGAGTTTCTCCACATGCCGGGAGCCGGAGCGGGGATAGGAATGATCACCATTGTGGGGCAGTGCATAGGCGCGGGGGAGAAGGAGCAGGCCCGGAGGTATTCGGTCTATCTCATCCGGCTGGTCTATATCCTCCAGGGCATCTGCTGCGTACTCTCCATGCTTTTTGCCTCGCTGATCGGCGATCTGTATAACCTGACGGATGCGACCAAGGAGATAGCGGTCTGGATGCTCCTGACCCACGGCGTGGTCTGCACCCTGATCTGGCCTATGGGCTTTACCACGACGAACGCCCTCAAAGCGGCCGGGGACGTGCGCTTCACCATGGTGATGTCCTTTGCGGTTATGTGGATATTCCGGGTGGGAGGCAGCTATTTCCTGGTGTGGCTTTTCCCGGAGCTGGGGGTGAAATGCGTGTGGATCGCGATGTACTGTGACTGGCTTTTCAGGGCCATCGCATGCTTCTTGCGGTTCCGGGGGGAGGCCTGGCTGTGTAAAGGGGTGAAGTAGCGCTGAAAAATGAAAGTTAGAGATATTTGGCGATGAATTCTGCGGGGGTCAGGATTAAGGGCTTTTTGATTTTAACATCAGCAAAATTCCGATCCCCGGTAATTCCCCATACTTTATTAATCGTATGGACGTATTGGTCGGACAGAAGCAGCCCTAAATTGCTATAAAGGTTATCCTGATTGACCAATTTCAAAGTACGCATTTGCTGCGGACCAAATTCTACATTCCGAAGGTCAAATTCTTTTTTCGCAGCTCCAAATGTGAGTTCCTGGTTCAGAGAGCGCATCGCTTCAAAGCGATCCCCGTCTGTTTCCTTAATCATACGGCGAATCGCCGTATCGGTAGCCGGAACCGAAGAATAACCTTGTCTGACATATACGCCTTCCGGACGCATCCCTTTCCTTGCGGATTTCTTTTACCATATCAACTACATCCTGTTCTGTGTGGACTCCCAGACTCTCGGCAACCCCCTCAAGAGCTTTTTGAGCATCTAAAAGGGCGCTGACAGAAGCGTTCATCATGATGACCTTTCCTCCTATGACTAGATTGGGCAGCCGATTAGGAACGGCTGCCGTATCATAATTATATGAAAATGAAAGAAGAATGGCAAGTGAAAGTTAGGAGCACCAAAGATGTCTGGGATTTGAAAAAATTACATTGTTTGGGAGAACTCCCCATATCTGGATTGACGCGTACAGCGCAACCGGCATGGTTTTATGCCGGAATTTTCTTCTATGCGCTACACGTTGGGGAGTGAAGGGGTCTGAACCGACTTCAAATTATATTAGATTGCAGGGAATAAAGCAGTTTTTCTGATCAATCGGTATTACTTCTTCGCACATACAGACAATACCGCCGCTGCCACGTTCTAAGGTTGTCTTGTCGAGTACCTGGTATTTTTTGATTTCTCTGCGATCAGGATTTGCGGATTTCTTGATTTCCAGCGGATGAACCAGTCCATTTTCTTCTATAATCACATCAATTTCTTTTGCATTGGAGTCCCGGTAGTACGTCAGGTTTGCTTTATCTGCTGAGTAAGAAAAATTTTTCAAAAGCTCGATCACAACATAGTTTTCAAAGTAATGTCCGCTTGCCGCACCCTGCATCAAAGTGTCCCTGGTAAGCCACATCGACAGATAGGCACATAATCCGGTATCACAGAAATACAGTTTGGGTGTTTTTGCCAATCGCTTCAATTCATTATTGGCAAAGGGAGACAGAAGGTAGACAATGCCTAGCCCCTGTAAGATCCGCAGCCACTCTTTGGCTGTGGGCTGGGAAATTTCGGCTGTTTCCGCCAAAGTTTTATAATTAACCTGTTCGGCCGTCAAGGCAGCACAGGCAGCAAGAAATTTTCGGAAACGTACAGAATCGGTAATACCGCCTTCTTCTGTTACATCCCGCATCAGGTAGGTTTCAATATAAGAATTGAAATACTCCTGTCTCTGCTCGGCATCGGCTCGCAGCGCGTCAGGCATCCCGCCGCGCCAGATATGCTCGAATACATCTACAATATCATTCTTTTTCGCCGCCTTCTGCCGCTCCAAAAGGCATGGCAAAGAGAAGTCCAGTTTGTTCGTAAAAACTTCTCCGTCTACTTCATTTTTGGAAAGGCTGTATAGCTCCAGAATCCCAATTCTTCCGGCCAGCGTATCACGAATATTTTTCATCATCTTATACTGCTGGGAGCCAGTCAGCCAAAACAAGCCTCTTTCTTCGGTTTCATCGCACATGATTTTAATCTGTTCAAATAGCTCCGGAGCTTTTTGTATTTCGTCAATGATGATGGGAGGCTTGTAAGTCTGAAAGAACAATACGGGATCCGTTCGGGCCAGGGTTCTCGCCATTGCATTATCCATAGAAATGTAAGTACGGTTTTGTCCCTCGGCCAAATGTTTCAGCATGGTAGTTTTACCAACCTGCCGCGCACCTGTTACAAGCACTGCTTTAAAAAAGGAACTCATACGCAAAAATTTCCGTTCCAATGTCCGCTCAATATATAACATAACGATGGCCTCCTTGATTTTAAGAAAATATAAAGTTTACTTTATTTTATCCTAAAAATGCGCCGCCGTCAACGATGACATAATACATGGAAACTGCTGTTTACGCCCAGAAGCCATCGGATTGCGGCGGGTGCCAGCCATCGCACATACTTCCCCTCCGCTCTGCATATACTCTTACCAGCATATCTTTTCCCGGCAGAGGGGAGCGGAAGGCGAGGTGGAGGACTATGAACCGGCGTTTTTTGTGGGCGGCTGCGGCCCTGGCGGCAGGACCTTATCTGGGAACTATGGCGTGGACAGGCACAGTGCGGGGGGAGGAGGCCTTTTATGAACAACAGCAGTCTGCGGCTGGGAAGTACAGCGTCTGGCTGGACAGAGGCGCTGGATCCTATTATATGGATATGGAGGAATATCTGACAGGCGTGACCGCCATGCAGATCCCGGCGGACTATGAGCCGGAGACCCTGAAGGCCCAGGCCATCATTGCCAGAACCTACATACGCCGCCAGATGGAGGCGGCCGGCACATCCGAGATCGCGGAGTCCGCCCTGGATCTTGACTATCCGGAGCAGAAGCAGTTAAAGGAAATGTGGGGAAGCGCAGCGTTTCCCGCCTATTTTGAGAAGGTGGAGGAGGCGGTAAAAGCCACGGAGGGCCAGCTGCTCACCTATGAGGGGGAGCTCATCGATCCCATGTTTTTCAGGCTCTCTGCAGGGATGACGCGGCAGGGGGATTTTCTTCACCCCTATTTTCAGAACGTGGACTGCCCGGAGGACATGGAGGCGGCGGACTTTGAGGAGACAATGAATTTCTCCTATGGGGAGGCGGCAGCGGCCATAAATTCCATCCCGGAGGGGGACGCGGGCCCGAGACAGGTGTCGCCCCAGGATCTTCCGGAGGGGATACAGATTATATCTAGGGATACGGCCGGTTATGTGGAGGAAATACAGATAGGAAATGTTGTGTTTACAGGGGAGGAAATCCAGTACGCGCTTGGACTTTCCTCCTCCTGTTTTTCCGTGGGAGCGTCGGAGGAGGGGCTGCGGTTTGCGGTAAAGGGAAAGGGGCACGGATACGGCCTCAGCCAGCACGCGGCCAACGAAAAGGCCAGGGCCGGATGGACGGCGGAGGACATCCTGGGATATTTTTATAAAAACATCTCGATTTCTGAATAAGGAGCCTCGGTTTGGTAAGAATAGTACCGAGGTGATAAACGTGAGAGACAAAGTAAATCAGATGTTCAAGGATAAGCTGTTTCTTGTCGTACTAGTTTTAGGCCTGCTGACTCTGGTAGCCGCAGCAGGAATCATTACCGTACAAAGAGGAAGAGGCGCGGAGACAAGTCCGTACCTGGAGATGCCGAATCAGGAGCTGATTGCAGAGGAGACAAAGGAGGAGACGAAAGGGGCGGTGGCGGCTGGGCCGGAGGATAGTGCTTCTGCGGACAGCGAGACGAAAGGAGCGGTGGCTGCAAACCCCAACCGGGGGGACGATCTGGCGGCGGAGGCCGGCGCGGGAAGAACCGCAGCCCAGGCTTTGGTGCTGGATTTTGCGGCGGACAGCCGAATGCTCTGGCCGGTGCGGGGCAATGTGATCCTGGACTACAGCATGGACAAGACCATCTATTTCCCGACCCTGGATCAGTATAAGTGCAATCCCGGCATTGTGATCCAGTCCGATGTGAGCACGCCGGTGGAGGCCCCTGCCAACGCCAGAGTCCTGGAGGTGGGCGCCAACGAGGAGATCGGAAACTATGTGGTCATGGATCTGGGAAATGACTACACCGTTACCTGCGGCCAGCTCAAGGAGATAACGGCGGTTCAGGGGGAATACCTTACCAAGGGCCAGGTGCTGGGTTATGTGGCGGAGCCCACCAAGTATTATTCCGTGGAGGGAGTGAACGTATTCCTGGAAATGAAGCACCAGGGAGAGAACGTGGACCCGCTGGACTATATGGAGTGAGAGGGCGGAAATTTTGACGGCAGCAAGGGGCTGTGAGAGACAGGGGGCGAAAGCTTTCTGTTCTCATGGCTCTTATTTTTGCGGCAGTTTACCCGCCGCTTGAATTTTTAATAAAGTTTAAACTTTCATAAGAAATTGTTCATAAGAGGTTCAGAGCGCCGCACTATACTGAATGTAGAAATATGGAAAAGGAGCGGCACTATGAATATTTTGTTTTTTTTGACGCCCAAGAGCGATGTGGCCTACATCAGTGAGGACGACACGCTGCGCCAGGCACTGGAGAAAATGGAACACCACAAATATTCCGCAGTGCCTATTGTCAGCAAAAAGGGCAGGTACATAGGCACGCTGACGGAAGGGGATCTGCTTTGGGGGATTAAGAATCAGTTCGATTTGAATCTGCGGGAGGCGGAAAAGGTTCCTGTCACAGCTATCCGGCGCCGGTGCGACAATCTGCCGGTGAAGGCGGACGCGGATATGGAGGATTTGGTGGACAAGGCGCTGAATCAAAACTTTGTCCCGGTGCTGGACGATCAGCGGTACTTTATCGGGATTATTACGCGCAAGGACATTATCAAATATTTCTATCAGAGGTGTCAGGCAGCCAGGCAGAAGGAGGGGGATCGGGAAAATGTACATAAGCTGGAGGTCTTGTCCCAGGCGGTGCGCATGGGCAATGGAACGGATCCTTTGTGATATATGACGTGGGAGACGAAGCGGGGACCTGCGGCACATCCATAAAATGCTCAAAAAGAAATTCGAAAAAAATGGATGTTTGTGCACACTTTTTTGGAGGCTTATGCTATTATAATAGACGTAACCCCCCAATACATTATATAGTTTTTGCTACACCCCATAAGAAACGAAATACCTTCTCCTGAAATGGCCGGTTCCCCAACCGGCCATTTCACTTTGCCAAAAATCCCGGGCGGCTGGGATTGCATTCCCAACCGGCCCGGGATTTCTTTGTCTTTTGTGTCTCTGCTTATCGCCCCGGAACGCCTGGCCGCCGGCCCTGTGTGATGGAGTGTAATGCAAATGAGGAATCGCCATTTTTAATTGCAATAGTAATAAAGGCAAATGGGCGTCCGGCCTGGCTCTCTGAGGCTTTATTTATCCGTTCATAAGGTTAATGCCCGGCGCTGCTTTTTTATTGCAAAAAATTTCTGTTACTTATTGCCAGCGCTCTTGTCAACGGATGTGCCGGTGTGGTAAGATAGGGATTGTTTTACGGAAAAAAAGGGGATACAATAATGATACAGTATATAATCGTGTGCCCGCTGGTATTTCTGGCCGGGCTGGTGGACTCCATCGCGGGAGGCGGAGGGCTGATTTCCCTGCCCGCCTACATGATTGCAGGGGTGCCGCCCCATGCGGCTCTGGGCACGAATAAGCTTGGCTCCGCCATGGGAACTGTGGTTTCCACCCTGCGGCTGGCAAAGCACGGATATTTAAAAGGAAAGCTTAAGCTGGCTCTGGGAGCAGCGCTGGCGGCCCTGGCGGGTTCCGCCCTGGGATCCCATCTGGCGCTCTTGGTGCCGGATATGGTGATCCGCAACCTGATGGTCGTGATTCTCCCGATCACTGCCTTCTACGTGCTGCGCCGGAAGCAGGAAAAGGAGGAGCGGGAGCCGCTTTCTGCGGGACAGCTTCGCGCGGTGGTGCTGGCTGCAGCCTTTGTGTTCGGCGGCTATGACGGATTTTACGGGCCGGGAACCGGGACCTTCCTTATATTAGTTCTCACCGGGGCGGCCCGCCTGGACATCCGCGTGTCCTCCGCCATGACCAAGGTCATCAACCTCTCCTCCAATGTGGCGGCCCTCATCACCTTCCTCTTTACGGGAAATGTGGACTGCGCCCTGGGCTTTGCGGCGGGAGTCTGCTGCATTGCGGGCCATTATCTGGGAGCAGGGCTGGTGGTCCAGGACGGGAGAAAGATTGTGCGGCCAGTGGTGCTTGTGGTGCTGGCCCTGCTGTTTGTCAAGGTAATCAGCGGAACGTAAGCGGCTGACAGGCCAAAGGGCGCCGCCGTCCGGACGGCGGCCGAAAGGCCGGTTCGCTGACAGCCGCGTGCAAGGAGTGTGAGTGTATGAAATGGAAAAAATTTACCCTGACCACCACCACGGAGGCGGTGGATCTGATCAGCAGCATGCTGGACGATTTGGGCGTTGAGGGGATCGAGATCGAGGACAATGTCCCCCTGACGGAGAAGGAGACAAAGGGGATGTTCATCGACATCCTCCCAGAGCTTCCGCCGGACGAGGGGGTAGCCAAGGTGAGCTTCTATCTGGATCCGGAGGAGGATGTGGAGCAGATTCTGAAAAATGTGGAAGCCGGCCTGGACGAGCTGTCCGCCTACACGGATCTGGGCGCCCGGACCCTGACGGCCTCGGAGACCGAGGACAAGGACTGGATCAACAACTGGAAGCAGTATTTTAAGCCCTTTACCGTGGATCATATCCTGATCAAGCCCACCTGGGAGGAGATCCCTCCGGAGCACAAGGACAAGCTGCTCATCCAGATCGATCCCGGCACAGCCTTCGGCACCGGCATGCATGAGACTACCCAGCTGTGCATCCGCCAGCTGGAAAAGCGGGTGAAGAAGGGGGATCAGGTGCTGGACGTGGGCACGGGAAGCGGCATCCTGGGCATTGCGGCCCTAAAGCTGGGGGCCGGACATGTGCGGGGCACTGACTTGGACGAGAACGCCATCACCGCGGTGGGAGAGAACCTGGCCTCCAATCAGATCTCCTCGGAGCAGTTTGAGGTGATTCAGGGAAATATCATCGATGACAAGCGGATCCAGGACTGGGCCGGGTATGAGGCCTATGATCTTGTGACCGCCAATATCCTGGCGGATGTGATTATCCCCCTGGTTGACGTGATCCCGGCGCATCTGAAAAAGGGCGGGTATTTTATCACCTCCGGCATTATCAACATGAAGGAGGAGGCGGTGAAGGCGGCCTTCGCCGCAAACAGCGCCTTTGAGGTGGAGGAGATTACCTATCAGGGAGAGTGGGTCTCCATAACCGCGAGAAAGCGTTAGCCGGCACAAGACGGGAGGTTTGGAAGCTTCATGCATCATTTTTTTGCGGATCCCTCCTGCGTGGAGGACGGATGGATACGGATTGAGGGGGCCGACGCGGCGCACATGGGGAAGGTTCTTCGCATGCGGCCCGGGGAAAGCCTGCTTGTGAGCGACGGAAAAGGGCGGGACTATCTCTGCCGGGTGGAAGAGCTTGAAAAAGCGTATGCGCGGGTCCGCATATTGGAGGAAAGGCAGGCCGGCGGAGAGCTCCCCGCCCGGATCTGGCTGTTTCAGGGCCTTCCCAAATCCGACAAGATGGATCTGATTGTCCAGAAGGCGGTGGAGCTGGGAGCCTTCGGCGTGGTCCCCACAGCCACCAAAAACGCGGTGGTAAAGCTGGATGAAAAGAAGGGGGAGGCCAAGGTCAGGCGCTGGCAGGCCATCGCCAGGAGCGCGGCGGAGCAGTCAAAGAGAAGCTGCATCCCCCGGGTGCTTCCCCTCATGTCCCTGGAGGAGGCTTTTGCCTTTGTGAGGGAGCGGCAATTTGGCCTCTGCCTCATCCCCTATGAGGAAGAGCAGGGGATGGAGTCCATGCGGGAGGCGCTGGCGGCCATAGGCGCAGGAGGGCGCCCGGGCCCTATGAATTTGCAGGAGGCTGGCGGGGATATCGGGGTATTTATCGGCCCGGAGGGAGGCTTTGACCCGGAGGAAATCCGCCGGGCCATTTCCCAGGGGATCCGGTCTGTGAGCCTGGGAAGGCGGATCCTGCGGACGGAGACAGCGGGGCTTGCAGTGCTGTCCCTGATTATGATGAAGCTCGAGGGAGCGTTTTAGGAGGAAAATGAGCGATGGAAGCGTATTTTGACAATTCAGCTACCACCCGGGTGCTGGATGAGGTGAAGGATATAGTGGTAAAGGTGATGACGGAGGATTACGGGAATCCTTCCGCCAAGCACAGAAAGGGCATGGAAGCAGAGCAGTATGTGCGCCGGGCTGCGGAGGAAGTGGCGAAGACCCTGAAGGTGAAGGAGAAGGAAATTCTCTTTACCTCCGGCGGCACGGAGTCCAACAACATGGCCCTCATCGGGACAGCCATGGCCAATGCCCGCGCGGGAAAGCACATTATCACCACCCGGATCGAGCATGCCTCGGTTTACAATCCCATGGCCTTCTTAGAGCAGCAGGGCTTTGAGGTGACCTACCTGCATGTGGACGGCCAGGGACACATTTCCCTGGAAGAGTTAAAGCAGTCGCTCCGCCCGGACACCATCCTGGTTTCTGTGATGTATGTAAACAATGAGATCGGCGCGGTGGAGCCGGTGGAGGAAATCGCCGCCCTGGTTCACAGCACGGTCCCCGGAGCTGTCTTCCACGTGGATGCCATCCAGGGCTACGGCAAATTCCGCATTCGTCCCAAGACCCAGGGGATCGACCTTCTGAGCGTCAGCGCCCACAAAATCCACGGGCCCAAGGGCATCGGCTTCCTCTATATTGACGAGAAGGTGAAGATAAAGCCGATTCTCCTGGGCGGCGGCCAGCAGCGGGGGATGCGCTCCGGAACGGAGAATGTTCCAGGCATCGCAGGGCTGGGCGTGGCGGCCCGGGAGGCTTACCGGGACTTTGACTCCAAGATTGCCTACATCACAGGACTTAAGGACTATCTCATCGACGGCCTTTTGGGCCTGGAGGGAGTCACGGTAAACAGCGCAAAGGGGGATGGGGGAGCGCCCCAGATTGTGAGCGCAAGCTTCTTTGGCGTGAGAAGCGAGGTTTTGCTCCACGCCCTGGAGGATAAGGGCATTTATGTGTCCTCTGGATCCGCCTGCTCCTCCAACCATCCGGCTATCAGCGGGACCCTGCGGGCCATCGGGGTGAAAAAGGAGCTTTTGGACTCCACCCTGCGGTTCAGCTTCGGCATGTTCAACACCCGGGAGGAGATTGACTACTGTATTCAGGTCCTGGGAGAGCTTCTCCCGGTTCTCAGGCGCTACACCCGGGGATGAGGCGGCCATTCCCGCCCGGAACCATTGCCATACAGGTTTGAAAAGAAAGAGAGGAACGTATGCAGTACCACGCATTTTTAATAAAATACGCGGAGATTGGCACCAAGGGCAAGAACCGCTACATGTTTGAGGATGCCCTGATGAAGCAGATCCGCTATGCCCTTAAGGATGTGGAGGGCCGGTTTGAGGTGACCAAGGAGGCGGGGCGCATCTATGTGAACGCCGAGGGATATTATGAGTACGAGGACGTGGTGGAGGCCTTAAAGCGGGTGTTCGGCATCGCGGACATCTGCCCCATGGTCCAGGTGGAAGACAGGGATTTTGAAAATATAAAAAAGCAGGTCATCGCCTATATGGATCAGGTCTATCCGGACAAGAACCTGACCTTTAAGGTGGACGCCCGCAGGGTGGACAAAAATTACCCTGTGGGATCCGAGCAGATGAACCGGGATCTGGGCGAGGCGATTCTGGAGGCCTTCCCTCAGATGAAGGTGGATGTGCACACCCCCCAGGTGCGGCTGCGGGTGGAGGTGCGCCAGAAGGTCAATCTGTTCTCCGTGGTGATCCCCGGGCCCGGCGGAATGCCGGTGGGAACCAACGGAAAGGCAACCCTGCTTCTCTCCGGAGGCATCGACAGCCCGGTGGCAGGCTACATGATCGCCAAGCGGGGCGTGAAGATCGACGCAGTCTATTTCCATGCGCCGCCCTACACCAGCGACAGGGCCAAGCAGAAGGTGGTGGATCTGGCAAACCTGGTGGCCCGGTACGCAGGGCCCATGGATCTCCACGTGATCAATTTCACGGACATCCAGCTCTATATCTATGAGAAATGCCCCCACGAGGAGCTGACCATTATCATGCGCCGCTATATGATGCGCATTGCCCAGGCCATTGCGGAGCGCACCGGATCCCTGGGGCTTATCACCGGTGAGAGCATCGGCCAGGTGGCGTCCCAGACGCTCCAGTCCCTGGCGGCCACCAACGCGGTCTGCACCATGCCGGTATTCCGCCCGGTTATCGGTTTTGACAAGCAGGAGATTGTGGATCTGTCGGAAAAAATCGGGACCTATGAGACATCCATTCAGCCCTTTGAGGACTGCTGCACCATCTTTGTGGCAAAGCACCCGGTCACCAGGCCGAACATCAAGGGGATTGCAAGCTCGGAGAGAAGACTTTCAGAAAAGATTGACGAGCTTGTGAAAACAGCCCTGGATACGGACGAGGTGATCCGCTGCCAGGGCTGAGGGAATTACTCGATAATGTAGGGAGCCAGGGTGGTGAGAATCTCGTCCACTCCGGTTTCCGCGTGGATGTTTAAGTCAATGGGCTTGGACAGGTCCAGGCTGAAGATGCCCATAATGGACTTTGCGTCGATGACATAGCGGCCGGATACCAGGTCAAAATCCACATCGAACTTTGAGAGGTCGTTAACAAAGGATTTCACCTTGTCGATGGAGTTGAGCGAAATGCGAACAGTTTTCATGGGGAAGCCCTCCTTGTAATATGTAAAGTCATTGCCGGAACGGTCCTAAATCCCGTTCCAAACCATTCACTTAAAATAGTACAGACGGGAAAGATAAAAGTCAATAGTGAGATTGCTGAAAATAACGAAGCAGTTCAGGACGGCGGGAAAACATGTGCAAAAACAGTAATTGCGCCGTCCTGACAGCCACCAACGCAAATAGGAGGATTTATACATGCCAAAAGCGGCCTTCCACAATCTGGGATGCAAGGTAAACGCCTACGAGACGGAGGCTATGGAGCAGCAGCTTAAGGGGCGGGGATACGAGATTGTGCCCTTTGACGAGGATGCGGACGTCTATATTGTCAATACCTGCTCCGTCACCAACATTGCGGACCGAAAATCCCGGCAGATGCTTCACCGGGCCAAAAAGAAAAATCCCTCGGCCCTGGTAGTGGCAGTGGGCTGTTATGCCCAGGTGGCCGCAGACGAGCTGGAAAAGGATCCCAGCGTGGATATCATCATCGGAAACAACCAGAAGAGCCGTTTGTGGGAGATACTGGAGGATCAGAAGACTGCCGGGGGATCAGGCACATACCTGGAGGACATTGCGGCGGAGAAAAGCTGCGAGCCCCTGCGGCTGGAGAGCCGGGGAGAGCACACCCGGGCCTTTATAAAGGTTCAGGACGGCTGCAACCAGTTTTGCAGTTACTGTATTATCCCCTATGCCAGAGGGCGGGTGCGAAGCCGCAGCCCCCAGGACGTGGAGGACGAGATTCGCTCCCTAGCAGAAAAGGGGTATAAGGAGGCGGTTCTCACAGGCATCCATCTGAGCTCCTATGGGACGGAGCGCATGGAGGGCGGCCCGATCCGGGGCGGGGACTGGGACTGCAGAGAGCTTATCTCCCTGATCGAGAGGGTCCATGAGATACCGGGGCTTGAGCGGATCCGGCTGGGATCCCTGGAGCCGCGGATTATCACAAGGGAATTCGCGGGCGCGCTGCAGGGGCTTCCTAAGTTCTGCCCCCATTTTCATCTCTCCCTCCAAAGCGGCTGTGATTCGGTTTTAAAGAGGATGAACCGGCACTATACCACGGAGGATTATGCCCGCAGGTGCGGTATTATCCGGGAGTATTTTCCCGACGCGGCCATCACCACGGATGTGATTGTGGGCTTTCCCGGAGAGACGGAGGAAGAGTTCAGGGCCACGGAAAAATTCGTGGAGGACGTGCATTTTTATGAAATGCACATATTTAAATATTCCCGCAGGGCAGGCACGCGGGCGGCCGCAATGCCAGGGCAGGTGCCGGAGCCGGTGAAAGCGGAGCGGAGTGCAGCTCTTCTGAAGCTGGGGGATGATATGTCACGGGAATTCCGGAAGCGCTTTCTTGGCCGCCGGCTTAAGGTGCTCTTTGAGGAGACAGAGGAGGCGGACGGCCGTCTCTGCATGGTGGGCTATACCCCTGAATACGTAAAGGCCGCCCTGGACCTGGAGGCGGAAGGGCTGTCGGAGGCTGAGGCCAGAGCGCGGTTTGGCGGAAAGATAGTTCCTGTCCGGGCACTCGCACTGGGAGCCGGGGGGGACGCGATTTTCTGCGGAAGCGGACTGGAAGTCTGCGTTTAGCCGGGGCCGAGGCAGCC
Organism: uncultured Enterocloster sp.; assembly: GCA_944384065.1. Taxonomy (GTDB): domain Bacteria; phylum Bacillota; class Clostridia; order Lachnospirales; family Lachnospiraceae; genus Enterocloster. Next base: position 42,900 of record CALWRY010000003.1, on the reverse strand, counting down.
GGTCCGGCATTTTTGTGAAATAATCTATTGCCGAATGGGCAATTATAATGTAGAATAGAAAGGAATACTTAAAGGACGTGATACTATGGGCAATATAAGGGATACACAGTATTTTCAGACGGTTCAGGATAAGAAGATGGAAGCAGCAGATGTATTGGAACAAGTGTATATTGCCTTGACGGAGAAGGGATATAATCCGGTTAATCAGATTGTCGGCTATATTATGTCCGGCGATCCCACCTATATCACGAGCCACAGAGGGGCCAGAAGCCTGATTATGAAGGTGGAGAGGGACGAGCTCTTGGAGGAGCTTCTGGCAGTCTACATTGAGGCACGTTTAAAGGACAGGCCGTCCGACAGAGCGTAAGGGGACAGCCTGCGGATGCAGGGATGGGAAGAAGGCCCGCCGGTGCCGTGGTGTGCGTTTTTAGCGCAGTGCGGCGCTGGTTTTGTTATGGGCATTTTACGGAAAAATTCTCTGCGGCGTCCCAGAGCGATTTTCAAACACGCTCCAGGCGCCGCTGGAGGACAGATGGGGAACGGAGAGAATTTGTGATGAGAATTTTGGGCCTGGATTACGGCTCTAAGACAGTTGGGGTTTCGGTCAGCGATCCTTTAGGTATTACGGCCCAGACAGTGGAGACCATTGCGCGGGAGCGGGAGGATAAGCTGCGGCGCACGCTGGCCCGGATCGAGGCATTGGCTGAGGAATACAAGATTGAAAGGATTGTTCTTGGGTATCCTAAAAATATGAACAATACGCGGGGAGAGCGGGCTGTGAAGACAGAGGCCTTTAAGGAGGCCCTGGAGCGCAGACTGGGCCTGCCTGTGGTTTTGTGGGATGAGCGCCTGACTACCGTGGCCGCTGAGCGCGTCCTGATAGAGCAGGGGGTGCGCAGGGAGCACCGGAAGGAGTCCGTGGATCAGATCGCGGCGGCCCTCATTCTCCAGGGGTATCTGGACAGTCTTTCCCAAGAGGAACGGTAGGAAAGATGGAAAACGTGGAGACAGTGATAACTATGAGGACGGACACAGGAGAGACTGTGGAGTTTTATGTCCTTGAAGAGACAAAGATAAGCGGAGGGAACTATCTGCTTGTGACGGACGCGCCGGAGGGAGAGGACGGAGAGTGTTATATCCTGAAGGATGTGTCAGGGCAGCAGGATCCGGAGGCCGTGTACGAGTTCGTGGAGGATGAAGCGGAGCTTGACGGCCTTTTTGGAGTATTCGAAAAGCTGCTGGACGATGCGGATGTGAACCTTGAAAAATAGGTAACGGTTCACGCCTGAACGGTTACAAAGAATAGAGAGATTGGAGGAATCAGTTTGAATTTAGAAGGAAAAGAGAATACGGCGGAGGCGGCTGTAAACCGTCAGCCCCGCAGGCCGGCGGCCCGAAAGGCTCCTGCGGCAAAAAAGGCGGCTGTGAACGGGACGGCTCAGAGAAAGACCGCAAAGGACCCGGCGGCCCAGACAGCGGCCCAAAAGAACGCGGCGAAGACAGGATCTGCGCAAAAACCGGCAGCGTCCGCGTCAAAGCCGGCAGGGGCAAAGACCGCTGCGGCGGCCGCGCAGAAGCCGGCAGCCAAGGCAGCGTCCGGGGTGGCTGAGGCGGCGAAGGCGGCTGTCCAGACAGCGTCCGGAAAGGCGGCGAAGCCCCAGAACAGGCAGTCTAACAGAGGGGATAAGAGCGGCAAAAAAGGACAGCTCAAGATCATCCCCCTGGGCGGCCTTGAGCAGATCGGCATGAATATCACGGCTTTTGAGTACGAGGACAGCATCATTGTGGTGGACTGCGGACTGGCGTTTCCGGGGGACGACATGCTGGGCATAGACCTGGTAATACCGGATGTGACCTATTTAAAGCAGAACATTGACAAGGTGAAAGGTTTTGTCATCACCCACGGCCATGAGGACCATATCGGGGCCCTTCCCTATATTCTGCCCCAGGTGAATGTGCCCGTGTACGGAACCAAGCTTACCATTGCCCTGATTGAGCACAAGCTGGAGGAGCACAACCTGCTCAAGTCCACCAAGCGCAAGGTGGTAAAGCACGGCCAGTCCGTGAACCTGGGCTGCTTCCGGGTGGAGTTTATAAAGACGAATCACAGCATTCAGGATGCGTCCGCGCTGGCGATCTTCTCACCGGCGGGCACGGTGCTCCACACAGGAGACTATAAGATTGACTATACCCCTGTATTCGGAGATCCCATTGATCTGCAGCGCTTTGCGGAGCTGGGGAGAAAGGGCGTTCTGGCCCTGATGGCGGACAGCACCAACGCCACCCGTCCGGGATTTACCATGTCGGAGCGGACAGTGGGAAGAACCTTTGACGCTATTTTCGCAGAGCATACCAAGCGCCGCATCATTGTGGCCACCTTTGCGTCCAATGTGGACCGGGTGCAGCAGATTGTAAATACAGCCTATAAGTATGGCCGGAAGGTAGTGGTTGAGGGCCGCAGCATGGTGACGGTGATCGATATCGCCAGCAAGCTGGGTTACATCCGCATACCCGAGGGCACGCTGATTGACATAGAGAACCTGAAAAATTATCCGCCGGAGTCAACGGTGCTTATCACCACGGGAAGCCAGGGCGAGTCCATGGCGGCTCTGTCCCGGATGGCGGCCAGTATCCACAAAAAGGTGTCCATCATGCCGGGGGACGTGGTGATCTTAAGCTCCCATCCCATTCCGGGAAATGAGAAGGCGGTGGCCAATGTGATCAACGAGCTCTCCATGAAGGGGGCGCAGGTGATCTGTGAGGATACCCATGTGTCCGGACACGCATGCCAGGAGGATTTAAAGCTTATCTACTCCCTGGTTCACCCCAAGTTCGCCATTCCCATTCACGGCGAGTACCGGCACAGAGTGGCGCAGAAGGAGCTGGCGGAGTTCATGGGCGTGCCCAAGGAGCGGGCCGTGCTGGTCAACTCCGGCGACGTGATAGCCATTGACGAGGACAGCTGCGAGGTGATTGACCGCGTGACGGCGGGAGGCATCCTGGTGGACGGCCTTGGCGTCGGCGATGTGGGAAATATTGTCCTGCGGGATCGGCAGAACCTGGCCCAAAACGGCATTATTGTGGTGGTGCTGACTCTGGAGAAGCATTCCAACCAGCTGCTGGCGGGCCCGGATATTGTATCCAGGGGCTTTGTGTACGTCCGGGAGTCAGAGGATCTTCTGGAGGAGGCCCACAGCATTGTGGCGGACGCAGTGGAGAACTGTATGGACCGGAACGTAACGGACTGGGGCAAGCTCAAGAATATTATTAAAGACAGCCTGAGCGACTTTTTGTGGAAGCGCATGAAGCGAAACCCCATGATTCTGCCGATTATCATGGAAGTGTAATGCGCGCCTGTTCAGAGCGCGGACCTAAAGATACAGGGACAGCCAAGGAGAGTGGATTATGAGCAAGACCACCAGGGAAATTAATAAAATAACTACCACTGTCATCAGCATATCCGTCAAATTAATCCTGTATGCGCTGATTATTCTCCTTTTGTATGAGGCGGTGACCCAGGGCTTTGCCTTTGGGCATGAAATATTTTACGCCGAGGCCGCAGAGGAGGAACCGGGGCGGGATGTAACGGTGAATATTTCCCAGGAGGACTCTCTGAAAGACACGGCCTCCATCCTGGCGGAGTACGGTCTGATTACCAATGAATTTGCCTTTGTGTTCCAGGGATTGTTTTATGACTACGGCGATATTTACCCAGGAACTTATACCCTTAACACCTCTATGACATCCAAGGAGATCCTCCAGGTTCTGAATGAGGCGCCTGTGGAGGAGACTGCGGAGGCCGCGCTGCAGAAGAGCAGGGCGGCATCAGCCCAGGAGACGGCGGCCCAGGAGGCAGCGTCAGCCCAGGAGACGGCATCAGCCCAGGAGACGGGGGCGGCAGCGGTGCAGGAGGCGGTAGCGCCCCTTTCCGCTGCGCCGGAGAGCGAGGCGTCCTACGGGGAAGATGAGGCGGCTTACGCCGGGGACGGGGCGGCCTACGCTGGAGATGAGGCGGCTTACGCCGGGGACGAGGCGGAGGAAGAAGGCGGCTGGATCGAGGATGTGGCCGGAGAAGAGGTTTCATGATAGTAAATCCGAGAATTACAGAGTATATTGATTCGTTGGAATCCAGCCAGGGCAGCCTGCTGGATTCTATTGAAAAAGAGGCGCGGATGGCGCGGGTGCCCATTATCCGGCGGGAGACAGGAGCTCTCCTGCGGACTGTGATCAGGGCCCTGGCGCCGTCGCGCATTCTGGAGATTGGCACAGCGGTGGGCTATTCCGCCCTTCTGATGTGCCGGGCCATGCCCCGGGACTGCCGCATTACCACCATTGAAAAGTATGAAAAGAGGATCCCCACGGCCAGGGAAAATTTCCGCAGGGCCGGTGAGGAGGAGCGCATTACCCTGATGGAGGGGGATGCGGGGGATTGGATTCAGAAGCTTTCCGGCGAAAAATTTGACCTGGTATTTCTGGACGCGGCCAAGGGGCAGTACCTGTCCTGGCTTCCGGGAATCCTGGAGCTGATGCGCGAGGGAGCTATGCTCATATCCGACAATGTGCTCCAGGACGGGGACGCAGCCCAGTCCCGGTTTGCCATCCCCAGGCGGGATCGCACCATCCACAGCCGTATGCGGGAGTACCTCTATGTTTTAAAGCACAGCGAGGAGCTGGAGACGGCAGTCCTCTCCATCGGGGATGGGGTGGCGCTGAGTGTAAAGTCAAGGCAGCAGCTTGGGGCAAACGGCTGCGAAGAGTGATTGACCGGTTATTCCGGCAGGAGAGAGAATATGAGAAAAACAGAATTGCTGATACCCGCCGGAAGTCTGGATGTGCTCAAGACGGCGGTGATTTACGGAGCGGACGCAGTGTATATTGGCGGGGAGGCCTTCGGCCTTCGGGCGAAGGCCCGCAATTTTTCAATGAAAGAGATGGAAGAGGGGATTGCCTTTGCCCATGCGCGGGGGGTTAAAGTCTATGTTACGGCCAATATTCTGGCGCACAACAGGGACCTGCCAGGGGCGGAGGCTTATTTTAAAGAGCTGGGGCAGGTGCACCCGGATGCTCTTATCATATCCGATCCCGGTATTTTCGACATTGCCAGGCGCGTGCTGCCCCAGATGGAGATCCATATCAGCACCCAGGCCAACAACACCAATTATGGTACATATTGGTTCTGGCACAGGCTGGGGGCTAAGCGGGTGGTGTCCGCCAGGGAACTCTCCCTTGCGGAGCTTCGCCAGATCCGGGAGAATATACCGGAGGATATGGAGATAGAAAGCTTTGTCCACGGAGCTATGTGCATTTCCTACTCCGGGCGCTGCCTGCTCAGCAATTTCCTGGCTGGGCGCGATGCCAACCAGGGAGCCTGCACCCATCCCTGCCGCTGGAAGTATTCCCTGGTGGAGGAGACGCGGCCAGGGGAATATATGCCGGTGTATGAGGGGGAGCGGGGGACCTATATCTTTAACTCCCGGGATCTGTGCATGATCGAGCATATACCGGAGCTGGTGGAGGCCGGGATTGACAGCTTCAAGGTAGAGGGGCGGATGAAGACGGCCCTCTATGTGGCCACAGTGGCCCGGACCTACCGGAAGGCCATGGACGACTTTTTTGCGGATCCAGATCTGTACCGCGCCCATATGGAATGGTATAAGGAAGAAATTGGAAAATGTACCTACCGGGAGTTTACCACGGGATTCTATTTTGGAAAGCCCGGGGCGGACGCCCAGATTTATGACAGCAACACGTATGTGAAGAATTATACCTATCTGGGAACTGCGGAGGATGCGGACGGCAGGGGAAGCTGCCGCATTGAGCAGAAAAATAAATTTTCCGTAGGGGAAGCCCTGGAGATTATGAAGCCGGACGGGCGCAATATACCGGCGGTTGTCCGGGGCATACGGGACGAGGAGGGCAACGCCCAGGAGAGCGCTCCCCATCCCAAGCAGATGCTCTGGGTGGATCTGGACGCGGATGTGGAGCCCTGGGATATTTTGAGGAAGAAGACGGAGGCGTAAGTGGACGGGAGGCGGCCGTATGGTTGAGGGAATACTGATAGGGCTGGCGGCGCTGTGCGCCATATATTTTGCGGTGATTGTCCTGTATGCGGGCATAGGCACTTCCTTTGCTTTTATTTGGCTCTTTTTTGCCGCACTGCTGCTGTTTTTGGTATATGGAAAGTGGTATTACGAGAAAAATCAGGACCAGATTCCTCTGTGGGTGCCGGTGAGCATTGTGACAACCTGCCTGGCGGGTTTTGTCAGCCTGGCTGTGACCTGCGCGCTGGTGTTCTGGGGGGCGGCCTCCTCCGACCATCAGGGGCTGGACTATGTGATTGTCCTGGGAGCCATTGGGAAGGAGCACACGGCCAGCAGTACCTTGAAAAAGCGGCTGGACAAGGCCATTGCGTACACGGAGGCCAATCCGGAAACAATGCTGGTGCTCTCCGGCGGCAAGGGGCCGGGGGAAAAGAAGAGCGAGGCCCGGATCATGTACGATTACCTGGTATATAATGGGGTGAATCCGGAGATGATGCTGTTGGAGGAGCGATCCGTGAGCACGGTGGAAAATATTGCCTACAGCAAGGTGGTGATTGACCGGCATACGGAGCTGGAAAAACGGAAGCGCCCCCAGCTTGTGCCCCGAAAGGTTCCGGGCCGGTACCTGGTGGCGGCGGATCGGCCGGCGGAAATTGGAGTTTTGACCAGCAACTACCACGTTTTCCGCGCCCGCCTTACCGCAAGGAAATGGGGACTGGAAAATGTGTACGGCATATCCGCAGATTCGGATCCGGTGCTGTTTGTCCATCTCTGCGTCAGGGAATGGGCTTCCATTATAAAGGACCGGCTGATGGGCAATATGTAAGCCGGATCGATTGCGCGCGGGAGCGCGGCCTTCCTGAGCGGCTGCGCCGGAATGAATGATAGATAGGAGAGACTTGCATGGCAGATGAAAAAAATTTGGAAAAAGTAAAAGCGCTTCCTGCCTACCGTCTGACAGAGGAGCGGTATATCAGGGAGATGGATTCCCAGGGCCTGGTTCTGGAGCACAAAAAGAGCGGGGCCCGGATTTTCCTCATGGCGAATGAGGATGAGAATAAGGTATTTTATATTGGCTTTCGGACGCCTCCGGATGACAGCACAGGGCTGCCCCATATATTGGAGCACAGTGTGCTGGAGGGCTCAGAGAAATTTCCGGTAAAGGATCCCTTCGTGGAGCTGGCTAAGGGATCCATGAATACCTTTCTGAATGCTATGACATACCCGGACAAGACGGTGTATCCGGTGGCAAGCTGCAATGACAAGGATTTTCAGAATCTTATGGACGTGTACCTGGACGGGGTGTTCCACCCTTCCATTTACCGGGAACCGAAGATTTTCCGGCAGGAGGGCTGGCACTATGAGCTGGCGGATTCCCAGGCGCCTCTCATTATCAACGGGGTGGTGTACAATGAGATGAAGGGGGCGTTTTCCCAGCCGGAGAGCGTGCTGGATCGCTGCACCCTGAAGGCTCTTTTTCCGGACAGTCCTTACCGGCACGAATCCGGCGGAGATCCGGAAGAGATTCCGTCCCTGACCTATGAGCAGTTTATTGATTTTCACAAAAATTATTATCACCCGGCCAACAGCTATATTTTCCTGTATGGGAATATGGATATGGCGGAGAAGCTGGATTGGCTGGATCAGGCGTACTTAAGCGAATATGATCGAGCAGACTGCCGGGCGCAGTCCGCCATCCCCCTGCAGAAGGCCTTCGACCGTCCGACGGAGCAGGAAACCACGTATTCCGTGACCGAGGAAGAGAGCACGGAGGGGAAGACCTACCTATCCGTCAATATGGTTGTGGGTACGGAGCTAGATCCCCTGCTCCACGTGGGCTTTCAGATCCTTGACTACGCTCTGATTCAGGCGCCTGGGGCGCCGCTAAAGCAGGCGCTTATTGACTCCCACATCGGCCAGGACATCCTGGGCGGGTACGCCAACGGGATCCTCCAGCCCTATTTCTCGGTGATTGCCAAGAACGGGGACAAGGAGCAGAAGGATGAATTTTTAAAGGTGGTGAAAGGGACTTTAAGGAGTCTGGCGGATGAGGGGATGGACAAAAAGACCCTTCTCGCAGGCCTCAATTACTATGAGTTCCGCTACCGGGAGGCGGACTACGGCTCCGCCCCCAAGGGCCTTATGTATGGACTCTGGTCCCTGGACAGCTGGCTCTATGACGGAGATCCCATGCTTCATCTCTGCTACCAGGAAACCTTTGACACCCTGAAGGAAGGGGTGGAGAAAGGGTATTTTGAGGGCCTGATCCGGGATTATCTGCTGGACAATCCCCATGAGGCGGTGGTGGTGGTAACGCCCAGCCAGGGGCAGACCGCCAGGGAGGACGAGGCGTTGGCCCGCACGCTGGCGGAGCGCAGGGCGGCTCTCTCGCAGGAGGAGACGGCCAGGCTGGTGGAGGATACCCGGGCGTTAAAAGCCTACCAGGAGGAGCCCTCCCGGCCGGAGGATCTGGAAAAGATACCCATGCTTTCCCGGGAGGATATTCCGAGAAAGGGAAGGCCTCTCATCTTCCGGAGGAAGGAGGAGAACGGGGTGACGGTGATCCACACGCCCATGTTCACCTCCGGGATCGGATACCTTCGCATCCAGTTTGGCGCAGGCCGTGTGCCCCAGGAGGATCTCGGCTATGTGAGCCTTCTGAAATCTGTGCTGGGATATATGGATACGGAGCATTACACCTACCAGGATTTAAACAGCGAGATCTATCTGAACAGCGGGGGCATTGATCTGTCAGTGGCTACCTATCCGCTGCGTGACGGAAGCGTGAAGGGCTATTTTACGGCCAGGGCCAAGGTGCTCTACTCCAAGCTGGGATTTGCGTTTTCCATTATCCGCGAAATGCTTTTGAATTCCAGGCTGGAGGACGAAAAGCGCCTGGGCGAGATTCTGGATGAGCTCTGCTCGCAGACACGGATCAAGCTGGAGGGAAGTTTCCACAGCGTGGCTGTCAACCGGGCATGCTCCTATTTTGACGCATACAGCGCTTTTAACGAGCAGATAGGCGGCATCCAATATTATCAATTTTTGGAGAATATCACAAAACGGTATAGAGAGGAGCCCTCCTACCGGGGAGAGCTGCAGAGCAAGCTGAGAGAGACGGCGGGACGCCTGTTTGCTGCGGACAACTTCCTTGTGGGCTATACGGCAAACGAGGAGGGATACGCCCTCCTTCCCGGAGAGCTGGAAAAATTCAAGGCGGCCCTTCCCCAAAGCGCAGGGCCGGATTACCCCTTTGCGCTTCATAAGGCGGAGCGAAATGAGGGATTTGCCACCGCCTCCCAGGTGAATTATGTGGCCCGGTGCGGCCGGTTTGCCCCGGAGAAATACACAGGGGCCCTGAGCGTACTGAAGGTTATGCTGAATTATGATTACCTGTGGATCAATCTGCGGGTCAAGGGAGGGGCCTATGGCTGCATGAGCGGATTTAACCGCTGCGGCAGAGGGTATCTGGTTTCATACCGGGATCCAAAGCTTGCGGAGACAAACCGGATCTATGAGGGAATACCGGAATATCTGAGGAATTTCCAGGCGGACGAGCGGGATATGACCCGGTATGTGATCGGGGCCATGAGCAGCCTGGACGCCCCCCTTACGCCTGCGGCCAGAGGAGCCGCCGAGCTGTCCGCCTATCTTACAGGGGAGACGGACGAGGAGCACCAGAGGCAAAGGGAGGAGATTCTCGGCACGAATCAGGCGGATATCCGGGCCCTGGCGGATATTGTGGAGGAGATCCTCGGTACGGGCGCTCTGTGCGCCGTTGGGAACGGAGGAAAGATTAAGGAGAACAGCCATATGTTCGGAGAGGTAAAGAATCTCTATACCTGAGTAACCGTTCAGACGGGCATTAAAAAAGGAGAACGATTTATGGAAGACAGCACACAAAAGAAATCCGGCTTTGTGGCTTTGGTGGGAAGGCCGAATGTGGGAAAATCTACGCTGATGAATCACCTGATCGGCCAGAAGATTGCCATTACCTCGGATAAGCCCCAGACGACCCGCAACCAGATACGGACTGTATACACGGATGAGAGAGGGCAGATTGTATTTCTTGACACGCCGGGAATCCACAAGGCGAAAAATAAGCTGGGAGAGTATATGGTGACCGCAGCGGAGCATACCTTCGGGGAGGTGGACGTGATTCTCTGGCTGGTGGAGCCCACCACCTTTATCGGAGCCGGCGAGCGCCATATTGCGGAGGAGCTGGGAAAGACGAAAACCCCTATCATTCTGGTGATCAATAAAATTGATAAGCTGAAAAAACGGGAGGAGATCCTGACATATATAGATGTGTACAAGGATGTCTGCAGCTTTGCGGAGATAGTGCCTTTGTCCGCGCTCAAGGAGACAAACAAGGATCTCCTTCTGTCGCTGCTGTTTAAGTATCTGCCGGAAGGCCCCATGTTTTACGATGAGGACACAGTGACAGACCAGCCCATGCGCCAGATTGCGGCGGAGCTGATTCGCGAGAAGGCGCTCCGGCTCTTGAGCGATGAGATCCCCCACGGGATAGCGGTGACCATTGAGAAGATGCAGGAGAGGCCGGACGGGATTATGGATGTGGAGGCCAGCATTATCTGCGAAAAGGAGTCCCACAAGGGGATCGTCATCGGCAAGGGCGGCGCTATGCTGAAAAAGATAGGATCGGAGGCCCGCCGGGAGATAGAGCGCATGATGGAGATGCAGGTGAATCTGCAGCTCTGGGTCAAGGTGAGACGGGAATGGCGGGACAGCGAACTCTATATGAAAAATTATGGGTATAACGTGAAAGATCTGTAATGTTGTTGGAAAAACAACGAACACGATGGAAATACAAACAAATGGGCAGGGGAGGGGAGCGAAAATGCGGGAATGCGAGAACATGACGGGCATCGTTCTCCTCTGTGCGCCCTCAGGGGAATATGACCGCCGCCTGGTTCTTCTGACAAGGGAGCGGGGGAAGATCACGGCCTTTGCCCACGGGGCGAGAAGGCCGGGGAGCCCCCTGATGGCCCCCAGCCGCACCTTTGCCTTCGGCGTGTTTTCTCTCTATGAGGGCCGGGGGGCTTATACGCTCCATGGGGCCCAGATTTCCGAGTATTTCGAAGGGCTGTCGCTGGATGTGGAGGCAGCCTGCTACGGCTCGTACTTTTTGGAAGTGGCGGCCTATCTGTCCCGGGAAAATATGGACGGGAGCGAGCTGTTAAAGCTGGTCTATGTGTCTTTAAAGGCGCTCCTTAAGCCCTCTATCCCCAACCGGCTGGTGCAGAGAATTTTTGAGCTGCGCGCCCTGGTGATAGATGGGGAGTATACGGAGGCTCCGCCGGGAAACGTGTCGGAGGCCTGCGCTTATGCGTGGGAGTATGTGATCCATACCCCGGTAGGGAGTTTGTACCGCTTTACGCTGAAGGAAGGCCCTCTGGCTGAATTCGAGCAGGCGGTGGAAGCGTCACGCAGGCGGTTTATCCGCCATTCCTTCCGCTCCCTGGATATTCTGGAGAGCATAAAATTGTAACAGTTCAGACGGCGGGCATCTTCTTGCCCGGCCAATAGGCCGGACAAGAAGCATCGGATGTCCATCCGATGTGCAGGAAGGGGGAAAATCTTACTTACAAGCAAGCTTGACGTTTGATTTTTCCCCTTCCTGCCCGCCGTCTAAACTGTTACATAAAATCGTCATAAGTCCTTGCATTTACACCTTTCAGGGGATATAATGCTAAAAGCAGCGCTGTGAGGGCGCAAGGAAAGGAAAAAAGAGTATGAGAAATAGAAGACTGCCGGTATTTCTTCTGGGGGCCGGGAGCGCATGCCTTTTGGCCGGCTGTGCCCTGATGGAAAGAGGGGATGCTTTCCAGCCTTCGGAGAACACAGCCCTCGTGGGGGCAGACGGAAGCCTGGAGTGGGCTTCTGTGGAGGATCTGGAAGGCGGGGATTACTCCCAGGAGGAGATGGCGGACTTTGCCCGTGAGAAGATAGGAGAATACAATGCCTCGGCAGGCGCGGCAAATCAGGCGGAGAGCCAGGGGGAGGAGAGCCTGCCTGTATCTTTTGTCTCCGCAGAAATAGAGGAGGGAAGGGCAGTGCTGATTACCGCCTACGACAGCCCCTCCCGGCTTGTGGAGTTTGCTGAATATATCGGCGATTACACCGTTCCCTTTACGGAGTTTTCCGTGCTGCCTGCGAAGGAGGCAGGGGAGGAGCTTTCCGGCGTCTCCCTGGAGAATGCGGAAGGAAAGCCAGGGGAGGCTCTGTCCGGCGGCGGATGGCTGATCCGCGTCCAGGGACAGGGAGTGATCCACACGGAGGATAAGGTGAGCCTGATTAGCGCAGGCTGCAGCCTGCAGGATGCGCATACGGTGCTGACGTCCCAGGAGGGCGTAAGTTATATCATAACGGAATAGCAGTTTCCGGATATTATCAAAAAAGAGAGGACATCAGATCATGGAAAAAACAATGGAAAAGATTGTAGCGCTGGCCAAGAACAGGGGATTTGTGTATCCTGGCTCCGAGATATACGGAGGCCTGGCCAATACCTGGGATTACGGCAATCTGGGTGTGGAGCTCAAGAACAATGTAAAGAAGGCCTGGTGGCAGAAGTTCATCACAGAGAGCCCTTACAATGTGGGTGTGGACTGCGCCATTCTCATGAACTCACAGACCTGGGTGGCCAGCGGCCATCTTGGCAGCTTTTCGGATCCCCTGATGGACTGCAAGCAGTGCCGGGAGCGCTTCCGCGCGGATAAGCTGATTGAGGATTACAATGAGGAGCACGGCATTCAGATAGAGGGATCTGTGGACGGCTGGTCCCAGGAGCAGATGAAGCAGTATATTGAGGACAACCACATCTGCTGCCCTAGCTGCGGCGCCCATGATTTCACGGATATCCGTCAGTTCAACCTGATGTTCAAGACCTTCCAGGGAGTGACAGAGGATGCGAAGAACACGGTCTATCTGCGGCCCGAGACAGCCCAGGGCATTTTTGTGAATTTCAAGAATGTCCAGAGAACCTCCCGCAAGAAGGTTCCCTTTGGCATCGGACAGATCGGAAAATCCTTCCGCAATGAGATTACACCAGGCAACTTTACCTTCCGCACCCGGGAGTTCGAGCAGATGGAGCTGGAGTTCTTCTGCAAGCCGGATACTGATCTGGAGTGGTTTGCCTACTGGAAGCAGTTCTGCATTAGCTGGTTAAAGACTCTGGGGCTTAAGGAGGAGGAGCTGCGGGTGCGGGATCACTCGCCGGAGGAGCTCTCCTTCTACAGCAAGGCGACCACGGACATTGAATTCCTCTTCCCCTTTGGCTGGGGCGAGCTCTGGGGAATCGCGGATCGGACGGACTACGACCTGACCCAGCACCAGAATGTGTCCGGGCAGGATCTGTCCTACTTTGACGATGAATCCAAGGAGAAGTATATCCCCTATGTGATCGAGCCCTCCCTCGGCGCAGACCGGGTGACTCTGGCCTTCCTGTGCTCCGCCTATGACGAGGAGACCATCGGTGAGGGAGACGTGCGGACCGTCCTCCACTTCCATCCCGCCATCGCGCCGGTGAAGGTGGGCGTCCTTCCTCTCTCCAAGAAGCTCAACGAGGGGGCGGAGAAGATTTATCAGGAGCTCTCCAAATATTTCAACTGTGAGTTTGACGACAGGGGTAATATCGGAAAGCGCTACCGCAGGCAGGATGAGATCGGCACGCCCTACTGCATCACCTATGACTTTGAGTCGGAGAACGATCAGGCGGTAACCGTCCGTGACAGGGATACCATGGAGCAGGTGCGGGTGCCCATCGCCGATCTTCGGAGCTATTTCCAGGATAAGTTTATGTTCTAAGCCTAAGAACCGCCGGCCGGGCGGTCAGACAGGGCCTTCTTTCGCGGACAGCGGGAAGGCCCTTTGTGATCCTGCATCCGCCGGGGCCAGCCAGCAATGAGAGCCGGGAAAGTTTAGAATGATTTTATAAACAACCATGGGCGGATATGGTATACTCTAAGATATGTAGTAAATGTTCGGAGCTGCTGCGAGGTATCTTAAAGGAGGATGGGACTTATGAAGCTGAAGACCCGCCTTGCGATGACATTTTTAATTATAACCGTTGTGCCTATGGCGCTTATTTTTTTATCCGTGGGGTGGCTGAGCAGCTATCAGGCCAAGACATTTTCAAAGGAATACGGGCTTACGGAGCAGGTGGATCTGTTCCCTCTGGGAAGCAATTCCGTGCAGATTTTTAACCGCCTGACGGAGCGGGCCCTGGGGGACATCCGGAAGACCCTGGAGAGCGAGCCGGAGAAATATGAAGATCCCGCGTATTTAAACGAGGTGAACAAAAAGCTTGCGGCGCACTACGCCTACCTGATTTTGCGCAAAGGCGACAAGATTGTTTACTGCGGGGATCAGGAGGACGAGGACAGCGATATTCTGTGCAGCAAGCTTCTTGACTTTGACTCCATGCAGGACGGGCTGGAGGGCGGCATTTACCTGGACGGCGAGAGCCAGCACCTGATAAAGCAGCTGGACTTTACATATCCGGACAATGAGCCGGGAGCTGCCTTTGTGGTGTCCAATGTGGATGAGCTGGTTCCGGAGATGAAGTCTATGATGTGGGAGATTGTCCTTCTGGGGATCTCCATTCTCCTGATCGCAGGCATTCTGATGACCATATGGGTGTACAGCTCAATTTTAAGCCCCCTTGGCAAGCTGCAGGAGGCCACGAAGAAGATTCGGGACGGAAATCTGGAATTCACCTTGGATGTGGAGGCGGACGACGAGATAGGACAGCTGTGCCAGGACTTTGAGGAGATGCGCATGCGCCTCAAGGAGAACGCGGAGGAGAAGATCCAGTATGACAGGGAAAATAAGGAGCTCATCAGCAATATTTCCCATGATCTGAAGACGCCCATCACGGCCATCAAGGGATATGTGGAGGGAATTCTGGACGGGGTGGCCTCATCGCCGGAGCGGCTGGACAAATACATCCGCACCATATACAATAAAGCCAACGACATGGATCGTCTGATTGACGAGCTCACCTTTTATTCCAAGATTGATACCAATAAGATTCCCTATACCTTTTCAAAGATCAATGTGGCCCGGTATTTTAAGGACTGCGTGGAGGAGGTGGGCCTGGACATGGAGGCCCGGGGGATAGAGCTGGGGTATTTTAACTATGTGGATGACGACATTGTGGTGATCGCGGACGCGGAGCAGATGAAGCGGGTGATCAACAACATTATCAGTAATTCCGTGAAGTACCTTGACAAGAAAAAGGGCATTATCAATATTCGGATAAAGGACGTGGGCGATTTTATTCAGGTAGAGATAGAGGACAATGGAAAGGGGATCGCTGCAAAGGATCTTCCCAATATTTTCGACCGGTTTTACCGGGCGGATTCCTCCCGGAATTCCGCCCAGGGGGGAAGCGGCATCGGACTTTCCATTGTGCGCAAGATTATTGAGGATCACGGAGGACGGATCTGGGCCACCAGCAAGGAGGGGATCGGGACGGAGATACACTTTGTCCTAAGAAAATACCAGGAGGTTATACAGGATGAGCAAAATTTTGATCGTCGAGGATGAGGAGAGCATCGCGGAGCTGGAGAAGGACTATCTGGAGCTGTCGGGGTTTGAGGTGTCCATTGAGAACGACGGGAACGCAGGGCTGGAGAAGGCCCTGAATGAGGATTATGATCTGCTGATTTTGGACTTGATGCTTCCGGGGACAGACGGGTTTGAGATCTGCCGCCGGGTGCGGGAGATTAAGAATACGCCGATTATTATGATTTCGGCGAAGAAAGAGGACATTGACAAGATCCGGGGGCTGGGCCTTGGGGCGGACGACTATATTACCAAGCCCTTCAGCCCCAGCGAGATGGTGGCCCGGGTGAAGGCCCACCTGGCCCGGTATGAGCGGCTGATCGGGAGCGGACAGCCCTCCAATGAGATTATCGAGATCCGGGGGCTGAAGATTGACAAGACGGCCCGCCGGGTCTGGGTCAACGGGGAGGAGAAAAATTTTACCACCAAGGAGTTTGATCTTCTCACCTTCCTGGCCCAGAATCCCAACCATGTATTTACCAAGGAAGAACTATTTTCCAAGATATGGGATATGGAGTCCATCGGGGACATCGCCACGGTGACCGTCCATATTAAGAAGATACGGGAGAAGATTGAGTTCAACACAGCCAAGCCCCAGTACATAGAGACTATATGGGGCGTAGGCTACCGGTTTAAGATCTAAAAGGAGAGAGGAAAATGAGACATAGGAGACTGACAGCAGGGCTTTGCGCAGCGGCTCTGGCGGCGGCCCTTGGGGCCGCGATGGGAGGAACGGCCCTGGCAGCGGGAATGGCAGGGAATAATAAGGATCTGGTGACAGGACCCGGCGTCCAGACGCAGGAGGCAGGACAGCAGGAGGCAGCAGCGAAAGAAACGGCGGGGGGAGCTGACGCGCAGCAGGTGGGATCGTTTGACCCGGAGCGGTTCGTCCTTCCCCAGGAGGCCAGGGTTTTGGTTGTGGTGGAGGGCACGGAGGGGACGGCCTGCAATGTGTACGCCTATGAGAAGGGCACGGAGGGCTGGAAGCTCCGGGTGCGGACAGCGGGATGGCTGGGGCTGAACGGCATGAGCAGCCACCGCACAGAGGGGGACAAGACCACGCCCATCGGCGTGTTCCGGATGAACACCCCTTTCGGCCAGGACGATCCTCTGGAGGGCTTCCCTGCCAACTATATTAAGGTGGATGAGAGCTATATCTGGAGTCAGGATATCAACCGCCTGGTGCGGGATACCTCGGCCTCCGGCGAACAGGTGGGGACTGCAGGCTACGCGGAGCACTATGACTATGTGATCGATGCCGGATACAATGTGAACGCTGTGCCTAAGGCCGGATCCGCCCTGTTTCTTCATTGTATAGGAAAGGGAGCGACCCACACATCCGGCTGCGTGGCCATCCCCAAGGAGGAGATGGCGAAGGTGATGCGTCTTTATGGGACTTATGGGGATGGGGCCTGCTATATTGCCCAGGCGCCGGAGGGGACCTTTGACCAGATTTATGATACATATGGCGCGAATAACGGACTTTCGCCGGAGGGAAATTTTGATTAATTCGCATATACGAACGTGCAACGGATATATGAAAATGACAGAAAATGAAAGCACTTACAGCATTTTTTACAGTTAAGTCGCCGAATTTTTTCGAAATTTTACCAGAAAAACTCTTTACTCGAAAAATGTTTGTGTTATAATGAACGAGGTGGACGGGCAGGGGACGCATTTGTCCGTCCGTTAGCGAGTTAGACGGCAGTTTATGAGGAAATATGCGGTCTGCAAGAGAACATTGAGGAGGAATTAACTGATGGCAAAGAAATGGGTTTATTTGTTCAGCGAAGGCAATGCGACCATGCGCAATCTTCTTGGCGGCAAGGGCGCTAACCTGGCGGAGATGACCAACCTGGGTCTTCCCGTGCCCCAGGGCTTCACGATCACCACAGAAGCCTGCACCCAGTACTATGAGGACGGAAGAACCATTAACGACGAGATTATGGCACAGATTATGGAGTACATCGGCAAGATGGAGGAGATCACCGGCAAGAAGTTCGGCGACAAGGAGAATCCCCTTCTGGTGTCCGTGCGTTCCGGCGCCCGCGCTTCCATGCCCGGTATGATGGATACAATCCTGAACCTGGGACTGAATGAGGATGTTGTTAATGTTCTGGCCGAGAAGTCCGGCAATCCCCGCTGGGCCTGGGACTGCTACAGAAGATTCATCCAGATGTACTCTGACGTGGTTATGGAGGTGGGCAAGAAGTATTTCGAGGAGCTCATCGACGAGATGAAGGAGAAGAAGGGCGTAAAGCAGGATGTGGAGCTGACCGCCGAGGACTTAAAGGAGCTGGCCGGCCAGTTTAAGGCTGAGTACAAGGAGAAGATCGGAGCGGATTTCCCGACGGATCCCAAGGAGCAGCTCATGGGCGCTATCAAGGCTGTATTCCGTTCCTGGGACAACCCCAGAGCCAACGTATACCGCCGCGACAACGATATCCCCTATTCCTGGGGCACCGCTGTAAACGTACAGATGATGGCCTTCGGAAATATGGGCGATGACTGCGGCACCGGCGTTGCCTTCACCCGCGACCCGGCTACCGGCGAGAACGGCCTTTTCGGCGAGTTCTTAACCAACGCACAGGGCGAGGATGTGGTTGCCGGCGTGCGTACTCCTATGCATATTTCCGAGATGGAGGAGAAGTTCCCCGAGGCATTTGCACAGTTTAAGGATGTGTGCAAGACCCTGGAGAGCCACTATAGAGACATGCAGGATATGGAGTTTACCGTTGAGCACGGAAAGCTCTACATGCTGCAGACAAGAAACGGCAAGAGAACTGCGAAGGCAGCTCTTAAGATCGCCTGCGATCTGGTGGACGAGGGCATGCGGACCGAGGAAGAGGCGGTTGCCATGATCGATCCCAGAAACCTGGATTCCCTGCTGCATCCCCAGTTTGACGCGGCGGCCTTAAAGAAGGCGGTTCCCATGGCTAAGGCCCTTGGAGCTTCACCGGGCGCTGCCTGCGGCAAGATCGTGTTCACCGCTGACGATGCAGTGGCATGGGCTGCAAGGGGCGAGAAAGTTGTCCTGGTTCGTCTGGAGACCTCTCCCGAGGACATCACCGGCATGAAGTCCGCACAGGGCATCCTGACCGTTCGCGGCGGCATGACCTCCCACGCGGCAGTGGTTGCCCGCGGCATGGGTACCTGCTGTGTATCCGGATGCGGCGATATCGTGATGGACGAGGCCAATAAGAAATTTACCTTGGGCGGCAAGGAGTTCCATGAGGGCGACTTCATCTCCTTAGACGGCTCCACCGGAAATATTTACGACGGCATTATCCCCACCGTGGATGCGACTATCGCCGGCGAGTTTGGCCGGATCATGGCTTGGGCTGACAAGTACAGAACCTTAAAGGTTCGCACCAATGCGGATACCCCCGCTGACGCGAAGAAGGCCCGCGAGCTTGGCGCTGAGGGCATCGGCCTGTGCCGTACCGAGCATATGTTCTTTGAGGGCAATCGGATCGACGCGTTCCGCGAGATGATCTGCTCCGAGACCGAGGAGGAGAGGGAGGCTGCCCTTGACAAGATCCTTCCTGAGCAGCAGGGCGATTTCGAGAAGCTTTATGAAGCGCTTGAGGGCAATCCCGTAACCATCCGTTTCCTGGATCCGCCTCTTCATGAGTTTGTTCCCACCGAGGAGGAGGACATCAAGAAGCTGGCTGACGCCCAGGGCAAGAGCGTGGAGCAGATTAAGGCCATCATTGCCGGTCTGCACGAGTTTAACCCCATGATGGGTCACAGAGGCTGCCGTCTGGCTGTCACCTATCCGGAGATTGCCAAGATGCAGACCAAGGCCGTGATCCGTGCCGCTATCAATGTAAAGAAGGCACATCCGGACTGGAAGGTAGAGCCCGAGATTATGATCCCGTTGGTTGGGGATGTGAAGGAGCTCAAGTATGTAAAGAAGTTCGTGGTTGAGACTGCTGACGCGGAGATTGCGGCTGCCGGCGTAGACTTAAAGTATGAGGTCGGCACCATGATTGAGATTCCGAGAGCCTGCGTGACTGCGGACGAGATTGCAAAGGAAGCGGATTTCTTCTGCTTCGGAACCAACGATTTGACCCAGATGACCTACGGCTTCTCCCGTGACGACGCGGGCAAGTTCCTGAACGCCTACTATGACGCAAAGATCTTTGAGAACGATCCCTTTGCGAAGCTGGATCAGGACGGCGTAGGCCAGCTGATGAAGATGGCGATTGAGAAGGGCAAGCCGGTGAACCCGAGCCTGCATGTGGGCATCTGCGGCGAGCACGGCGGAGATCCCTCTTCCGTAGAGTTCTGCCACAAGATCGGTCTGGACTATGTATCCTGCTCACCGTTCCGCGTGCCGATTGCGAGACTGGCTGCTGCACAGGCTGCGCTGAGCAACAAATAAGCAATCAATAGACAGTGAAAGCTCCGCTTACCGAACATTCCGTAAGCGGAGCTTTTTTGTACAGCCGTCCGTGATGGAACGGCCGGTTATGAAACGGTCAGGTGTCAGCTCCGTTCCAAAAGGCTTCCCAGAGTCTGACACAGAATAGAAAAGTCAATGGGCTTGGACACATGGGCGTCCATGCCGGCGGCAGTGGTGGCTGCTATGTCCTCGGCGAAGGCATTGGCGGTGACAGCGATGATGGGCACTGTCCTGGCGTCCGGCCGGGGGAGGGAGCGTATCCTTCGGGCAGCCTGGCAGCCATCCATTTCCGGCATCTGCATATCCATGAGAATAGCGTCAAAGAAGCCGGGCTCAGAGGCCTCGAAGGCCTCCAGGGCCTCCCGGCCGTTCCACGCCTGGGTGACCTTTACCCCGTTCATGGTTAAGAGCTCCGTGGCAATTTCCATGTTGATCTCATTGTCCTCCGCCAGGAGGATGCGGCGGCCCTCCAGGGAAAGGGAGGGGCGGGATGCAAGGGAAGGATCCGCAGGCGTATCCGGCGAAGGGGATTCCTCCTCGCGGATCACCTGGAAGGGGAGAATCAGGGTGAAGGCTGTGCCCTTTCCCTGCTCGCTCTCCACGCGGATCTCACCGTTCATCTGGGCGGTGAGATTTTTGGTGATGGGCATGCCCAGGCCCGTGCCGGAGATCTGCCGGGCGCCGAAGCGCATTTCCCGGCTGTAGGGCTCAAACAGGTGGGGAAGGAATTCCTTGGACATGCCGATTCCGGTGTCCGCCACCACAAACTTGTATTTCACAAATTCTGTCCCGTCCATCTGGGTGACGGACAGGGAGATGAGGCCGCCTGCGCCGGTGAATTTGAAGGCGTTGGACAGAAGGTTGTTGAGCAGCTGCTGAACCCGGAAGGGATCTCCCAGCAGATGGGAGTTCTGGATGTCCATGGTGAGCTTCAGGGTCTTTTTCTCTGTCTCTGCCTGGAAGCGGAAGGCCTCAAGACACTCGTCCACGCACTGGCGCAGATCGAATTCTTTGTTGTTGAGCATCATCTTTCCCTGCTCCATCCGGGACATATCCAGGATATCATTGATGAGATTCAGAAGCTGACGGCTGGCCAGATTGATTTTTGCCAGGTACTGCGCTGTTTTTTCCGGATCCCCTGCATGTTTTCCCGCCAGCTCGCTTAAGCCCACGATGGCATTTAAGGGAGTCCGCATGTCGTGGGACATGTTGTTGAAAAATGCCTGCCGGGAGGCCTCGTTCTGCCGGGCCAGCTCCAGGGACTCCTCCAGGACCTTGCGCTCCTGCATTTGGCGGATGCGCTCCTGGCCGATTTCCCGAAAGCAGAGGACGACCTCGCCGGGGGCCAGGGACTCGTCGAAGAGCACGCGCACGCTGACCCACCGGTACTCCCCGTTAAAAAGGCGCTGGAATTCGCCGCCGAAATCCCGAATGCGCTGGCGCACCAGACGGCGGATATTTTCCTGGGAAAAGCTCTCCACAAAGTCCCTGTAGGCCTCCTCCTCGATCACCTCGCCGGCAACCCGGATCAGATCCGCGTAGGATCCGGAGGCAGGGAGGCGGTTCCGGACGTAGTCGGATCCCTTGATCATCTCATAGGTATTCTCGTCAAAGTCCACCCGGTACAGGGCGTAGTAGGAGTTGCCCAGAACACGGACCGTCTCGTTGGTGCGGTTGATCCGGTTTTTATAGAGGGCTTCCCGCCGCGCCGTGGCAACGATGACAACGAGAAATACCACCAGGATCAGCGCCAGGATTATGGCTGAGGCCGGGAGAACGCCGAAGATATTGCGGTAGGGGACCGTGATGATGGAGTACCAGCCGTTGTCCATCCGGCTGTAGTAGACGGCCCGCTGCCCGCCTTCCGCGTCCACAACATGGGCCAGATAACTGTCGAATTGTCCGTCCTGGATGGCGGTAATCAGGCGGTTTAAGTATCCCTGGAGCTCAGAGCCGGGCAGGTCCAGCTCCGTCTCCTTATATATGATGGTTCCCTGGCTGTCGCAGAGGAAAAAGGATTCGCCGTCGTTTAGATTATCGGAGGAAGCCTGGAGGTGGATATTTTCCGGCTTGATGTCAAAGGCCAGGATGGCGTTGGCGTTCCGGCACTTCTGGGCGGCGGTGATCACTGGCTTTTCATAGACCGCGTCCGTGTATACATTAGTGAATACTACTTCTCCCGGGGATTCCATGGCCCGTTTGTACCATTCTGTGGAGGGAAAACCATAGGAGGAATCTCCCTCCCAGGGCGTGGCCGCAGCCAGAATCCGGCCGTCCAGCACCACGTAGGGGTCAACCACGCCGCTGCCCAGCACCATATCCAGGCGCTGAAAATAGAGCGCCATCCATTCGTTCATGTCCTCCGGATCTTCACCGTCCAGGAGACGGCGGTCTATGGAGGCGGCTCCAAAGGAGAGAAGGGTTTGGTAGACCGCAAGGTTTCCGCTCTCCTCCGAGGCATAGCTTCGGGCCAGGGCCCTGCCTGTATCCTGGGCATTGCGCAGAAGGGCATTGCCCACAATCACCAGGCCTGCAGCGGACAGGGACAAAAGCAGGAGGAACACGGCGATGTTGAACTGCATTTCTTTTAGGACGAGGCGCCAGGTGCGGGGCTTCTTTTTCATTCAAATACCTCCCGGATGGCCTGGATGATCTGCCCGCGAATCCGGGTGATCTCCGGCATGAGGGCCAGAGCCGCCTTCGTGTCCCCGTCCCGGAAGGCAAGCACCTGCCGGCTCAGAAGATCAAAGAGGAGGGTCATGGACAAATTTCCGCACACCCCTTTCAGGGAATGGGAGGCATGGAGAGCCGCATCCATGTCCCCTGAGGTGAGGGCGTCTGTCAGCTTGTCAAAATTAGCATCCTCCAAAAATTTTTTCATCAGCCGGGCAAAGAGGGCCTCGCTGCCCATGAAGCGCTCCATGGCGCTGTCCACGTCAATGCCTGCCGTGGTGAGTATAGATTTTTTTCTCTCGTCCATTGTTAGCCTCCTTGTGTTTCATACAGTTTGGACAGCTGATCCTCCACGGAGAAGAAGCAGCTTAAGAGCCTGGGATTAAAGACGCCGCACTGGCCGCCCAGGATCATTTCCTTTACTTTGTCCCTGGGGAGGGCGTCCTTATACACCCGCTTGCAGCGCAGGGCGTCGTACACATCCGCCAGCGATACGGTCTGGGCCCATACGGATATCTCCTCCCCTATAAGTCCGTCCGGATAGCCCCTGCCGTCCCAGCGCTCGTGGTGGTGGCGGGCGATGTCGTAGGCGTAGCGGAAGGATACATTTTCGCGGAACTGGGGAATCTGCTCCAAAAGGAGAGCTCCCTGGACCGTGTGGGTCTTCATAATCTCGAACTCCTCGGGGGTGAGACGGCCGGGCTTGTTGAGAATGGCGTCGGGAACCGCGATTTTCCCCACGTCGTGCATGATGGAGGCCAGGGCGATGTCGTTGATGGCCTCAGGGCTTAAACCGGCTCCGAATTCCGTAGCGGACAGGATAAAATGCGTGATGTCATGGATCCTCCGGACGTGATCGCCGGACTCCTCGCTCCGGAACTCGATGGCGGTGGCCAGGGCTTCAATGACGCCCTTATTTAATTCGATAATCCGCTGGGCCTGGGCCAGGAGACGCAGCTGCTGGCTTTCCACAACCCGGCTTAGGCGGCGCCTGGCCTGAAAGAGCTCTATGACAGACTGGACCCGGCGCAGAACCATGTAGGGGATCACGGGCTTTTGGATCACATCCATTACGCCCAGGGAGTAGGCCTCCCTCATAACGGGATCCGTGGGCTCGGCGGTGATTAAAAATACCGGAAGCCGATCCATGAGGCCGTGCTCCTTTAGCAGGCGGAGCACCTGGATGCCGTCCATCTCCGGCATCATTACATCCAGAAGAACGGCGCAGAAGGCTTCCGGCTCCGCGAGGATCATGTTCAGGCCCTGGCGGCCGTTTTCTGCCATGCGTATGGCGTGATAGGGCAAAAATATATTTTCTAAAATCGCACGGTTGATCGCGTCGTCATCCACAATGAGAAGCGTGTTGGGAACCGTAAGGGGGGAAGCGCTGCCGATTTGTTTATCCATGTGAGTATTCCTTTCCCAAAAGTAAGAGTCTTTCCTTTGTGTATGAGTACAGTATAGCAAAAAGGAGGAGAGAGGGCAAGGAGAAGCCCGCCGTCTGAACGGTTACGACTGGGCGGGAATGATGGGAGGGGGATGAAAAAGCAGGCTTGCCTTCCATTGCGGAAATGATATATAATGGGGGCATAAGGAAAGGAGATAGTAGTTCAGTATGGCCAGGATGACTTCGAGAGAATTTGCAAGACTCATAGGGGTGTCCCAGTCTACCGTTTCCCGGGCTATGAATAACAGCCCGCTGGTTCCCCCGTCTAAGCGCCAATATATTCAGGATAAAGCAAAGGAATACGGATTCGCCTTGAATTATCAGGCAGTCAGTTTAAAAACAAAAAAGAACAATACGATTGGAATTTTATTTCCCAAGCATTTCATAAATATGAGCACAAACCTTATGATGACGCACATATATGACTGTCTCCAAAGGGAGCTTAAGCAGTGGGACTATGATGTGATGGTGATTCATTACGGGGAGAGCGGGAAGGATGACCCGACTTTTGAAAAAATCATCAAGAGAAACAAAGTGGATGGTTTTCTGGTCCTGCGAATGGAACTGTCGGACGCGGAGGTGAAGCTGATAAACGATCACCAGGTACCGTGCGTGTTTATGATGAATGCCGGCGGGCATGTCCGGCAGGAGTTAAATTATCTGTTCTCCGACAGTGAGTACGGAGGCTATCTGGCGGGAAAATACCTGGGACAGTTTGAAGAATATGAGCCGGTTTTTATTACGGTAGAGGAGGAAGTAAAGGACTCCCGGAGGCGTTATCGGGGCTTTGTAAAAGGATTGGAAGAATATGGGAGGGAGATCCAGGATACCCATATTTTATATTGTCATCTGGATGTCAACGCGGCGGAGCGCTGTGTGGCCGAGCATGCGGATCTGTTCCGAAAGGGAAAAACAGCGGTTTTGGCCTACAGCGATATTTTGGGAATCGGCGTGATGAAGGCGGCGGCCCGGCTGGGGCTGGCCATACCGGAGGATATGCAGATAATTGGGATGGATGATATCCCCCTCCTGAAATGGATAAATCCCCTACTGACCACTGTGCACGTGAATCTGGAGGAAATGATCCCGCTCAGCTGCAGGCTGCTTATGGATTTGATAGAAAAGAAGGATGTGGAAATGCATCGCTGGCTGAAACCCAGGCTGGTTCTCCGCGGCACGACAAAATAGGTAATATAAAGAAAGACAAGGCTGCTCTGCGGTATAGAAATATTGCAGGCAGTCTTTTTTTGCGCTGGAAGGGGAATCGAGGCAATAAACTAAGAAATTTCATATTTTGACACAAAACCTGGAAAAGATTGTTAAAAAATCAACAAAAAATAAAAAAAGATAATAAAACTATTGACAATATATACAAGTAAATCTATAATGAATACGTATTCAAAAACGGATCGGTCATAAAAATTCACAAGGAGGTATTTTATGAAAAAGAAATTGTATGGGATTACGGCAATGGTCTTGACAGCGGCGATGCTGGGGGGCTGCGGATCCTCCGCAAGCTCAGAGACGACGGCTGCTGCGGCTGCCGCAGAGGAGACGGCGGCAGAGGAGAGCGCCGGCGAGGAGGCTGCTGAGACAGAGGCCGCTGAGGAAGGCGGCGCAGCAGAGGTTTCCGGCGAGGAGCTGGTGATTGGAACCATGGCAAATTCCCTGGGACTTCCCGTGCGGCAGGCGGATCTGGCCGGGTATTTTGAGGACGCGGGTCTGAACGTGAGCATCGAGATCTTTGCCACCGGCGCTCCCATCAACGAGGCCATGGCTTCCGGCGACCTGGATGTGGCGGTATCCGGCATGGCTTCTGTGTACGCCCTGGCCACAGGCATGTATACATACGTGGGCGACGGCGTGATCACCACAGGCGGCGAGTCGATTTACGCCAGAGCGGACAGCGATATTGCAAAGGCGGCTAAGAGCGACCGGGGCGTGATCGGAAGCGCAGAGACTGTCAAGGATGCTTCCATCTTAGGACCGCTTGCAACGACTGCCCACTATCAGGCGATTAAGTACGCGGAGAGCTTCGGGCTGACGGCGGATGATTTCAGCATGGTTTCCATGGATTATGCCCAGGCCTACCAGGCGTTCATCACTGGCGAGGGTGATCTGATTGCCACGAAGATGCCCTACACGAACCAGCTGGCAGAGGCCGGATATGTGTGTGTCTGTGACATGAACATGGTTCTTGACAGCCCCATCGTTGACACCATCTTTGTACAGAATGATGTGGCGCAGAACCGGGCAGGCGATGTGGAGGCCTTTCTTAACTGCTATTACAGAGCCTGTGAGGATCTGATGAACGACGAGGCTATGCGCCGGGATGTGGCCATGACCTGGTACGCGGAGGAAGGAATTACCTACAGCGAGTCTGATATGGATTCGGAGATAGAGGTCAAGGACTATTATACGCTGGATACCGTCAATACGGACACCAAGATAGGACAGTTTATGGTGGATATCGCGGATTTCTACGTGGATCAGGAGATGATCACGGCAGAGGAGCTGCCGAATGTGGCGGCGTCTGTTGACGACACCTTTGTGGAGGCGGCAAAGACTATGGGAAGGTAGAGCACGTCTGCAGGAAAGGAGGCCCTCAGTGTACAAAACGGCGTTTGGAAGCGTCCCCGTACACTGGGGGCATATTTATAATACGCCCCGCAGGACTGCTTTAATTGAAGTAGACAGGAGTAAGAGGTAGAGGAATGGAGCAAAAAAAGAATCAGGCGAAATATTTTATTATCTCATGCGCGTCGATCCTGACGGTTATATTGATATGGTTCATCTGCATCAATGTACTGCATCTGAAATCGGAGAAGGTATTTCCCGGACCGGTTACAGTATTTGAAACCTTTATAGAGAAATTGTATACGAAGGCGCCGGACGGAGCCACCCTAATCCAGCATCTGTGGTCCAGCTTAAAGGTGGCGCTGTTTGGGTATTTTTTGGGCGCGGTTGTGGGCGTCCCCCTGGGCATTGCCATGGCGTGGAACAAATGGGTGGATCGGTTTGTCAGACCTCTGTTTGACATGATTCGTCCTATCCCCGGCCTGGCCTGGATCCCTATGTTCATTCTGTTGTTTGGAATCGGCCTGACCTCCAAGGCCCTGGTAATCTTTTTGGGCGCACTCATCGCCTGTGTGGTCAACAGCTATACGGGAATCCAGCAGACCCAAGAGCTGCATCTGTGGGTGGGCGATGTGTTTGGGGCCACGGATCGGCAGAAGCTTTTTAAGATTGCGATCCCAACGGCCCTCCCCATGATTTTCACAGGCCTGCGGGTGGCCTTGGGAACTGCCTGGACCGCGCTGGTTGCGGCGGAACTTTTGGCCTCCACCCAGGGACTTGGCTATATGATTACCCAGGCAAGGGCGATTTCCCGGCCGGATATCATTATTGTGGGAATGCTGGCTATCGGAGCTGTGGGAGCCGTGTTTGACGCGCTGCTGCACGTGGTGGAATTGAAAGTGGCGAAAGGAATGAACGCAAAATGAAAGGAAAAATGTCAGAAAACGTATTGTCAGTATTTGCCGCCTGCCTTTCTATCGGCCTCTTTTTGATAGCCTGGCAGCTGGGAACCTCCCTGACCCAGCTGGGGACGCTGATCCCCGGGCCTGTAGAGGTTGTGGCGGCTATCGGGGAAGGATTCTTTGGAACTGTGGGCAAACACAGCATTCTGGTTCATTCCGGATACAGCCTTATGCGCGTGATGGCCGGCTTTGTCATCGGCTCCTTTGTGGGAGTGGCGCTGGGGCTTTTGATGGGGTGGTACCCGACGGCGGAGGCCATCTTTAACCCATTGTTCCGCATTATCCGTCCCATTCCGCCCATTGCCTGGATTCCCATCTCCATTGTCTGGTTCGGGCTGGGTGAGAGCGCTAAGGTATTTCTTATATTTTTAGCTGCCTTTTCCAATACGACATTAAATTCCATGGCCGGGGCCAAGAGCGTGGATCCGGAGATTGTGAACGCGGCCAGGATGCTGGGGGCAAGCGAAGGAAAGATATTTACCACAGTGGTTCTTCCCGCCTCGGTGCCGGCTATTTTCGCGGGACTGCAGGTGGCGATCTCCAGCGGCTGGGCTACGGTTCTCGCGGCGGAGATGGTTCGATCCTCCGAGGGCCTGGGATGGATGATTGTGGCGGGAATGAACAATAACGATATGGTTCAGATTCTGTCCGGTATTGTGATGATCGGCGTTGTTGGATTTATCCTTGCAATTATTATGAGAAAGGCTGAGAGTGTGTTATGTCGATGGAACAGGAGCGGGAATTAGGTACTCCCATTATTGAATGTGAAAATGTAAGCAAGACCTTTATGACCCCCGAGGGCGAGCACCAGGTGGTAAAGGATCTGAATATCCGTGCGAAGAAAAATGAGTTTCTTGTGCTGTTTGGGCCGGGACAGTGCGGCAAGACGACGATCATCAATTTGATTGCCGGCTTTGAGAAAGTCTCAGGCGGTATGATAAAGGCGAACGGAGAGCCCATCAAGGGGCCGGCGCCCTCCCGCGGCGTGGTGTTCCAGTCCATTTCCCTGTTTCCCTGGATGACTACCATGGGGAATGTGGAGTACGGCCTGAAAATGAAGGGCGTCGGAAAAAAGGAGCGCCAGGAAAGGGCTCAGAAGTATATTGATCTGGTGGGCCTTCAGGGATTTGAGCAGTCGTATCCGGTGCAGCTCTCCGGCGGAATGAAGCAAAGAGTGGGAATCGCCAGGGCTTACTGCAATGAGCCGGAGGTTATGCTTATGGATGAGCCCTTCGGCGCTCTGGACGCCCAGACCCGATACCTGATGCAGGAGGAGCTGCAGCGGATCTGGGAGACGGAGAAGCGGACCGTTATCTTTGTTACCAATAATATTGAGGAAGCCCTGTATCTGGCGGACCGTATTTTGCTTTTGACAAACTGTCCGGCAACCGTCAAGAAGGAGTATGTGATTGACATGCCCCGTCCCAGGAGCCTCGTCTCTCCGGAGTTTCTGCGGCTGCGCAAAGAGATTACCAGCGTAATGGACAGCACATTATAAGGAAGGTGACGGTATGAGCGATAAAGTTAAGGTAAAGGTCAATCATCTGACGAAAAAATTTGGGGACCTTCTGGTTTTAAATGATATGTCCTTTGACATCATGGACGGGGATCTGATGTGCGTGGTAGGGCCCACTGGATGCGGAAAGACCACATTTTTAAACAGCCTGACAAAGATCTATGACATCACCTCCGGAGAGATCCTCTTAAACGGCGAGAAGGTAGAGCCCAGGAAGCAGAACATTGCCTATATTTTCCAGGGGGACTCCACCATGCCGTGGCTTACCGTGGAGGAGAATGTGCGGTTCGGCCTGGACATCAAGGGTGTGCCGGAGGATAAGAAAAAGGTTCAGGTGGATAAGTATCTGGAGATCGTGGGACTTTCCAAATACAGAAAGTATTACCCGAAGCAGCTCTCCGCCAGTATGCTCCAGAGAGTGAGCATTGCCAGGGCTTTTGCCACGGAGCCGGAGCTTTTGCTCATGGACGAGCCCTACGGCCAGCTGGATATCGAGCTGCGGTTCCGCCTGGAGGATGAGCTGGTAAAGCTCTGGGAGATGACGAAGACAACGGTTCTCTTCATCACCCACAATATTGAGGAGGCTGTCTATTTGGGAAATAAGATCATGATTCTCACCAATAAACCCACCACGGTAAAGACAACGCTGGTAAATGACCTCCCAAGGCCCAGGGATATTGCGGATCCTAAGTTCGTGGATTTGAGAAATAAAGTAACGGATCTTATTAAATGGTGGTAGGATGCCGCCAGGAAAGGATTTTGTATGCGAGCAATCATGATCATGTACGATTCTCTGAATCGGAAATATCTTCCCAATTACGGGGATTCGATATCCCAGATGCCGAATTTCAAGCGCCTGGGAGAGAGGTGTGTGACATTTGACCGTTTTTATACGGGAAGCCTGCCCTGCATTCCTGCCAGAAGGGAGCTCCACACCGGGCGCTACAACTTTCTGCACCGGTGCTGGGGGCCGTTGGAGCCTTTTGACGATTCCCTTCCTTCTATATTGGGGGAGAACGGGATCTATTCCCACTGCGTGACGGATCACGCCCATTATTGGCAGGAGGGCGGCAGCACTTACCACACCAAATTTTCAACCTGCGAGATGGTGCGGGGGCAGGAGGGGGACTTCTGGATAGGGGACGCGGCGGATTTTCACGGGAATCTGGATCTGCACCGTCAGGACGGCATCAACCGGAAGAAAATGGTTCCGGAGGAAAATCATCCCCATGTGCGGACCTTTCAGGGGGGGATGCGGTTCTTGGAGGAGAATTATCAGAAGGATAACTGGTATCTCCAACTGGAGTACTTTGATCCCCATGAGCCCTATTTTGTGCCGGATTCTTATAAGAAGCTCTATACGGATCAGGAAAATGATTTTGACTGGCCCTATTACGGCCAGGTGGCTGAGGGCGAAGAAGGGGAGCGGCAGATTCGGGACGCAAGGCTCAATTACCGGGCGGTGCTCTCCATGCTGGACTGCTATCTGGGAAAGGTTCTGGATTTCCTGGACGGCCATGACATGTGGAAGGACACCCTGTTGGTGGTGAACACGGATCACGGATATCTTCTGGGTGAGCACGGTTATTTCTCCAAGAACTATATGCCCTGCTATGAGGAGATTACCCACACGCCCTTCTTCCTGTGGGATCCCGCCATAGGCCATGCCGGGGAGAGAAGGGATGCCCTGTCCCAGAGCATAGACATTGCTCCCACGATCCTGGACTATTTCGGCATCGAAAAGCCCGCGCATATGCTGGGGACCTCCCTGCGGCCTGTGCTGGGGGAAAACCGGAAGATCCACGACTATATTTTGTTTGGATATTTTGGAAAACATGTGAATATCACAGATGGCCGCTATGTGTATATGCGCTGCGGCAGAAAGACCGGGGAGGGGACGCTGTATAATTATACCTTGGTGCCCCTGCACATGTTCCAGCCCTTCTCCATGGAGGAGCTTAGGGGGGCGGGAGCTTCTCTGGCGGAGGGTTTCTCCTTTGCCAAGGGGGCCGCGCTGATGCGTATCCCGGCAAGCGGGGACACCTCGCCGGACAATACCTGCTACCAATATGAGGATCATGTAAAATACGGGGATCTGCTCTTTGATCTGGAAACGGATCCGAGCCAGGAGCATCCCATTTTGGATGAGGCGGCAGAGGAGCGCATGGTAAAGGCCATGGAAAAGCTGCTTCGGGAAAATGAAGCTCCGGAAGAATTGTATACAAGAATTGGATTGGAAAGGCGGGAATAGAGATGGCGGATAAGCCGATGAATATTGTGTGGTTTTGTACGGATCAGCAGCGGTGGGATACCATTCACGCCCTGGGAAATCCATATATCAAAACGCCGAACATTGATAAATTTATTGAGGAGGGAGTGGCTTTTACCAGGGCCTACACCCAGGCGCCTATCTGCTCGCCCAGCCGTTCCTGCTTCTTAACCGGACGGTATCCCAGAACCACGAAGACCATGGCCAACGGAAATGAATTTTACTCCAAGGATGAGAAGCTGGTGACAAGGCTTTTGGCGGACGAGGGCTATACCTGCGGACTCTCGGGAAAGCTGCATCTGACCTCGGCCCAGGGGAAGATGGAGACCCGGACGGACGACGGCTATACTTATATGCAGTGGAGCGAGCATCCCAACAACGACTGGCCGAAGGGTGTGAACGCCTACCAGAACTGGCTGGAGGAAAAAGGGGTAAAATGGGAGGACATCTACGGGGGCGAGTATCCCAGCATGTCCCAGTGGCCCCCGGTGCGCAACCCCAATTTTACCGGAAAAACGGTTGGCGTTCCGGCAGAGTATCACCAGACTACCTGGTGCGTGGAGAAGGCTATTGAGTTTATGGAGGAGGCGAGAAAGAAGGGGGGCCCCTGGCTTATCAGCTTAAATCCCTACGACCCCCATCCGCCTCTTGATCCGCCTCAGGCCTACAAGGATAGGCTCAAAATTGAGGATATGCCTCTTCCGCTCTGGGAGGACGGGGAGCTCGACAATAAGCCGCCCCACCAGCAGAAGGATTTTTACCAGGGCGGCCAGGACGGACAGGCGGAGCCCTTTCCCAGCCTTACGGATATGGACAAGAGGGAGCGCTTTCGGGATTACTATGCGGAGATCGAGCTGGTGGATGACCAGTTTGGAAGGCTGCTCAAATACCTGGACGATATCGGAGAGAGGGAGAATACCCTGGTGATCTTTATGAGCGATCACGGGGAGATGAATGGGGATCACGGCCTTTACTGGAAGGGAGCTTATTTTTACGAGGCCCTTGTCCATGTGCCCCTTATCATGTCCTGCCCGTCGAAGATTTTGAAGGGGATTAAGAGCGACGCCCTTGTGGAGCTGGTGGACATTGCCCCCACTATCATGGAGTTAGCTGGGTATGAGGTTCCCTATTATATGCAGGGAAAAAGCCTTGTGCCGATCCTTACTGGAAAACAGGATTCCCATCATCACAAAGATGCGGTATACTGTGAGTATTACCGGGGCCTTAAAGGGACTCACGAGGAGATCTTCGCCACCATGTATTTCGACGGCCGCTACAAGATCGTCAATTACCATGGGAAGGATTACGGGGAGCTCTACGATCATGAGACGGATCCCCAGGAGTTCCACAATCTCTGGGATAAGCCGGAGTGCGCGGCGCTTAAGGCGGAGCTGATAAAAAAGAATTTTGACAGCGCGATACTGAAAAATATGGATTATTCCATGCACAGAATCTATGAGTATTAAATGGAGGGGCAAAAGATGGAGAAAGTGATGAAAACTGCTGTCATGCAGGGAATTGGAAAGATGGAGCTTATCGAACGGCCCATACCGGAGCCAAAGGAGGATGAGGCCTTAGTCAAGGTTGAGTACGTGGGAGTCTGCGGCTCTGATCTGCACTACTATGAGTCCGGCGCCATCGGGGACTATGTGGTAAAACCGCCCTTTGTGCTGGGCCATGAGTGCGGCGGCACTGTGGTAAAGGTGGGCGCAAAGGTTACAAACGTGAAGCCCGGCGACAAGGTGGCCCTGGAGCCTGGAAAAACCTGCGGGAAGTGCGAGTTCTGCAAAAAGGGGCTGTACAACCTGTGCAAGGATGTGATCTTCTTTGCCACACCTCCGGTGGACGGCGTATTCCAGGAGTATGTGGCCCACGAGGCGGCTCTCTGCTTTAAGATTCCGGACAATATGGACACCATGGAGGCGGCTCTGATTGAGCCTCTGGCCGTGGGTTTCCACGCCGCGAACCAGGGGGGCGCTCACCTGGGACAGACGGCCGTGGTGTTCGGCGCGGGCTGCATTGGCCTGGTGTCCATGATGGCCTGCCTGGCCATGGGCGTGTCACGGGTGATTGTGGTGGATGTGATGGATAAACGTCTTAAGAAGGCCAAAGAGCTTGGAGCCTGGGAGGTGGTAAACGGAGCATCCTGCGACGCGGCAGCGCGTATCATGGAGCTTACCGGAGGCCAGGGCGCGGACTTGGCTATCGAAACCGCAGGCACGGAGATCACCACGAACCAGTGCATCCATGCGGTAAAGAAGGGCTCCAACATTGTCCTGGTGGGCTACGGAAAGACCGGGAAGATGAATCTGGAGATGAGTCTGGCCCTGGACAAGGAAGTGACCTTCAAGACCGTGTTCCGCTACCGCCATATTTATCCCATGGCGATTGATGCGGTGGCCTCCGGAAAGGTGAATGTGAAGGGAATTGTCACCAATATTTTCTCCCTGGATGATATCCAGGAGGCGATGGACCAGAGCGTGGCGGATAAGGCAAATATTGTGAAGAGTGTGATTAAGGTAGATTAAAAGCTGAATTTGGGAAGGGGCTGTCCTGCGGGATGGCCCCTTTTGTAATACAGATGCTTGCTATTGGCATACGATAGTGCTATAATTAAATTGAATAGAACACAGAAAGGGGAGAACTCTATGGCTCTGACAACTTTAACCGCAAGGGTAGACCAGAAAGATAAAGCCGACTTTGACAAATTCTGCTCCAATGTCGGATTAAATACGTCCACAGCAATCAATCTTTTTGTGAAAGCAGTTTTACGAGAAAAACGTATCCCGTTTGAAATCGCCCAGGCTCCCGACCCATTTTTTTCCGAGGCAAACATGGCCTATGTAAAAAAATCTGTCCAGGAGCTGCGCGAGGGCAAGGGCACGGCACACAAACTGATCGAGGTGGAGGATGAGTGAAAAAATCTGGTCTGACGATGCCTGGGAAGACTACCTCTACTGGCAGACTCAGGACAAAAAGACGATTAAACGCATTAATCAGCTCATAAAGGATATTGAGCGAAACGGCTGTATGGAAGGGATTGGAAAACCCGAACCTCTGACCGGTGACCTGCAGGGAGAGTACAGCCGCAGGATCAACGACAAAGACCGTCTGGTCTATCATATGGAAAGCGGCCGTATCTATATTGCGCACTGCAGAGGCCACTACAGCGATACGTAAGCCGCCATATCCCGCTCCGCCAGGGCGGGATGTTTAAAATCAGAAAAAGTTGAAGGGGCTGTCCTGCGGGACAGTCCCCCTTCTGGATGCCTTAACTGTTTTCTTTAATTTTTTCGGAGTATCTTTTCGCCTATAAAAATATTAGCAGCAGCGACAATAAATCCAATCCCAATCACAACCCAATCACTGCTCAGCGTTACTAATGGCATGATAGCTACTAGCACCGCAGCCAACGGTCCAAAGATGCTGGCGGCCACTCCAAAAGAACCATAGGCTGATATTTCTTAGATTCTTGCGGTCAGTTGCACCCAGCATCATAATATCGTGCCTGCCGCCCGCAGCGCCAAATACAGCACCGCCCCCTCCTTAAAGGAGCGGGGATCATAGCCGCAGAGGCGGTGAATCCGGCCCAGCCGGTACTGAAGGGTGTTCTTGTGGAGAAATAGGCGTCTGCAGGTGCGGACAAGGGATCGGTCCTCGTCGAAATAGACAGCCAAAAGCGCGCGGTCCTCCTGGGACAGAGGGGCAATGGTTTTGGCGAGGAAACGTTCCCTGGCGTCTGCGGGAACGCTTGCCGTAATCAGTTCCAGATCCAGATCCTCGTAGAAGGCGATGATGCCATCCGGGCCGAGACTCTCCGCTGCTGCCTCCGCGTCCTGATAAGAGAGAGACTGCTGGAGAATACTCCGAGGGCTTCCTATGCCGATGTGCAAAATATCCCCAAGCTCCCTGCCCAGACGCTCCAAAATGGGGAGAGCCTGGGAAAGGGCCTGATCCCTCAGAAAGAGAATGTACTCCTCAGGATAGAGGAAGGTATATAGGGGGGATCCGGTCTGCTCCAAAGCATGGGTGATGCGCGGATGGGCCAGAGGAAGGCGGCCGGGATGGTACTGGGGATTCAGCCCCAGGATCAGCGTGCGGTAGAGGCCGGTACGGTCGATTCCATATTCCTCAAAAAAATGATCCAGCCAGGCGGGGGTGATGGAGTTTCCCTTTACCAGGTTTTCCATGATATAATGGATGGTGTTCTGGCGCTGGCTTCCCTGGACGTAGAGATCCCGCTCCCGCAGAAGCATGTCCGTGATCCGGCAGGCCAGGGCGCCGTACTTGCGCACAGCCTCCACCTCGCCGGTGATGCCGATGGCCGCGATGATGGAGCCGTGGTAAAATATGGGCAGATTCACCCCTTTTTTCGCGCCGTAAAAGAGGTTGTCCTCGGCAACCTCGATGGAGGTGCCTGCCAGAATGGCCTGACGCCCGGCCTCATGGAAGGCTCCGATGCGCTCCGGATCCGTGCTGGCCAGGACAATTCCGTCCTCCCCGATAAAATTGATGTCAAAACCGCAGACGCTTTTGGCCGTATCCACAATCTGCTGGGCTGTCTTTTGCCGGATGGTGTCCATAATGAAAGAAGACCTCCTGTTTGCTGGCGCGTGTTTGAAAATTGCTTTCTGTCAGATATGCGTGCCGCTGTATATGTTATTTATAACAAATCATTTTCCTAAGAGCAAGATATAATTTGTCTTATATGACATTTAAAACGAAGAAAAATCTGTTACAATGGAACTATCAAAAGCTGGAGCCGGAAGCGCCGGATCCGGCGCAATAGGAGGAGAAGGAAAATGAAAGTTACCATTGCTATTGACTCATTAAAGGGAAGCCTGTCCTCTCTGGAGGCGGGATCCGCCATTGGGGAGGGAGTGAAGAAGGCCTGGCCGGAGGCTGAGGTCTGCGTCCGCCCGCTGGCGGACGGCGGCGAGGGAACCGTGGAGGCTGTGGTGAGCGCCATGGGCGGAGAGATCGTGACCCTGCCGGTGACAGGCCCTCTGGGAAGTACGGTGGACTGTTCCTACGGCGTAATTGCAAAGAGCAAAACCGCAGTCCTGGAGATGGCGGGAGCGGCTGGGATCACCCTGTTAAAGGACGGGGAGAAAAATCCCATGGTCACAACCACCTACGGCGTGGGCGAGGTGATCCGGGATGGGATTAAAAGAGGATGCCGTCATTTCCTGGTGGGCATTGGAGGGAGCGCTACTAATGACGGCGGCGTGGGCATGCTCCAGGCTCTGGGATTCGGCATGCTGGATGAAAAGGGAAATCAGGTTCCCTTTGGCGCACAGGGGCTGGAGGTTCTGCGCCGGATTGAGGATGGGGACGCGATGCCGGAGCTTAAGGAGTGTACCTTCCGCATTGCCTGCGATGTGACCAATCCCCTCTGCGGGCCTTGGGGCTGCAGCGCTATTTACGGTCCCCAGAAGGGGGCAGATGAGGAGATGATCGCCAGAATGGACCGGTGGATGGAGGCATACGGGGCTCTCGTGGAGAAGAAATATCCCGGAACCGACAGCAAAACGCCGGGCTGCGGCGCAGCCGGAGGGATCGGTTTTGCCTTTTACGCCTTCCTTGGCGGGGTTCTGGAATCCGGAATCAAAATTGTGCTGGAGGAAACCCGTCTGGCCGACTACGTGAAGGATGCGGATATTGTGGTTACCGGCGAGGGGCGTCTGGACGGCCAGACCGTTATGGGAAAAGCGCCTATCGGTGTGGCGAAGACTGCCAAGGAGTACGGGAAAAAGGTCATTGCCTTCTCGGGGAGCGTAACCAAGGATGCCATCGCCTGCAACGCAGCGGGGATCGACGCGTTCTTCCCCATTCTGCGAAGAATTGTCACCCTAAAGGAGGCCATGGATCCGGCTGCGGCCCGGGAGAATATGACGGACACCAGCGAGCAGGTGTTCCGCCTGATCCGGGCTTGCATGAAATAGGATCGTAACAGTTCAGACGGCGGGTAAACAGGGGCAAAAGCAGGTGTCAAGCTGGCTTGTAAACATGGTTTTGCCCCTGTTTATACATCGGACTAGGTGCCCTCCGGGGTATGGACATCCGATGCTTCTTGCCCGGCAAAAGCCGGGCAAGAAGACTAGGTGCCCTTTGGGGTATGCCCGCCGTCTGAACTGTTACATAGGATCTCCGCAGAGGCTGCGGCGAAAGGAACAGAAAGGAAGGAAAGAGAATGGAATACAGAAAATACGAAAAAGATTATGTACTTCGAATTGACAGGGGCGAGGAGATTTTACAGGCGGTGAGCCAGGTCTGCGAAAAGGAGAATATCCGTCTGGGAACGGTGAACGGAATCGGCGCTGTGGGCGAGGTGACCCTGGGAGTGTTCAACAGGGAAAAGTTCCAGTATGAGTCCAAAGAGTATAAGGGGGATTTTGAGATCGCCTCCTGCATGGGCAATATTTCCACTATGAATGGCAATACCTACCTGCACATCCACATGGCGGTGGGAAACCCTGAGAAAGGGGAGGTTCATGCAGGCCATCTGAATCGGGGGATCGTAAGCCTTACAGGGGAGTTTTTCCTTCATCAGATTGAGGGGGAAATTGACCGGGAATATTCCGAGGAAGTGGGACTGAACCTGATTAAATTTGTATAGGGAACCGTTTTTGCGGGGCGGGAAGGAAATGTTTTGCCGCCTAAAAACCGGGCTGCAGTTTTTTGGCTGCAGCCCGGTTTTTAGGCGGCGCTCCTGCCTGCCGGGCCCATGCGGGTTTACTCGGATTTTAATAATTTCAGATATTCTTCAAGGACTCTGTAGAAGGCATCCAGGTCCGCCTCGCTGCACCGCTCTACCAGATAGGCGGTGGTCTGGCTGATGTCAGCCACATCGTAGGCCTTGTGGACGTTGGAGAGCCGTTTCCCCTTTTCCGTCACGAATAGGCGCGCTGTCTTTTCATTATTCTCCAAATACCGTTTTTCCACATACCCGGCGTTCATCAGTTTTTTGATGGTCTGGGAAATCGCGCTCTTGCTCTTGTGCCATATCTTTGACAGTTCCGTGGCGGTGATGCCGGGCTGATCGTCGATATAGGTGAGAGTATGTATCTCCATCATATTGCAGTTTTCCGCCTCGTAGGTGTGCTGGCTGTAGATGTAGTTGTGATATAAGATGACGAACTCATACAGCATGTCCGCCCGGACATTCAGCCGGCGGTACAGTCCGTCAATGTCTGAAAGGTTATTCATACAAAATCCGCTCCTGATTGCTCTAATGTGTTTAATCATAGCATATTCCGGATATTGTTTCAAGTTTGTACCGCTTTAAAAACAGCCTTAAAAACAGTCTTCGCAGGCCTGTAAAAGGCAGAGGCCGGGACGGCGGCGTTAAGGTTCTGTAAAAGCGGACACTTCACCTGTTAAAATAGTTAAGTGAGAAAACAATTTTACTAAAAATATCCTGATTTTTTATGCATAATGCCTAATTGTATTTAAAAATATCCACGCATATTGACATCAAATATAATAAGTACTATAATATGATTCAGCTAGTAAACAAAAAATAAAACAAAGAAAGGGTGGTATATGTAATGGATTTTGAGAAGTTCTGCAGCGAGAATTGTGTGGAGAGAAGGGGGACCGGCACACTCAAGTGGGATTCCCTTCAGGAGATCTTCGGGGATGCGGATCTGCTTCCGCTGTGGGTCGCCGATATGGAAATCCAGTCTCCCAAGGCAGTGCGCGATGCACTGATCGAGCGCGTCAATCATGGAGTCTTTGGCTACGGAAGAGTAGAGGATTCCTACTATGACGCGTTTTTTGCGTGGCAGAAGGAGCACCACGGCATGGATCTGGCCAAGGAGAATGTCCGTTTTGCCACAGGCGTGGTGGGCTCCCTGTACGCTGCGGTGCGCTCCTACACCAAGGAGGGAGATTCCGTCATTATCTGCTCACCGGTGTATTATCCCTTCTACGACGCGATCCTGAACGCGGGCAGAAAGCTGGTAACCTGCGAGCTGGACAACCACGAGGGCTATTATACCCTGGATCTGGCCAAGTTTGAGAAGGAGATTGCGGACAACGATGTGAAGATGTTCATTCTCTGCTCGCCCCACAATCCGGTATCCCGGGTGTGGACCGAGGAGGAGCTTGCAGGCATGTTTGACATCTGCAAAAAGCACGGGGTTTTAGTCCTGTCCGATGAGATTCATCAGGATTTTACCTATGGGGATCACAAGTTTATTTCTTCCTCCATCGTGAAGGGCGGGGCCTACAAGGATATCCTGATTCTTCTGAATGCGGGTTCCAAGACCTTCAACTTGGCCGGCCTGATCCACTCCCATGTGATCATCTTCAATGAGGATCTGATGAAGACCTATGACGCGTACATCAAGAGCATCGGATGCCCGGAGGCCAATGTGATGGGCCTTACCGCCCTGGAGGCCGCTTACCGGGGAGGCGCGGAGTGGCTGGAGAACGTAAAGGCCCTGATCTGCCACAACTATGAGTATATGGTGAAGGAATTTGCCGAGAAGTGCCCGAAGATTGTTGTGACGCCTCTGGAGGGCACATACCTCTCCTGGATCGACCTGCGGGGCTATATGCCGGGCGACCAGGTGGCGGACTTTATCCAGAAGAAGTGCCGTCTGGCCTGTGATGTGGGCGAGTGGTTCAGCTTTACGGGCCACGGCTTTGTGCGCTTTAACCTTGCCACGGATACGAAGAATATCAAGACGGCGGTGGAGCGTGTGATTCAAAACATCCAGGCATAAGCCGGCCTGATAAAAGGAGGGAATAATGGGAAAGCGAGTACTTGTAGTAGGCGGTGTGGCGGGAGGCGCTTCCGCTGCCGCCAGAGTCAGACGTCTGGACGCGGAGGCGTCCATAACGGTATTTGAGAGAGGGGAACACGTGTCATTTTCCAACTGCTCCCTGCCCTATTTTCTGAGCAGGACGGTGGGGGATGCGGAGTCTCTCGTGCTGATGACCCCGGAGGGCTTTAAGGCGTCCTACGATATTGATGTGCGGATCAACAATGAGGTCTGCGCCATTGACCGGGCGGCAAAGAAGGTCCGGGTCAGGAATGAGCTTACCGGCGAGGAGTACGAGGAGGCCTACGACGAGCTGGTGCTCTCACCCGGGTCCAGCCCCATCCGGCCCCGGTCCATCGAGGGTGTGTTTCTCCCCCATGTATTTACCGTGCGCAATGTGAATGACATTGTGAAGCTGGACAAATACGCGGGCCAGGAGGGAAAGGCCGACGTGGTGGTGATAGGCGGAGGCTTTATCGGCCTTGAGGTGGCCGAGAACCTGCGGGAGGCTGGAAAGCACGTGTCCGTGGTGGAGGCAGCAAATCAGGTGATGGCTCCCTTTGATTACGATATGAGCCAGATCCTCCACAAGGAGCTTATGGACAACGGCGTGGAGCTGTACCTGGGGGACGGCGTGAAGGCCATCACGGAGGAGAAGGTTGTCCTGGCCTCCGGCAGGGAGCTGCCTGCTGACGTGGTGGTGCTTGCCATCGGCGTAGCGCCCGAGACGTCACTGGCTAAGGAGGCCGGGCTGGAGCTGGGCGAGACGGGCGCCATCAAGGTGACGCCGGATTTTCGCACCAGCGATCCCCAC
Organism: uncultured Enterocloster sp.; assembly: GCA_944384065.1. Taxonomy (GTDB): domain Bacteria; phylum Bacillota; class Clostridia; order Lachnospirales; family Lachnospiraceae; genus Enterocloster. Next base: position 1,834 of record CALWRY010000003.1, on the reverse strand, counting down.
ATCTACGCGGTGGGAGACGCCATCGAGGTGTATAACAGCCTGACCCGCAGGCCGGCAAAGCTTCCCCTGGCGGGACCGGCTCTCAGGCAGGCCAGGACGGCGGCGGACGCCATGTACGGCACCGGCGGCAGAAATAAGGGCGTCATCGGCTCCTGCGCGGTCCGGATCTTCGAGCTTAACGCGGCCGCCACGGGTCTCAATGAAAAGACGGCCAGACAGAACCAGATCCCCTGCGACTCTGTGTACACCATGGCCATGGACAAGGTGGGGATCATGCCGGGAAGCTCCCCGGTTCACTTTAAGCTGGTGTTCGAGGTTCCCACCGGAAAGATCCTGGGTGCCCAGGCCATAGGAAAGGGGAATGTGGATAAGCGGATCGACGTGATTGCCGCGATGATCACCATGGGCGGAACCCTGGAGGATTTGAAAGAGCTGGAGCTGTGCTATTCCCCGGTGTTCGGCACGGCAAGGGACATTGTGAATCTGGCGGCCCTGGTTGGCCTCAATGTTCTCCACGGCGTCTTTAAGCAGGTTCATGTGAGCGAGGTTCGCGGCCTGGTGGAGAGCGGGGCCTATATTGTGGATGTGCGGACGCCCGGAGAGTTCGCGGCAGGCCACTTAAAGGGCGCGGTGAACATTCCCTTGGGCGAGCTGCGGCAGAGAGCCGGCGAGATCCCCAAGGACCGCCCGGTATATCTGCACTGCAGGACCAGCCAGAGGAGCTACAACGGGATTATGGCGTTAAAGGGAAGAGGCTTCGAGAACCTTTATAACATTTCCGGTTCATTTTTAGGTATCAGCTATTACGAGTACTTTACGGATGTGACGGCGGGGCGAGAGAAGATTGTCACAGAGTACAACTTTATGTAGCAGCAGCCAAAGAGGAGGGATTTAGAGTATGGATAACGTATTTTTTCAAAGCTTTTTAATGATAAGTGATGTAAAAACAATTGTTTTTCTGGCAGTGCTTGCGGTCCTGTTTTACCTGATTCACGTGCTGTACCACAAGAAGCACATGGATTTCGCCGCAGTCGTTATGATCGGCACGGGCATGGGCCTTGTGCTGGGCCTGGCCATCCAGGTTGTGGCCGGTTTCCCGGACGCGCCCCTGGACGTGACCTTCGTTAAGGAGACCACCACCTGGTTCGACATGGTGGGCAACGGCTTCATCAACCTGATTAAGATGATCGTGGTTCCCCTGGTTATGGTTTCCATCATGCAGGTTATCATCAACATGCAGCAGGGAAAAACCATGGGGCTCCTGGTAAAGAGGACCATCGCCGTGACCATGGGCATGGTGGCCATCGCGGCTGTCATCGGCGTTGCAGTGGGAATGATTCTCGGCGTAGGACAGGGCGCCTCCCTGGTTGAGGACGGAACCGCTACGGCAAAGGAGATTACCCCTGTGGCTACCACCATCAAGAATCTGATCCCCGGCAACATCGTGGGAGCTATGGTGGACAGCAACATCATCGGCTTGGTTATCTTCTCCGCCTTCCTTGGCCTTGCCATCTGGTGGATCAACTATGAGAGCAAGGAAGCGGCCAAGCCCCTTTACGACCTGATCAACGCGGCCCACAAGGCTATGATCAATATGGCTCTGCTGATTTTGGACTACATGCCCTGGGCGGTTACGGCTCTGCTTGCCAACACCATTGCCCAGAGAGGCCTGGCCTCCATCATCGAGGTGGGCAAGTTCATTGCGGCGCTGTACCTGGCAGTGGCAATCCAGTTTGTGATCCAACTGATCCTGCTGACCGTTCACGGCCTGAACCCCATGGTATATCTGAAGAAGTGCTATGCAGCCATGCTGATGGCATTTACCTCCCGCTCC